>CAZJMZ010000388.1:0-2514 GCA_964547115.1 uncultured Anaerolinea sp. | reverse complement strand
GAGACCAACCTCGAGATCATTCTCAATCATGTTAATGAGGTCAAGCCCGATCTGCTGATCGTAGACTCGATCCAGACCGTGTATGTGTCCAGTACCGATTCGTCGGCCGGGTCGGTGAGCCAGGTGCGCGAGTGTTCGTCGCAGTTGCGTGAGCTGGCCAAGAGCAGCGGCATCTCAGTCTTTGTGATCGGGCATGTGACCAAGGAAGGCACCATTGCCGGTCCGCGGGTGCTGGAACATATCGTGGATACGGTGCTGTATCTCGAAGGTGACCGGTTTCAAGCCTACCGCTTATTGCGTTCGGTGAAGAATCGTTTCGGCGCGACCTCGGAAGTGGGTGTCTTTGAAATGCGTGAAGGTGGGCTGGTCGAAGTGACCAATCCATCTGAGGCATTTCTGGCCGAGCGCATGATCAATGCGGCCGGGTCGGCCATTGCGGTGACGATGGAAGGCACGCGTCCGATCCTGGTCGAGATCCAGGGTCTCACCTCCCCGACCCAGTTCGGCAATGCGCGCCGCACCGCCAATGGGGTCGATTTCAACCGGTTGTTATTAACATCGGCGGTGCTCACGCGCCGGGTGGGACTCAAACTGGCCGAGCAGGATATTTTTGTGAACGTCGTCGGCGGCATACAGATCGATGAGCCCGCCGCTGACCTGGCGGTGGCCGCAGCGATCGCCTCTTCGTGGCGCGATGTGCCGGTCAAAGCCGATGCGGTGTTGATCGGTGAGATCGGCCTGGCGGGCGAATTGCGCATGCCCGGGCAGATGCAGGTACGGTTGCGTGAGGCACAGAAACTCGGTTTCAAGACCGCCATTGTGCCGAAGGCCATTCGCAAGGGCGAAGGTTACCCGAAAGGTATTGAGATCTTGGAGGTCCGCTCGTTGGACCAGGCCCTGCTTGCGGCATTTGCCTCCCAGAAACCGGCGAAGGAACCGCCGCACATGGCGTGAAAATCAAAGCCAGCTCCAGAGAACTGACTTTACCGCCTCCGGCATCATTCATGCCGGGGGCGATGTTTTATCCGCAACCATTTTGATTTTCCTGCGTAAGGCTTGTCAGAAGGAGAATCGAACATGAACGTAAAAGTACTTTTGGCAATTGTGGCCCTGGCGCTGGCGAACCTGGCCTGTGGCGTGACGATCGACCTGCCCGAGCAATCAAAGGTTGGGCCGGAGATCAAGGATGAGATCACGGTGGCAGCCCCAAAGGTCGAAGAGACGCGGGTGAGCCTTGAGTTTGGAGCCGGTACGTTGAAGTTATCCACAGGAGCCAATGGCTTGGTGGACGGGACCGCTGTTTACAACGTCAGTGATCTGAAGCCCGAAGTGACTGTGGATGGCGGAGATGTCACGATCAAGCAGGGTAATTTTGAGAATCTGCCGCCGTTTGACGGGTTCAAGAACGAATGGACCTTGATGTTTGGCAAGACCCCCATGGATCTGGAGATCGCTGCAGGCGCCTACGACGGCACCTTTGAATTGGGCGGGCTGGCGCTGCGCAACCTGACGGTCAGAGATGGTGCTTCGGATGTGGAACTGGCTTTTTCGCAACCGAACACCGAACCCATGGCGCAATTCAACTACTCCACCGGCGCCTCAGATGTGACCATGACCGGGCTGGCGAATGCCAATTTCAAGACCATGGTCTTCAACAGCGGGGCAGGTGACTACACCCTCGATTTTTCGGGCAGCCTGCAACGCGATGCCACCGTAAGCATTGACACCGGGTTGAGCAGCCTCCTGCTCATCATCCCGCCGGATATGAACGCCGTGGTGACCATCGATAGCGCTCTGGCCGATATCAACATGCCGGATGGCTGGTCGCAGAACGGCAAGACTTACACCCAGACCGGTGAGGGCCCCACCCTGACTGTGCTCATCAACATGGGTGGCGGCGATATCAAGGTGCGTAGCAAGGGCCCATAAATGTAAAAAGACCGGCTCCCCGCTGATTTTCAAGCAGGAGCCGGTCTTTTTATCTGGAGTAAAAGGTCATAAATCCTCCATGACCTCCATCACTTGTGCGTGGCTGCGGATAAACATAAAATCGTGATTAGAGACAAGGTTTCTCTGTTTTTTGTGTATTTTGTCAATCGAGAGGAAGGTATCCATGCAGATCACCCGACAGGCGGACTATGCAGTACGTGCGGTGTTACATCTGGCGCGCGCGGGGAATAGTGAGCGTGCTGCCACCAGCAGTATTGCCAAGGAACAGAATATTCCCCCATCGTTCCTGGCCAAGATCATCTCGCAATTATCGATTGCGGGCTTATTGCACACCTCGCGCGGCGCGCGTGGCGGTGTCACCCTGGCCCGCGAGCCCAAAGACATCACCCTGCTGGAGGTGGTGGAAGCCATCGATGGGCCCATCCAGTTGAATGAGTGTGTCGCCAATGAAGGCGCGTGCACCTTTGAAGAGGGCTGCCCCATTCGCCCGGTGTGGTGCGATGCCCAGGATGAACTGGTCAAACGCCTGAAAGGCACCAGCTTCGCCGATATGCTCGCGCGCGC
>CAZJMZ010000387.1:0-2516 GCA_964547115.1 uncultured Anaerolinea sp. | reverse complement strand
TTGATCGCCGGGGGCGGTTCGTTGATCTGCATGTACATGACCGAGAGCGAACTATCGGCTTCAAAAGGTACGCGCCCCGCCAGCATTTCGTAGAGCACGATGCCCAGCGAGTAAATATCGGTGCGATGATCGGTCTTGTCGCCGCGCGCCTGCTCTGGACTCATATACGCCGCAGTGCCGCTCACTGTGCCGGATGCCGTTTGTGTGGCGGAATTGGAAATACGCACGAGACCGAAATCGGTCAGCACGCCCTCTGTATCACGGGCCAGCGGTGTGTTGAGCGCGATCTCGCCCGAGTTGCTTTGCAGGATGATATTGCCGGGTTTGATATCGCGGTGGATGACGCCCTGCGCGTGAGCATAATCAAGAGCAGCGGTGAGACCTTTCAACAAGCGCGCCACCTGGTGTGGCGGAATACGCTCGCCGCGCGAATGTTCAGCACGCAGATAATTGGCGAGTGTGGGGCCACTCAGGTATTCCATTACAATATATGGGTGGCCGTCCACGGTATCGAAATCGAAGATCTGCACGATGTTCGAGTGCCTGAGCGCCGCCACGACCTTCGCTTCGCGTTGGAAGCGCGACATCATTTCAGGGTTTTCTTCGATATGGGCATGTAGAACCTTGACCGCCACGGGGCGATCTAAGGTGGTGTGCATTCCCAGATAAACCTCTGCCATCCCCCCGCGTGCCAGATATTTATCAATTCGAACTTTGCCGATTGTTTTTCCGATCCATTCGGGCATGAAAAGATTATACAACAGATAACCAGATGAATACAGTCTGAAATGGTAAAAATATAAATCAGGAGAAGACCTTGAAAACCAGCCTTGTTATTTCCGCCAATGCCGAGTGGGCCGCTCTCAGACCGCTGTTTCCTCAGGCAACGATGCAGGCGTACCCGTATGGTGAATGCTTTGAGGCCATGCTTGTAGAATTCCCGGTTATGTTCTTCCATGCCGGTTGGGGCAAGACCGCTTCAGCCGGGGCGCTGCAATATATTCTTGACCATCACCAACCGGATATCGCCGTCAACCTGGGTACCTGTGGCGGGTTTGATGGTGTGTCAAAGCAGGGCGACTTGTTGCTTGTCGAGCGCACCTTCATCTATGACATCGTGGAATTAATGGAATCGGGCGATGTGACGGACTACTACGCCTCCACCCTCGATTTGAGCTGGCTCGCTGAACCGCTGCCTTTCCCCACCCTACGCGGACTGATTGCCTCTGCCGATGCCGACCTGCTGCCCGAAAAGATCTCCTTCCTCAGGTCCAAAGGCGCCCTCGCCGCCGATTGGGAGTCGGCTTCGCTGGCTTGGGTGGCGCAAAAGAATAAAGCGCGCCTGTTGATCCTGCGCATGGTCAGTGATGTGGTGGGTGCGAGCGGGGGCGAGGTGTATGGAGATATGGCCTCGTACCAGAACCGGACACGGAGCATCATGCAACAGTTGGTGGAACAGGTACCAGGTTGGTTGAGGGCGGTGAAGTTATAAAGTCATTTCCATCAGAATGTCTTCTTCATCGGGTTTGCCGTTCTCGAAGGGGATTTGCTTGAAGCCCAGTTGCTCGTAAAAAGCCACTGCACGACTCTGGCTGGCCGGGTCAGTTTCCAGGCGCATGCGTTGATAGCCTTGTGCCCGGGCAAAGGCCAGTAGTTCCTGCGTCATGCGATAGCCGAGGCCTTGCCCTTGATATTCAGGCAGCAGCCAAAGACGCTTTAGCTCGCATACATCCCTGCCCAGCGAACGGACCGCGCCTGTGCAGATCATTTCGTCGCCATCGAACATCACCAGAAAAATGCCCCCACTTTCAAAGTAATGCGCCTGAATATCGAGCATGTCGTTCAGGGTACCGAGCGCGTCGAAGTGGGCAATGATCTCCTCGAGCGGGCGTGGGTCGTTGAACGTGGCTTGAGCGACGCGATAGACTAATCGTTTGGCGACCAGCCATTCGGTCGGTGCGATGCGGCGGATGTGGATCATGCGCGTGATTGTACCGCAGGGTTATAATTCGGTTGTCAGACATGAAGCCTCCATCCGAAGAACAACTCCGCATCCAGAAAGAAAATTTCCGCAACGTGCAATTCGACGGTGTGGGCGTCAGCATCTCCAACGTCTCTGCGCCGTACCTGCCGGTGTTCTTGACCCGTTTGGGTGCGAGTAATTTTCAAGTGGGGTTGATGTCTTCCATGCCCGGCGTGACCGGTTTGTTGATGGCCATCTTTGTGGGCCGATTTTTGCAGACCCGCCGCAACATCGTGCCGTGGTACGGGCTCTCGCGCCTGTTGGTCATCATGTGTTACGCCCTCACCGGCTTGCTTACGTTTGTGCTGGCGGAACAGTATCTGGTGGTGGCCACGCTCGCCATTTGGGCCTTTGCCACCATTCCACAGATCGCGCTGGCGGTGGCATTCTCGGTGGTGATGAATGCCGTCGCCGGACCGGAGGGCCGCTATGCCCTCCTGAGCCGCCGGTGGGCCATCTTCGGTCTCACGGGGGTGATCGGCACGTTCATCGT
>CAZJMZ010000386.1:0-2518 GCA_964547115.1 uncultured Anaerolinea sp. | reverse complement strand
GCACGTTCGTACGCAGGCTTGCACGATCTGCAGGCCATGCTGGATCTTTTATCTGAAGGTGCGGCTGCCAACACTGGCACGCACTACGTCCATCGCGGCGACCTGCAATGGTGGCTGTTCTATACTGACACGCCTGAGGAGGTTTGGCAGTCGCACATTCGCTTGTGGCATGAGGGTGAGCGGCTGGTGGGGTGGTGCCTGCTCTCACCGGAGGAGAACGCTTGCGATGTGTACACCGCCCCCGAATTGCGCGGAGACCCGCGTGAGCATGAAATGTTGGCCTGGGCTGTGGCGCAATTCCCTGAACTGGACCACCTAGACATGCACTGGGTGGACGAAGACGACGATGCCCGCATTCGTTGGCTTGAAGCGCACGGATTTGCCCGCCGCGACTTTCACCTCGTCTACTTCAGGCGCCTCCTGACCGACCCGTTGCCTGCCCCTCAACTCCCGGCCGGATTCACGCTGAGAACTTCGCGCGGCACACCAGAAGATGCCCAGATCCGCGCACTCACCTCAGGCGCGGCTTTTGAGACCAGTAAGCCCTTTGAAGAATACTGGCCACGGGCTTACCGTTTGATGTGCTCGCCGGTCTATGTGCCTGAGCATGAGCTTTTCCTCATGGCACCTGATGGACGGGTGGCCTCCTACTGCATCGTGTGGACCGACACCCTGACAAAAGTCGGGCACTTCGAGCCAGTGGGCACCCACCCCGATTTTCAACGCCAGGGCCTCGGCAAGAGTCTGTTGCTCGACGCATTGCGCAGGCTCCAGTCTGAGGGCATGACCGCGGCGGACGTATGCACCAATTACGATAACCCGGCGGCGATCCGTTTGTATGAATCGGTCGGGTTCAGAATCCAAAAACGATTATTTGTCTATCGAAAGCAAAGGACACCATGAACACTCAACATAATTCCCATCCGTTGCCGCTGGGCTACACCGCCCGCATGGCGACCATCGAAGACCACAAATTGGTTTTCGACCTTTTGAATATTCACTCTCAACACCTGAACGGGCACGTTGACCTGCTCGACCCTGAGATTCTGCGCATTGACTGGCTGAATGAGGGTTTCGACCCACAGCGTGATGTGTATCTGGTCTTTGCGTCGGATGGCACGTTGGTAGCCTTCGAAGAATGCTGGACGAGCCAGATTCCCCCGGTACATCCGTGGATCATGGGCTGTGTGCATCCCATGCATTGGGACCGGGGCATTGGGAGCCATATCGTGACGTGGGCCTTGAACCATGCCCGGCGCGCCCTGGACCTATGCCCGCCCGAGCTGCGCGTCGCGCCGCGTTCTGGTGCTGAAGCACACAATCAGGCCGGGGTGGCCTTGTTTGAAACCCTCGGCTGGACGCACATCCGCTCATACTATCGCATGGTCACTGAATTGGATGAGCAACCTGTTGTGCCAGATCTGCCTGCCGGTATCACCATCCGCCCGTTCAACCCCGAGACCGAGATGGAAGCCATCTATTTGACCTTTGTGGAAACTTTCAAAGACCATTATGGCTTTATTCCACAACCGTTCGAGAAAGGCTTTGCTGAGTTCAAGCATAACTTTATCGAAGACCCGCTGTATGACCCACAGTATTGGTTCGTCGCCATGGATGGTGACCAGATGGTTGGCATGTGCATCTGCCGCATCGAAGATGTGGAAGATGCCGAAAGCGGTTGGGTGAACGAACTGGGTGTGCGGCGCGAATGGCGCAAACACGGCTTGGGCTACGCCATGCTCAAACAGGCTTTTGCCGCCTTTTATGCGGCGGGCAAAAAGCGCGCTGGTCTCGGTGTGGATGCTTCCAGCCTCACCGGCGCTTTGAGGTTGTATGAACGCGCGGGCATGCGGGCGGCCCGTCAATTTAATCAATATGAAACAGAATTCCGCCCGGGGCGCGAGTTGGCCGTTACAACCGTGGCGGATGAAAAGATTGAGGCATAAATGGAAAACCGATTTACTTTACGCTCCCCACACTGGGATGATCTGCAAGCCATCACCGACCTGATCCATGATGTGCTGGTGGCCGATGGTGATGAAATGTCGGCCGTGACGGCCGAAGAACTGGCGAACGAATGGAAGAGCGAAGGTTTCGACCTGGAGAAAGACGCCTGGGTGGTCACCGACGAAACTGGGCGCGTGGTTGGGTATGAGGAATGTCTGCATCGCCATGCGTATGCCTATTTCAACGGTGACGGCTACGTCCACCCGCAATTTCGCGGGCACGGCATCGGCACGGCTTTGCTGCAACAAGTGGAGACGCGCGTACGCGAGCAAATGCCGCTCGCCGCGCCCGACCTGCGCGTGTATATCCGTGCTGGCACGAATGCCGCCGACCCGCATGTGCGTGCCATGTTTGAAGGCGAAGGCTACTCCATTATCCGCTATCACTGGATGATGGAGATCAACCTGGATGCAGCCCCGCAGGTCAGGCCGTTCCCGGCCGGGCTTGAATTGCGCCCATTCGATGCGGAGACCCAGGCCTATCTGGTCTTCCAAGCCGAAGACGAAGCCTT
>CAZJMZ010000385.1:0-2536 GCA_964547115.1 uncultured Anaerolinea sp. | reverse complement strand
CTGCCTCTGTTTTCTGGAGCCGGTATGCCCCACGACCAACTCGCCGCGCAGATCGTGCGTCAGGCCACGTTGGGCAAAGTGGCTGGCGCTCCACAGACCGAAGGCGAAGATTTCGCCATCGTGTTTGCGGCGATGGGCGTGAAGAACGACGTGGCCGATTACTTCCGCAAATCCTTTACCGAGAGCGGCGCGTTGACCCGCGTGGCCATGTTCCTCAACCTGGCGGATGACCCCCCGGTGGAGCGCGTCGTCACCCCGCGGGCTGCCCTGACCCTGGCAGAGCATCTGGCCTATGACCGTGAGATGCATGTGTTGGTGGTGCTCACCGATATGACCAACTACGGTGAGGCGTTGCGTCAGATCTCGAATGTGCGTGGTGAGGTGCCGAGCCGTAAAGGCTACCCTGGTTATCTCTATAGCGACCTGGCGTCGTTGTACGAGCGCACGGGACGCATTCGCACGAGCAAGGGCTCGATCACGCAGATCCCGATCCTGACCATGCCCAATGACGATATCACTCATCCCATGCCAGACCTGACCGGGTATATCACCGAGGGTCAGATCGTGCTCGGGCGCGAGTTGAACTTTGCGGGTATTTATCCGCCGGTGGCGGTGCTGCCGAGTCTTTCGCGTTTGATGAAGGACGGCATCGGCAAGAACCGCACGCGTGACGACCATCCGCGCTGGGGGGCGCAGTTGTATGCCGCGTATGCCAAGACCCAGGACGTGCGGGCGTTGGCTTCCGTGATCGGCGAGGAAGAGCTCAGTGAGGTGGACCAGAAGTACCTGAAGTTCGGACGCGCGTTCGAGCGTGAGTTCGTCAACCAGAGCTTTACTGAGAACCGGTCCATTGAGCGGACACTGGAGATCGGCTGGAAGTTGCTATCCATGCTGCCGAAGAAAGAACTGACCCGCGTGACGCTCGACGAGATCGCGCAATATTACAAGGGCGACGATGCCGCAAATTAGTATTGCTCCCACCCGCACGAACCTGATCCGCCTCAAGAAGGAGTTGCGCTTTGCCAAGGAGGGGTACGAGATCCTTGACCGCAAACGCGAAGCCCTGACCGGGGAACTGGTGCGTGTGGCCAAAGAAGCCGACACCCTGCAAAAAGAGGTGTGGACCCTGCTGACCACCGCCTACGCTGCCATGGAAAAAGCCCGCCTGGTAATGGGTTCGGACCATGTGGAGTGGGCGGCGTTGGCCGTGGATAAGACCGTGGATGTGCACCTGCGCTTGCGCGGGGTGATGGGGGTGGCGTTACCGCAGATCGAAGCCCGTGGTGAGCCGCCCAAATTGCCTTACAGCCCGGGCGATACCTCCGCCGCGCTGGACGAAGCCAGTGATGCCTTTCGTGAGGTGCTGTTGCGCGTCCCACAGCTTTCCATGTTGACGGCGGCGGTCTGGCGCCTGGCTAATGAATTGCGCAAGACCCAACGCCGGGTGAACGCGTTGCAGCATATTTTCATTCCACAGTACAAGCACCAGATCGAGTTCATTGTCAGCTCCCTCGAAGAGCGCGAGCGCGAAGAGACCTTCCGCTTGAAGTGGTTGAAGACCAAAATGACCAAACAGGCGGCTGCGTAGCAGGACTTCCGTTCAGCGTTGCTTGGGACTACAATAGGCTGAAATTGGACGGCATTCTCTCTCAAGGAGTTTGGATATGAAGATTGGAGTTTTGGGAACGGGGGCCACCGGTCAGACCATCGGTTCGAAACTGGTGGAGTTGGGTCACGATGTCATGCTGGGCTCGCGCGATGAAGCCAATCCGCGGGCAGTGGCCTGGGCCAAGGAGGAGGGGCATAACGCCTTGTATGGCAGCTTCAGGAATGCTTCGGATTTCGGCGAGATCATTTTCAACTGCACGTTGGGCACCGCCTCGCTGGAAGCTTTGGAGATGGCAGGGGCCAGCGCGCTCAAAGGCAAGATCCTGATCGATACCGCCAACCCGATCGACCGTTCGACCGAGGTTTGGAAACTGACCGTCTGCAATACCGATTCGCTCGGCGAACAGATCCAGCGCGCTTTTCCGGCCACACGCGTGGTGAAGACCCTGAATACGGTCAATGCCAATGTGATGGTGGACCCGAATAAACTGATCGAAAAGACCGATGTCTTCGTCAGTGGCAACGATATTGAGGCCAAGTCTCAGGTCGTGCGCATTTTGAAGGAATGGTTCGGCTGGCGCGAAGTGATCGACCTCGGCGATATCACCACCTCGCGCAGTGCGGAAGCCTATGTGCTGCTATGGCATGACTTGCGCCGCGCGGTTTCGTCCCAGCGTTTCAATATTAAACTGGTGACGGCATAGAGTCGCTTTGTGTGCATAATAAAGACCGCCTGAGGCACATCTCAGGCGGTCTTTTGTTTGATTGTTGGTTAGTATAAGCCGAAGAAAAATACCGGTGGATTTTTCTTCGCTTTTCAGCATCGCTACTCTGCGCTCACTTTATTTCTTCTTGTTCTCGCTCACCTCTCGTGCTTCGATCATGCCCCAACGGGAAGCCCCAAGATACAAGATCTCCAGAATGAGGT
>CAZJMZ010000384.1:0-2550 GCA_964547115.1 uncultured Anaerolinea sp. | reverse complement strand
ACACCCGGCACCAGGCCAAGACGCCTCAAACCGGATAAAACCGCATCAGCCCAACCGAGGCTGCTCCTGCTCAACGGCAGGACCCACGCCTGTTTCTTCATCACCTTCATCACCGTGCGGACGAACTCAAGCATGTTGATGTTCGTGCCGGTGACGATATACCGTTCACCGCTCACGCCGCGGGTCAGCGCCAGCACCACCGCCTGTGCCACGTCGCGCACATCCACGAAACTGTTGATGTACGACATCATCGGCACCACCGGCAAATAACGCAACGTGGCGGCGATGCGGTTGGATTCCTGCGAGCCGGGCCCGAGGATCACGCTCGGGTTGAGAATGATGACGCGCATTTGATCCTTGACCGCCTGCAGCTCAGCCTCGCTGACCAGCTTACTGTAGCCGTAGACATCCTTGCGGCGCTTCCATTCCAGGTCTGGCACCATGCTCTCATCGGTGATCGGCGGACGGTAATCCATGGCCGAGATGGAACTGATGAAGATGAAGTTGCGGCACCCGGCCTGCAGCGCAGCTTGCAACAGATTGCGCGTGCCTTCCACATTCGAGCGGATCACCGCTTCGGCATCGGCCGGGTCGAACGAGACCAGCGCCGCATTATGAATGACCGTATCGACACCAGCCAGTTGACCGGCAAAAGAAGCGGGGTCGGTCAGTTCACCCTGCACCCAATGGATGCGGTCCAGAGCTTCGACCTGCAAATGGGTGCGGCGCCGGGTGCGCACCAACACGCGCAATTCGGCCGCAGGGTCATGCCCATGCACCGCCTGCACGATATATTGCCCAAGGAAACCCAGGCCGCCGGTGATAAAGTAGGTAGTCATGTTAAACAAAAACACGCCGTGTCCACTTGAGGACGACAGGCGTGTCGCGGTACCACCTCAATTCGCCGACCCGGCAAGGGTCAACGCACTCTATAGCTGACAATCATCAGCCTTTGCTGTAACGGGCAAGCCCGTGCCGGTCTACTCTTTGCCAAACGCTGTCAGCTAAATTTCTTCGGCAGTGACTTCAGACGACTTCAGCGTTGTTTCCCTGCGGAGACTTCCACCGTGCATCTCCTTCTCTATCAGGTCGCTTCACGCGTACTACTTCTGAATGGTGAAAATTATACAGTTTGCCCGATTGGAACGCAAGAGGGAAAGTACCATACATGGGTGCGTGGATTACAACAGAGCAGTTGTGCTGGCAAACAGCCCGGCACATAACCGGGCTGTCTTTTTATTTCGTTCCAATCTCAACGGAAAACGGTTCGTTCGGCATATCCGCAGAGGGAACCCATGAAACCCAGTGTGGATCGATGCCCTGCAGGTGGGTGATCTGCAAGAGTTCGGTTCCGTCAGGATTGATGACGAAGAGATTGGTTTCGCCATCCTTTTTGGCGATGAAGGCGATCTTAGCCCCGTCCGGAGACCAGTCGGTGTAGTAAACCCGCTCAAGGGAATTGTCCGTTATTCTGGCGGCCTCGCTGCCGTCGCTGTTCATCAGACAGACTCCTTCACCAGTGGCGTCGGAACAGGCATATACGATCCTGGTGCCGTCCGGCGACCAGTGGAAGTCGCGCACGCTCTGCTCAGGTTGCCAGAATAGATCGAAGGCCGAGCCGTCGGCATTCATGCGATAGACATTTCTGGTCAGCGTGCCGCCAATGAATGCGATCTGCCCGCCATCCGGCGAAAAGACAGGGTTTTGATAGTCTACTTTACTGTTCGTGTTGGTTGTAAGTTGGGTCAAGCCCGAACCATCTGTGCGGATCGCAAAAATTTGTTGGATGCGATCAATGGCTGCGCCATAAATGATCTGGCTGCCATCCGGCGACCAGTCTGCGCAAAAACCTTCAATGGCCTGCTTGGCATCATTCGTCAGGTTGGTGAGTCCGCCGCTCTTGAGGTCGAGCAGGAACAGGTCAAAAACCGAGCCGCCATAGACGAATACCAGTTGGGTGCCATCGGGGGAAAGACGCGGGCAGGATGAACTCCGCCCCAGCCCATCCGTCAGGCGAATCGGTTCGCCGCCCACGGCAGGGTCATAAATGTAGAAGTCGCGCCTCTCCGCCGATTTTTGGTCGCCTGCAAACAAAAACATGCCGTTCACACCCGCAGGCGCTTTGATGGCGGGGGCCTTGTAATCATCCGGGATGATATTTTCGTGGGATGTAAAACGGATCTGCGTCTCGCTGCCCTGCTTTTCATAGCGTCCCTCGCAACCGGCAAATACGTTTCCCGACGCATCGCCCAGCGAACGGTCATCGGCAAAGACCTCACATTGGATGGTCCCCTGCCCCGAGACATTGGTGACGTAGACCTGGAACTGGAAAGAATTCCCTGCCTTGAACTCCACTTCGAAAGGCGGCTTCACCGTTTGTTCCGCCAGGATCTCCCCGTTACCATTCATCAGGCGCACAACTGCCTCCTCCGACGTGCCGGTAATGCTGTACCGGAGGGTGGTACTGCCTCCACAGGATGTGAGCATCAAAACAGAAAGCAGGGTTATCAAAATAAAAAGAACGGGGCGTTTCATGTTGCACTCCTTGAG
>CAZJMZ010000383.1:0-2552 GCA_964547115.1 uncultured Anaerolinea sp. | reverse complement strand
CCGCTTATGCTGCGCTGGCCGCCGAAGCCGCCGCTGAACAGGGCAAGTTCTGGCAAATGCACGACCTGCTCTTTGCCCAACAACCCGCCTGGATCAACCTGTCAGTGGATGACTTTAAACAATGGATCGTCGACCAGCTACCGGCTTTGGAATTGAACGTCGAGCAGTTCAAGTCCGATTATGCACGGGAGGATATCATCACTAAAGTCCAAAAGGCATGGGATGACGGCACGCGCATTGGCCTGCCAGGCACGCCGGTGGTGGTCATCAATGGCGAGCAATATCAAGGACCGCGTGACTACAGCAGCCTGAACGCCATTGCCCAACTCATCATCCTTGGCGAACGGCAATATACATCCTGCCCGCCTATGACCGTGGACCCGCAAAAGCAATACATCGCCACGCTCAAGACCGAAAAGGGTGATATCGTGCTTGAACTTTTCGCCGACAAAGCGCCAGTGACGGTCAACTCATTCCTGTTCCTGGCGCGCAACGGCTGGTACGATGCCATCACCTTTCACCGCGTCATCCCCAATGTCTATGCACAGACCGGCGACCCCAGTGGCTCAGGCAAAGGCAATCCCGGCTACTACGTCATCACCGAGATCGTGCCCGAACTGACCTTTGACAGACCGGGCATGGTGGCCATGGTCAACTCCGGGCCTGATACCAGCGGCAGCCAGTTCTTCATCACCACCGGCCCGGCCCCCACATTCAACGGTCAATACACCATCTTTGGTCAGGTGCTGCAAGGCCTGGATGTGCTCAAGGCGCTCACGCCGCGCGATATACAACCCGGCGTCACCGCAGCGCCGGGCGATCGACTCATCAGCATCACGATCGAAGAACGATAAGCAGCCTCTGTACCGGGTACAATACACACATGTCCATTACCACCACTTCCTCCCACGCCCGCGACGGCGACCTTGCCCAACTGGTGGGCCTGCGCCACAAGCATTTCATCGTCACCCTGCAGGCCGGGGCTGAATTTGGCACGCATCGCGGCGTGTTGAAATTCGATGATCTCATCGGCAAGCCCTGGGGCTCACAGGTCTTCAGCCACAACGGTTCGCCGTTCTTTCTTCTGCAACCCTCGCTCGCCGATCTCATCAATGAACTGCCGCGCACCACGCAGATCATGTACCCAAAAGACATCGGCTTCATTCTCATCACCATGGGCATCGGTCCCGGGCACCGCGTGCTGGAGGCAGGCACCGGCTCCGGCTCAATGACCACCGCCCTGGCCTACGCCGTCGGTGCCGAGGGACGCATCTACTCGTACGAACACAAACCGGATACACAAAACCTCGCCCGCAAGAATCTCAATCGCTTTGGTCTCGCCTCACGCGTGGACTTCAAGCTGCGCAACATCGAACAAGGCTTCGACGAAACGGACGCCGACTCCTTCTTCCTCGATGTGCCGAATCCCTATGATTACGCCGTCCAGGTGCGTGCCGCGCTCAAACCCGGCGGGTACTTGTGCTGCCTGATCCCCACCTTCAACCAGGTCGAAAAAACTTTGCACGCCCTGCGCCGTGAAAAATTCGCCTTCATCGAAGTCTGCGAACTGCTCCTGCGCTTCTACCAACCCGAACCCAGCAAGATCCGCCCTACCGACCGCATGGTGGCACACACCGGCTTTCTCGTCTTTGCCCGCCGCATCGAACCCAGTGAGGATCCGCGCGGACGGGAATTGGCGGAAGAGGTTGGGGCATAAATCACAAGGAGATACTCATGCGCCGCATGTTCCGCCGAAATGTTCGCAAGACCCTAGCCCAGGAAGTCCCGCCGATCTTGCAGGAGGCAAATTTCGTATTCGACAAAGGTGAGTACGGACGCGCCGCCGAACTGTTTGAGCAGATCGCCCAGACAGCCGATGCCCGCGGCGGACCGCGCGCGCCAGTCTTCCACTTGCAAGCCGGGCGGGCCCGCCTGTTCGCCGGGCAAACCAAACTAGCCATGCCATCCCTCCTGCGCGGGCTGGAACTCTTCGCTCAGCGTAAACAATTTCACCGTTTGCAGACTGCCGGTCAACGCACCCTGGTCGAATTAAAAGAACGCGGTCTCACGGCCGAAGCTGCACAAGTCGAAGCGCTGCTCGGCAATACCGGTACTCTTCCAGCATCCACTGCACCAGCAGCCCAGCATCCCATCCTGCCGACCCACTGCCCACACTGCGGTGCAGCGCTGCGGCCCGATGAGATCGAATGGTTGGACGAAGTCACCGCTGAATGCGGTTACTGTGGCAGCCCAGTCAGGGAAGATCAGTGAACGAGTAGATCAGGTAAGCCGATCAATATCCTTTATCTTTCATAATTTATCATTTACCCCTCCATGATCTCCTTAACCGAAGAATTTATTGTCTCTCGCTTGCAAGCTGCCCTGGCCGAAGCCGGTCCATCTTCCGATGGCTACGCCGAGATCGACTTGAACGAAGAAACACGCCTCAAATGCGCGGCCGTGTTGGTACCCCTGATCTGGGAGCATAACGAGTGGCACATCCTCTACACCCGCCGCACGGACAAGGTCGAATCGCATAAGGGGCAGGTCTC
>CAZJMZ010000382.1:0-2557 GCA_964547115.1 uncultured Anaerolinea sp. | reverse complement strand
TTTGATTGTAGTACTTCCCAGCCGATTGCGCAAATTCAACCCCAGTGCAAAGACACACTACGAATGGTACGGCCGAATCCCCTTGTACACCCGCGGGCCGGCCAGCGTTCTGAGAATGGTCTCAGCCGGGCGGTTCAGGCGCGCACCCAGGTCCACAGAAGACATGGGTGCGTTGCCGTTCGAAAGGAATAAGCGGAAAACGGCTTCCACCAACGCAGTCTGGTGAGTGAGAAAATCGGGTTGTTTGACACAATGTGTCATCAGGGCGTTCTGCACACCTTCCACTGGCTTCACTTCGGCGGTGACGGGGTCCACCCAATCGATGGATTGACCCTCTTCCAGGTTGGCGAAGGCCTCCTGATGTTCGGCGCACAGTAAAGAACGCAAATAGACATGCCAATCACGCTCGCTCTTCTGCCACCACTCAAAGTCGATATGAAATGGCGTGTTGACACTGGGTTTTACAAGGCTGGGACGTTTGCCTTCCACGGTTTGCTCTCCTAGTCGTTCAATCGGAAATGGAGATCGCCCACGTGCGTGATCTCGGGTTTCGACGCCAGCAACGCGAACAACGGGGCAGGCGGAATACGGCGGACAATATTGATGGCAGAGTACAACTCCTGCGCATGGACATGCCCTTGCGGGGTCAGTTTGGACAATTCACGGATCATGTTCAGCACCAGCTGTTCGAACGGCCGTTTGGTATCCTGCTTCCACAGCTGATCCACAGCCTCGGGAGAGGGGATCGCGAAAACCATGCGGTCATTGAAGGCGGCGGAAATGGACTGCTTGAGCATGGCAAAAACGATACCGCCATCTGCACCGATAATGGCCGTGCGCACCCAGTCCTTGGCCCGATAGGCTTGCGCTTCAATGATCACTTCACCCGGGATGGGGCTGCGTTTGATGATCACATTACTGCCAGGGATCAAATCGTTGGCCTTGTACCACTCGCGCAAGCCATAGACATATCCAAAATCACGCACCACCCAGCCAGGCATCTTTTGTTTGGTCTTGCCGTCCACCAGCGTGAAGCGCACGCGGGGCGATTCGTAGGCGGTGGGGAACAACGGGCTGACCCGCGGCGAAAGCGGCAGGGTGCCCGCACGCAAATGCGGGAAGATCAACGAGATCGTCGCATCCTTGGCATCGCTCTGGCTGTCAAAATCAGCGGGGGTCAATTCGTCATCGAGCTGCTGTTCGAGCGCCACCATTTGAGGTGTGAGCGCAGCCCGGTCATACTCCATATCGTTGTAACGCAACACCGCAGGCACTTCACGCACGGTCTCAGGCTCAAGGCGGCGCAAACACCACAGCACCTGCCCGGCCGGGCCCACTTCATCGAAACGGTCATCCTCCTGCAAAGCGTAATTCAAAGAGAACTCCGCCAGCTTGGGATTGACTCCCTCCGGGAGCGCGACCTCTTTCAACAACGCAGAAGTGGGAAGCGGCTCGCCTCCGGACATATCCAGAACTGCTTCTGCCAAATTGAGGTGGCCTACATTGACATCGATCAGCAGGGCCCGCGGGAACCAACGCCCGGCAATGCGCACCACTTCACCTTCGGCGGCAAAGGCCTGCTCGAGTTTCTTTTCCAAAGACCCGCCATGCTCTTTGAGAATGATGTCAGCGTCGAACCCGGCCTCTTCCACAGAGGCAGGCTGGTCGTTGAGGGCATGCTGCGCCAGGTTCGCGGCGAACAGGCGCTGGGAGCCGTCTTCAAACTCGACCGTGAGCACGTCAAAGGCGCCGATCTCAGGGTTTTGTCCGGCGCGGGTGGCGGCCACTTTGCCGTGCTTCCAATTCAGGGCGGGGATAACGATGTTTTCGCCCGCTTGATAGGTTTCTTTGGGGAAATACTGCCGGCCGCCCGCCTGGCGGCGGTTCTGTTCGGCCAGTCGTTCTGCACGAACGCGTTCGGTAACAAAGATCGCAACCAACTCATGCGATGTGAGCGGGGTTTCGTTTTCGAACAGATAGGTATGCAGGTATTCGACGTCTTGTCGGGTAATCTGTAGAGTTTCCCAGTAGGTGCTTGATGTGTAGGAGTCGCTTGCCATTCCGATGCCTTAAGTCATGTCACTCGCGCATGAAGTGCGCGGCGACGCAATTATACCTTAGAGACGCGCCCGATTGAAGATGTATAATCGCCTCATGTCGTTGACCTTGCGAAAGGCTTTACGTGTTAAGCGAATCCCAACGATCGCCTTTGCCGGTTCTGGTGGCAAGACCTCGGCCATGTTCCAACTGGCCCGCGAACTGGCAGCGGATTCGGCTGTGGTCGTTTCGGCCTCTTCGCATTTGGGGGCCTGGCAGACCAGCATGGCCGACCGGCACATCATCGCCCATACGACAGACGCGTTGCAGGAATTGGACACCATTCCCTCAGGCATCACTCTTGTCACCGGCGGTTTTGATAATGGCCGGGCCGCACCACTCGAACCGGAACTGCTGGGATGGCTGCATGAGTTTTGCACTCAGCACGGACTCCCCCTCTTGATCGAAGCCGACGGATCCCGACAAAGACCCCTCAAGGCTTGGGCAAGCCATGAACCGC
>CAZJMZ010000381.1:0-2570 GCA_964547115.1 uncultured Anaerolinea sp. | reverse complement strand
GATTTGCGACCGGCGCTGATGATGTTGCCTTTATAGAGCTTGAGGCGCACAGTGCCCGTGACCGGTCCCTGGGTGGCGTTGACGAAGGCATCCAGCGCTTCGCGCAGCGGCGTGAACCACAGACCGTTGTAGGTGAGTTCGGAGTATTTGACGGCTACGACCTGTTTGTAGTGCAGGGTCTCACGGTCAAGGATGAGCGATTCGAGTTCGCGATGAGCATAGAGCAGGATCGTGCCGCCGGGGGTTTCGTACACACCGTGCGACTTCATGCCCACCAGGCGATTCTCCACCAGGTCCACGCGGCCGATGCCGTGGTTGCCACCAATGGCATTGAGCGTGGAAACGATCTTGGCCGGCGACATCCTCTCGCCGTTGACGGCCACCGGGTTGCCGCTCTCGAACTCGATCTCCACATATTCGGGCTGTTCAGGGGCGCTCTCAGGCGAAGTGGACATCTGGTACATCACTTCTTCGGGCTCGTTCCACGGGTCTTCGAGCAGGCCGCCCTCATGCGACATATGCCAGAGATTCGAATCGCGGGAATAAATGGATTTGATGGTGGCGGTCACCGGCACATTGTGTTTGGCAGCATAGGCAATGGCATCCTCCCGTGAGCGGATATCCCACTCGCGCCACGGAGCGATGATCTTGAGGCGCGGGTCGAGCGCCATCACGGTCAGTTCGAAGCGCACCTGGTCGTTGCCTTTGCCGGTGGCGCCGTGGGCAATGGCATCGGCCCCGGTGGCGTGCGCCACTTCCACCAGGTGTTTGGCGATCAAAGGACGGGCCACAGAGGTGCCCAATAAATACTTGTGTTCATAAACCGCCCCCGCTTTAAGCATTGGAAAAAGATATTCGCTGACGAACTCTTCCTTCATGTCATGGATGACGAACTCGCTCGCCCCACTCTTCAGGGCTTTCTGCTCCAACCCCGCCAGGTCTTCATCGCCCTGCCCCACATCAGCACAAAAACAGACCACTTCACAGCCATAGTTCTCCTTCAACCACGGCACGATCACAGACGTGTCCAAACCGCCTGAATAGGCGAGGACGACTTTCTTTACTTGCGGCTTCGGTTTCGGACTCATGCATTACTCCTTGTATGTTTGCCCTGTCTCTCGGCTGAGAGAGCGGGGTGATGGAAAATAAAAACAGCCCTCCGAGAAGGAGGGCTGTTTGGGTGGATTAGTGTGTGTGTTCGCGTGCTCGTTATTCCATCATCCAAACAAAAACGACCCGACCTTCTCGAAAGAAGCAGGCTTCGGACGACGGCTACGCGGCATGGCAAACACGGTGAACATATTGGGCGCAATTCTACTACCGACTTGAAATGAGTCAATGGTTTTCAAAAAACTCACTGCGAAAGAGTACCCGTTTGGGTAATATCATTTCTCATCCCTTGACACAATCTCATGGCTCACATAGAATACCGCCCAATATGCACAAGCACGGCTTAGGTACCATGACCATGACCACTACCTCCGGTAACAACCGCGAGGTGTTTGTGCTTGGTCAGAAGTAACCGAACCCTGGTTATCGAAACACACAACGCCTCGCGGACAACGCGGGGCGTTTTTGTTACCTCACCCCCTGCCCTCCCAACTGGAGCAGGCAGGACAAGGAGCCATCATGTCAAAAACGCTCGTCATGAAATTCGGAGGCACATCCGTCGGGTCGGTGGATGCGTTGAAGAATGCGATTCAAATCATTCGGGATGCGAAACAGGACTGGGATAGGGTCGTCGTGGTGACCTCGGCCATGTCGGGCGTGACGAACCTGCTATTGGACTCAGCCGCCTCCGCTTCGCACGGGAAAGTGGAGGCTTTGCCCCAGACCGAATCCACGCTGAGACAAAAGCACTTCGAAGCGTTGCAGGTTCTCGTCCAGAATGAAGCGGAACGAGAGGCGGTCAAAGCGGAGATCGAAGCCCTCATCCAATCATTGGTGGACCTGTGCAAAGCCATCGCCGTGCTCGGTGAAGCCAGCCCGCGTGCGCTCGATACCGTAGCCTCGCTCGGCGAGCGGATGAGCGTCCGGTTGCTGGCGGCGGTGGTAGCTTCGGCGGGGATTCAGGCTCAGGCGATCGAATCAACTGAATTCGTCGTCACGAACGCTCACTTCCAGAATGCACATCCTGATTTCAAAGTCACGACAGAGAAGACCAGGGCGGTCTTGAACCCACTGATGGACAAAGGCATCATCCCCATTACAACCGGTTTCATCGGCGCGACCCCCGAAGGCGCCATCACCACGCTCGGGCGCGGCGGCTCGGATTATTCGGCGGCGATCATTGGCAAGGTGTTGCCCGCCGACGATGTGTGGATCTGGACCGATGTGGACGGGGTGATGACCACCGACCCGCGCATCGTGAAAGAGGCGGTCACGCTGCCTGAGATCAGTTATAGTGAGATCGCCGAGTTGGCCTATTACGGCGCGAAAGTGCTGCACCCGAAGACGATCCGCCCGGTGGTGGATGCGGGCATTGGGCTGCGCATCTGCAACACCTTCAACCCGTCGCACCCGGGCACGCGCCTGATCGGGAACGGAAAATCGAACGGCAAAGAACATCA
>CAZJMZ010000380.1:0-2589 GCA_964547115.1 uncultured Anaerolinea sp. | reverse complement strand
AGGTCATCGAGGCTGAGGTCGTAGCCTGTCAGATGCAGTAACGAATAAAGGAGCGCTGAGCCATGCCCACCCGAAAGGATGAAGCGGTCACGTCCCATCCACTTGGGGTTGCGGGGATTGTGGCGCAGGTGGCGGGTCCAGATGGTGTAGGCCATGGCCGCGGCACCCATCGGCAAACCGGGGTGACCCGAGTTGGCTTGCTGAACGGCATCGGCCGAGAGGAAGCGCAGGGTGTTGATGGCACGAAGTTGAAGGCTTGCACTGAGCTTGTCGAATGTGTCGTCTGTCATGTTGTAACCTGTTCAATGAGATGCCCCCATTTTACCATCCGATGAGGGCGGTATAATTCCGGCATTCAAACTGAGAGCGGCGATGGTTTGCCCCGGAAACCACAGGGCAGCAACCATCTCGCACCAGAATCCAAGAGGCGCTTCTTTGAAAAATCTCACCCATATCGCTGAACAATTCACACCCCAAGGGGATATCACCGCAGTGAAGGAGTTCGGCAACGGCAATATCAACGACACCTACATCGTCACGCGCAACACCGCAGACAAGTTCGTGCTGCAACGCATCAACACGCACGTCTTCACCAAGCCACACCTCATCATGCAGAACATGCGGGCCTTCACCGAACATGTGCACCGCCGGGTGCAGGCCGAAGGGCATGCCTGGGACGCGCCGCATGTGATCGCCGCCCGCGATGGCAACGACTTTTTCATCGATGAAGAGGGCGGCTTCTGGCGTGCCATCAGTTTCATTCGGGATTCGCAATCGTTCGACACCATCACCGACCTTGACCACGCCCGCGAAGTGGGTCACGCGCTCGGCACCTTTCAGAACCTGATCAGCGACCTGCCCATCGAGTCGCTGGCCGATACCCTCGAAGGCTTTCACATCACCCCGCGCTATCTGGCACAGTACGACCGCGTCTTCTCGCAGAACGGCACGCACACATCGCCGGAGGTCAAACACGGCCTGCGCTTCGTGGAGGAACGCCGCGCTTTTGCCCACACGCTCGAGCATGCCGGCCTGCCGCTGCGCCCCATTCATGGCGACCCCAAGGTCAACAACGTGATGATCCACAGTGAGACCGGCAAGGCCATCAGCATCGTGGACCTCGACACGGTCAAACCGGGACTGGTGCATTACGACATCGGCGACTGCCTGCGCTCGGGCTGCAACCCGCTGGGTGAAGATGCCCCGGACTGGGAAGCGGTTCACTTCGACCCCGAAATTGGTTCAGCGATCCTGGAGGGCTACCTCACCCAGGCCCAGGCCTTTCTGACCGCGGCCGATTACGCCCACATCTTCAACTCGATTCGACTGATCGCCTTCGAGTTGGGGCTGCGCTTCTTCACCGACCATCTGGCCGGGGATGTGTACTTCAAGGTCAAGTACCCGGGACACAACCTGCACCGAGCGCTGGTGCAGTTCAAGTTGACCGAGTCGATCGAGGCACATGAAGGGGAGATCCGCAACATCATCGAGAAGATGGTCGTGGCAAAATAGAAAGTGGAAAGTAAACCGGTGTTATCTTTCAAATTGACCCCGTACCCTGCACTCCGTCTACCGAATTTGGAAATCAGCGGCGCGGTCGAGCAGACGGGGCCGCGCTTCTCCATCCGCTATGTGGTGACGGGTGAGGTGCAGGCAGTGTTCATGCCGGAGCCTGCCGTGACGCCCGCGCGCCAGCACGACCTGTGGAAGACCACCTGCTTTGAGTTCTTCCTCGCCCCGCAAGGCGAACCGCGCTACTGGGAATTCAATCTCTCGCCTGCAGGCCATTGGAACATCTATGCCATGGATGCGTATCGGCAGGTGAATATGCGGGAGGAGAAGTCCATGACTCAGCCGGAATTCAACTTCCAGAAAACCGAAGCAGGCCTTTCGGTCGTCGCGAACGCAGACTTGAGTCCCATTCTGCCACAGGAGGCTCGTCTCGATATCGGCATCACGGCCGTCATCCACACCGTGAACGGTCATGAATCGTTCTGGGCGCTCGCGCACCCCGGGCCGCAAGCTGATTTTCACCTGCGTGAGAGTTTTGTCCCGGTGGTTGAGTAGGGTTGAGCGGCAGCGAAACCCGTATCGAAACCACCAGGTATTTCCAAACAATGACCCCAACCTACCGCCGCATTACACATATTGCGATCCTGCTCCTCGGCCTGGCGTGGATCTTCGCCAGCGCCGATCGGGTGGGCACTTCCACGGCGGGCCGCATCCCTGCGCCACAGCAGGGTTTTCTTGCACCTGATTTCGAACTGCAGACCATCACCGGCGAGACCGTGAGGCTCTCAGACCTGCGCGGGCAGGCGGTGTTGGTCAACCTGTGGGCCACGTGGTGCCCGCCCTGCCGCGCGGAAATGCCCGCCATTGAACAGGTCTATCAGGAATACAAAGCGCAGGGCTTTACCGTGCTGGCCGTGGACATGACCTACCAGGACTCGTTCGCCGATATTGCCCCGTTCGTGGAAAAATATCAGCTTACTTTCCCGATCCTGCTCGAGCCCAACGGTGAGATGGCTCGGGCCTATCAATTGCGTTCTTTGCCCTCTTCGTTCTTCATCGACCGCGAAGGCATCATCC
>CAZJMZ010000379.1:0-2606 GCA_964547115.1 uncultured Anaerolinea sp. | reverse complement strand
GGCACTTCGCCGACGCCCTTTGCTCCAAAGGGGTGACCGAGATTCGGTACTTCAACAAGGATCGTATCGATCATCGGCAAGTCCAATGCGACGGGCATGCGGTAATCCAGCAGGCTGGCATTGACCAAACGCCCCTGCTCATCGTAGAGATATTCTTCGTTCAAGGCCCAGCCCACGCCTTGCGCGACCCCGCCCTGAATCTGACTCTCCACATACGGCGGGAAGATGGCCTTGCCCACATCTTGCACGGCGGTGTAGCGCAGAATTTGAACTTTGCCTGTGTCGGGGTCAACTTCCACATCTACGATGTGCGCCGCAAAAGCAGGGACGTAGCCCTTCGGTTGGACCGCCGCGCTGGCAATGACGGGGCCGCCGGTCTCATCGAGTTTTTCGGCGAGACCTTTGAAGGTCAGTGATTTATCGCCCGCTGAAAAGACGCCGTTTTCAAACGTGACCGCATCTGTTCCCACTTCCCACAGAATCGCCGCGCGTTCCTTCAACTTCTCGATCAGATTTTTCGCGGTCTCGTAGGCCGCCCAGCCGGTCGCAAACGTTGTGCGACTGCCATACGTCCCTTCGGTGTAGCCGATGGAATTGGTGTCGCCGATGATGGGGCGCACATCTTCAGCCGAGATGCCAAGCGTCTCTGCCAGTTGCATCGAGATGGAGGTGCGCGAGCCGCCGATATCCACCGAGCCCTCGAGCAGGCTCACCGTCCCGTCATTGTTCACGCTGGCCGAGGCCGACGACTTCCCGCCATAGTTAAACCAAAAGCCCGTGGCAACACCACGCCCTTTGTTAGGTCCAGAAAGAGGCGTGTTGTAATGCGGAGAATTTTTCACCGCCTCAAGTGTTTCCAGATAGGCAATGCGTTGGTACTTTGCGCCGTCAATGCGCCGGTCACCTTCTTTGACTCCGTTCATCAATCGAAATTCAACGGGGTCGATGCCGAGTTTTTCGGCGAGTTCGTCGATCACAGTCTCTGCCGCGAAGGCCGCGTTGGTTCCGCCGGGCGCGCGATACGCCGCGGTGCGCGGTTTGTTGACGACCACATCGTAGCCATCCACGATTCCGTTTTCGATGCGATACGGCGCAAGCATCACTTCCATGCCGCCGCCCACGGGCGAACCCGGATACGCTCCCGCTTCATACAACAACTTCGCTTCGACAGCGGTGATCTTGCCAGCAGCATCTGCGCCCATCTTGATCTTGATGTACGAGCCGGATGTCGGTCCGGTGGAGGTCAACACCTCTGTGCGGCTCATGGTCAACTTCACGGGGCGGTAGCCGCTTTTCTTTGAAAGCAAAACCGCCAGCGGTTCAAGGTACACACCGATCTTGCCGCCGAAGCCGCCGCCAATTTCCATCGGGATCACGCGCACATTCGAAAGCGGCTCTTCGAGAATCTCGGCAATCTGTTGCCGCACGCCGAACGGGTCTTGCGTGCTACACCACACCGTGATCTGCCCATCGGGGTTGTATTGCGCCGTGCCGTTCTGCGGCTCGATATACCCCTGATGCACCATCTTCGTGGTGAACTCGCGCTCCACGATAAACTTTGCTTCGGCGAAGCCTTTGGCGATGTCGCCGGTTTCGTTGTGTCCATGCCAGGCGATGTTGGTGGGTGAGTCGCCTTTCTTGCCAAACTCATCGGTGCGTAAATCGTCAAGCAAGATCGGACTCTCCGACTCGACCGCCTTTCTCACATCCAAAACCGGAGTCAACACCTCATACTCAACTCTGATCAAAGACAACGCCTCCTGCGCGACGTGGAGGCTGGTCGCTGCAACCGCGGCGACTGCGTGCCCGAAATAAAGGACTTTGTCACGCGCGAGAATATTGTTGCTCTGATATTTACGGTTCACAAACCCTTCGCCCAACTCGACGATCTTGCTTTCGAGATCAGGGAAGTCGTTGGCTGTGATGACCGCATGAACGCCGGATAATTTTTTGGCAGCGCTCGTATCGATCGAAAGAATCTTCGCATGTGCATGCGGACTGCGCAACACCGCGCCATACAGCATCCCCGGCAGACGAATATCCGCGCCGTAGGTGGCCCTGCCCGTGACCTTATCCGTGCCATCATGCCGCAGTGGGGAAGTGCCGACGACTTTATATTCTGTTGGTTTATCTAAAGTTGCCATGTGTTGCTCCTTGTTATGTCACTCTGAGCGAAGCGAAGGGTCTCTACCACTACTGTGCGAGACTCTCACCTGCACTTGCGCCAGGTGCAAGTGTCGGTCGCAAAACCCGCTCCCTCAGAGTGACATGCTGTTTTAGCTGCCCGCCGCATCCAACACAGCTTTGACGATTCGGTCATACCCAGTACACCGACACAAATTCCCCGCCAGCCACGCACGGACTTCCTGTTCGGTGGGGTGGGGGTTGTGATCGAGCAGGGCTTTGCTGGCGACGATAAAGCCTGGGGTGCAGAAGCCGCATTGCAGGGCGGCGTGCTCGACGAATTTCTTTTGCAGGGGGTGCAGCCCCTTAGCAGTGGCGATACCTTCGATGGTGGTGACGGAGCGTCCCTGCGTTTCAACAGCCAACACCAAACAGGAATTGACCAGCACGCCATCGAGAATGACATTGCATGAGCCGCAGTT
>CAZJMZ010000378.1:0-2628 GCA_964547115.1 uncultured Anaerolinea sp. | reverse complement strand
CTTCAGTGGTGAGGTCGTGCCCGTCCACGCGGATGGAGCCGCCACTGGGGTTGACGATGCCCGCGAGGATGCGCATGAAGGTGGTCTTGCCCGCGCCGTTCGGACCGAGCAAGCCGAACATGCCAGAGTTGATCTGCAAGTCTACACCGTTGAGAGCATGGACAGTTTTGTTTCCAGCGCCGTAAGTTTTGGTGAGGTTGGTAATTTGAATCATGAGGTTGTCCTTTTAGATATAACGTTCCTGCC
Organism: uncultured Anaerolinea sp.; assembly: GCA_964547115.1. GTDB lineage: Bacteria > Chloroflexota > Anaerolineae > Anaerolineales > Villigracilaceae > Defluviilinea. The sequence continues at coordinate 2,382 of CAZJMZ010000378.1, read as the reverse complement.
GATGCAGCAACAGCCAGGCAATGAAAAGAAAAGCGGCTGACAGGGCGAAGAGAGCCAGTTGGTTTCCGATAAGGTCGGGATGTTCAGGGTCGAGGATGCCCATGAAGATATAGGCATACTTCCAGTTGTTGACCGTCATATTGTCGCGGATGATGATCTGCACGATCCAGACCAGCCCTACGAGAAACGAGCCGATCATGGTCTGCGTGCCGAGGATGGCGCCGAAGGTTCCGAGGGCGATCATTGCCACAGTGGGGACGATCCAGGCGAGATGCAGATGTAGGACATTGCCCAGTGGAGAAAAGTCCACGCCGATGAGTAGGGCAAATGCAATGAAGGCGAACGCACATATGGCTTGAATGATAAAGATCAATGAGGTACGTTCGAACAAGATCTGTGCAGCGCGGATGGGTGTTGCAAAGCGCAATTCAAGTGCTGGGTCATCCAGAATGGCATACGCAGACATCACACCGCCGATCAGTGGAATGGCAACCCCGATATAGGCACGGGCAATATTGGAGTTCTGAGACTCTTCCCCCAGGAGTAAAGTGAGCAGGACAAAGAATGCCCAGAATGCCAATGGGAACCAAAGCTGGTCGAGGCGATAGGTGAGCAGGGTGTATTTCAGAGAAAATCGTTTCATGCTGAATTCCTATGCGCGGCGCGCATGCCATTGCAGATATTGATGGAGGGTGAATAACACGGCTGCAATCGAAATGCCCAGCACAAGCAGATTTAACGTGGCTTCGTTCGCAGTGTAGGTGAGTTCTTCTGTGCTACCCATGAAGCCAAGGAAATATCCCTGCAAGGCGAAGAGCCCACTGGCTGTGAGCAAGGTTCCATTCAAGGTTGGGAACATTTCCGGACTGATGTAATTGCCCCAGAACCAATAACCTGTGAACAAAATTTGATACACGCGTAATGGCATCACCAACGGACATGCCAACGAGAATGCGGTCACAAAGGCAAAGGCAGGCACCATGATGGCAAAGAAAGCCAGTGTCATTGTATAAAATATGCTGATGGGTGCATTGCCAAAACCGATGAACAAGCCCGTTACGACCCATAGCCAGATCAAGACTGGTGTGAGCGAAGCCAGGAGCACGCCGAAATATTTTCCGAGAATATAGATCGCCAGGCGAAGCGGTGTGCTTTCTTGCAGCTCGCGAATGCCTTGACGCACATCCCGTTGTAATCGATCGGCAGATAGGATGCCGACCGCAACCGGCAGGAAGAGATTGAAGGTGAATGTCATTTGCCCGGCAAACTGCCAGATCTGACTCTGGACGATGGGAATGCTTTCTTCATCGGGGATAGGGTATATTACTGTAAGTGTATAGAATGTGAACAACAAGCCAAATGCAATCCACAAGCCAGGGCGGCGAAGGGACATATTGAATTCATGGCGTAATACGCCGAAAAATTGAGACATGGAAATTCTCCAGTTATTTATTCCCGTCATTGCGAGGAGGGTGTTTTTCCCGACGAAACAATCTTGTGAGCAAGTTTGGAGATTGATTCGCCGCAAAAGGCAAGTGCGCGGCTCGCAATGACGAAATAGTTTTTATGCTGTGATAGACCTGCGCCATTGCACTTGTTCACGTCCCACAGACCAGAGCGCGAACAGGATGAACGTGAACCCAAGTAAAAACAACAACGCGGGGTCCTTCCAAAACCGACGATACATTTCGAGCCACGGAGCCGCTGCCGCGAACCATTCAGAGAATGAGGTCAGAGCAGCATATTGTGCAGCCCACAATGTGTATGAAACAAAGATGGCATTGCCAGTGCCGATCCATAATGAGAGTAGCAGCGCCAGCGCCGATAGGAAGGTCATGGGGGCGAGCCAGCCGAGCATGAATTCACCCAGATTTTGTAAGGGCAGAATGAGAATCAGAATCAAGGTGGCACAGCCAGTCAACAAAACGTTGTATGCAGAGACAAGTGTTAACCGCGCCAGCAAAATTTTCCATGGCGAGATGGGCGTTGAAAAGGTCAACTCGGTGGCAGGGTCGTTTTCAGAACCATAAATGAGAGTGACCATTCCAGCAGCGACCATGGGCGCAAAGAAGTACAACACTTCTATCCGTGCCACAAGCAGTGCCATCGCTACGAAGATCAGCATCAACGCCGCCGAGCCGAACCACAATTCGTTGTGTATGAGAAGCAGCTGCATACGCAAAAGTTGAGTCGTGTTTCTGAAAGCACGCATCAACTTCGATGGCGCGTAGATCGCTTCCAGCGCAGAGTCCGCCAGATGGACGGGAGCAGGCACGGCTGAGTCTGACGCGTTGATCTCGCTGGCAACCGAAGCCCAGAGAGTCAGATCCGCCTGGCAGTCGACACATCCTGAAAGATGGTTTTCAAATTCGGCGCGTTCGC
>CAZJMZ010000377.1:0-2646 GCA_964547115.1 uncultured Anaerolinea sp. | reverse complement strand
AACCTGCCCGCCGTCATGGACGGGGCCATCGACGATTTCATTGAAGAACTTTCCACCCGGGATGAAGCCGACCGGCTCGCTGCTTCCGGTATCGAAGACGAAGAGTAACACTTTCACCACCAGTGGCACAAAGCTCTCAAAGGCAGGTCTCGCATTTTCCTGTCGCTTTGTGCCCTTTTTATTTAAAACCCAGGAGTGAACGATGAATGACAATCCCGCTTTCGGTGCTGGTCTGCAACCCTTTATGGGCATCCCCTCTTTCATGCGCCTGCCGGTCACACGCGAACTGAAGGGCGTGGATGTGGCTCTCATGGGCGTCCCTTTCGATAGCGGCACATCCTATCGGACGGGAACCCGCTTCGGCCCAAGAAAGATCCGCGAAGCGTCGCTCATGATCTGGGGACACAACTCCACGCTCAATGTCACTCCGGCGAAACAATTAAGAATCGTAGATTACGGCGATGTTTCGGTCATTCCCACCTCCATCGAACACACCATGACTGCCATCACCGCCACCGCCAGCGAGATCATCAATACCGGCACCACGCTCATCACGCTCGGCGGCGACCATTCCATTGCGCTGCCTCTGCTGCGCGCTCACGCCAAAAAACACGGCCCTGTTTCTCTCGTCCACATCGATGCACACATCGATACCTGGGAAGCCGAGTTCGAAGGCTCACCCTACAGTCACGGCACACCCTTCCGCTATGCCCTGCAAGAGGGTCTCATCCGCCCTGGTGAATATGTGCAGATCGGCATTCGCGGACCACTCAGCGGCGAGAACGACTACGCCGATGCCAAACAACTCGGCGCCCGCACCATCACCATTCACGAAGTGATGGAAAAGGGTGTCAAAGAAGTGCTCAAAGAAGTTCATGAACGCATGCGCGGCCCGGTCTACGTCACGGTCGATATCGACTCTGCCGACCCCGCCTTCGCCCCCGGCACCGGCACACCTGAAGTCGGCGGCCTCACCAGCTATCAACTGCTGCAACTCGTCCGCGGCCTGCATGGGCTGGACCTCATCGGCTTCGACCTCGTTGAGGTCTCACCACCCTTCGACCATGCCGATATCACCGCCATTCTTGCCTCGAACATCGTGTTCGAGTATTTGTCGTTGTTGGCGATCAAGAACAAATAGCCACCATCGTTCTTCGACAAGCATGGACACTCCGCTTCTTGCCTACATCACCACCTGCCTCACCCCCCTAAGCGACACCCCCGCCCTCGACGCTTCGGTTCTGCTCGCCCGCCTCACTTCCAAACCCCGCTCGTGGATACTCGCCCACCCTGAACTGACGCTCACACCCGCACAACAAACCCAACTCACTGAGTCTCTCACCCGCCTGCAAAATGGCGAACCCTTCCCGTATGTGCTGGGCGCCTGGGAATTCTTCGGGCTGGAGTTCGAAGTTTCACCCGCAGTGCTGATCCCCCGCCCTGAGACCGAACTGCTCGTCGAAAAGGCTATCATTTGGGCCCAAAACCACCCGGCCCTACGCCGCATTGCTGATATCGGTACGGGCTCCGGCGCCATCGCCATCAGCCTCGCCAAACATCTGCCACAGGTCCGCATCCTTGCCACCGATATTTCACCCCAGGCCTTGCAGATCGCCCAACGCAACGCAGCCCATCACGGCGTTGAACAGCAGATCGATTTCATGGAATGCGACCTGCTCCCTCAAACGTCCAATCTCGAGATCCTGTGCGCCAACCTGCCGTACATCCCCACCGCCACCCTGCACGGCCTAAAAATCTTCAACCGTGAACCCACCCTCGCCCTCGATGGCGGCACGGATGGCTTCCGCCTCATCCGCAATTTGCTGCAACGCGCGCCGCAACACCTCGCCCCCCAGGCCCTGCTCCTGCTCGAGATCGAAGCCTCCCTCGGCCAGACCGCCCTCAACCTTGCCCATGAATTCTTCCCCGCCGCCGCTGTCACTCTGCACCAGGATCTCACCGGCCGCGACCGCCTGCTCGAGATTCGTGTATAGGGAATCAAGATCCGCTTCAGGCTTCGTCCGCATTGGCCACGCTTCGAGCAGCCACCTCCCACCCCCGGCATTTCCCCGCTCAAAACTCTTATCCGCCATTTAATTTTGGTTCAGGTTCGTTTAAACTCCCTGAATATAATGACAGTTGCATTCTCCTTATCAAGCCGCCGATGGCTCGGGCAAGCCAAAGGCGGTTTGGTGTTTTAATCGGTTAGCGGGCCCCAAGAATCAAAAACAGGTACACAAAAGTTCCATTAGAACTTGTGTACCTGTTTTCTTGTTTACTGGCATCCTATCCCGCCAACCCCCACGTCGGCCGGACGTCCATTTCCATGTCTGAGGTCTGCCCCAGGGCATAGCGGTAATATCCGGCCACGGCGATCATCGCTGCGTTATCGGTGCACAACGAAAAGGCCGGGATGTGCACCTTGAACTCATCCTGAGCATAAAACGCATCGCGCAAGGCACGATTCGCCGACACCCCGCCCGCCACAAGGATCTCCTTCACCCCATACTCCCGCGCAGCTTGCATGGTCTTCTTGAACAAGATGTCCACTGCCGTGGCCTGGAAGGAGGCAGCCAAATCTTCCACAGGAATCGGCTCGTTCTTTTTCTTCAGGGCATTGACCTCATACAGCACAGCCGTTTTCAA
>CAZJMZ010000376.1:0-2655 GCA_964547115.1 uncultured Anaerolinea sp. | reverse complement strand
TGGTGCATGTGGATGGTGGCATTGGGCAGGGCGTAGCGGCGGCCCTTCGTACCGGCGGTCAGCAACACGGTCCCGAAGGAGGCGGTCACGCCCACGGCCACGGTACTGATGGGGTTGGGGATGATCTGCATCGTGTCGTAGATCGCCAGACCGGCATAGATCACACCGCCGGGCGAGTTGATATACATCTTGATCTCTTTTTCGGGGTCTTCGTGTGCCAGGTGCAGCAACTGCGCCACCACCACGTTCGCCACCTGGTCGTCAATGGCTGTGCCGAGGAAGATGATGCGGTCTTTGAGCAGGCGGGTGAACACGTCGATCGACCGCTCGCCATACTGGGTCGCTTCGATCACGTACGGGGTTACATTCTTGAAATTGGGAATCATGTTTGTCTCCTTATTCCGGACAATCATACACAGGCTGTATTGGAATTGTGTTAATTCTTTATCTGGCTTTTCGCGCAGAATATAAAAATCGTCCTGCAGGGATTCGGCAGGACGATCTGTTTTCAACTTCAGGACGCTTCGCCCGCTTCAGGCTCACCCGCTGCTGCTTCTGCTTCAGGAGCCTTTTCAGCCTCTGCGGCTTGTTCGGCAGCGCGCTCCTCCGGTGACTTGTACGCACCCGTCGCAATGGACTTCAACACATCCAGCGCCTGGCGGGTGAGTACCCGGTTCGCCGACTCCATGGCAATGGCCTGGGCTAATTGTTGCTGACCCTTCTTGCCGCCGCGCACCTTCGAAAGGTCCATGCCCTGCATGGTGAGCGAGGACAGGGTCTGGTTGAACTCAGCGTCAAGCGCGTTGTTGTCCACTTCCAGTTTCTCGGTGCGGACGATCTCATCGAGAATGAGCGAGCGCTCGAAGCGTTTCTTGGCCACCGGCTTCACTTCCTCTTCGATGAACTTCTCGCGGGTGGTTTCGCGCATTTTGAAGTAGGTGTCGAGGTCCATGCCCTGTTGAGACAGGCGCTGACCCAGTTCATCGAGCACATGCTCGCCTTCATGCTCGAGCGAGTGCTGGTGATATTTGAAAGTGGCGACCTCTTTGACCTTTTCGATCAGGTCCACGAAGTATTTATCATCGTAATCAGCCTTGGAGCGGTTCTCCACATCCTTGGCCACGGCGGTCTTGAGTTCATCGAGGGTCTCGCCGGCACCGACGGTCTTGGCGAATTCGTCGTTCAACTCGGGCAGGGTCACGCCGCGCACGGTCTTGACCGTCACTTCCATCTCGACATCCTTGCCCTTGAGCGCTTCCACTTCCCAATCTTCAGGAAAGGTATGTTTGATGGTCTTGCTATCGCCGGGTTTCAAGCCGACCAATTCATGCGAAAAGCCGTTGTACGGCCATTCGGTATCGCGCGCTTCTTCGCGGATGAAGGCGGCGAACCCGGTGCGGTTGAGTTCGGTGGTCTCTGATTTGACATCCACCAGCACGTAGTCACCGGTCTGGGCTTCGCGCTCCACGGTCTCGGTGGAGGCGTACATCTGGCGCAGGTCGGCCAGGGCCTTGTCCACCTCGGCTTGATCAGGAGCAGACCACTCGTACGGCATGCGCAGCGATTGGATGTCGCCGAGATTTACTTCGGGGGCCAGCGGTACGCGGAAGATGAGCTTGGGTGGGTCGAGCGATTCGACCTGTTCCAACGAACCGGAGGCGCCGGGGTTGACATCGGCCTCTTTGAGGATGTTGGAATATTCGCCATCGATGAAGAAATCGATGGCCTGCTCGATGATGGCCTGTTCGCCGTAGTTGAGCACCACCATGTGGTAGGGGGCCTTGCCGGGGCGGAAGCCTGCGATCTTGCCGCGCTCAGAGATCTTGCGGGCGGCGCGCTGCTTGTATTGCTCCATCTGGGCGGGTTCCACTTCAACGATCAGTTTCGCCTCGTGGTTTTCTTCAATGATCTTTTCGATTTTCAAGGTTGCCTCTCTGGTTTCATCGGCATGGAAATGCAGCCGACGGATTCGGGAAATTTGGAATGGTGGGGACGGAGGGAGTCGAACCCTCACACCTTGCGGCAACAGATCCTAAGTCTGTCGCGTCTGCCAATTCCGCCACGTCCCCGTGGGGCTTGGGCGGCGAAATTATACCGCAAGGTATGTGAATTTTCGTTTTTTCGACTGCCGATTTATGTTGTTGCACCCCGTTGACGGGTCTTGATTGCCGGGTATAATCCGGCGCTTGTACACAACTTTTGCCGTTCCCTGGAGCAACCCTTGAGCCGCCTCATCAACCCCGATTCCGCCGGAAAAGACCGCACCCGGCTTTCGAAAGCCATCGTCTTGTGTGTGCGTGAACTTGCCAAACAGCGGGATGTGACCGCTGAAACCCGCGACCTGGCCGCCTTTATCGCCGCCGCGCTGCAAACCATCTCGGATGGCATCGATGCCTCGGTGACCGCCTGGGAGAAGCGCGATTACTGGGTGAAAGCCGACCGCTTCCGCATGGAGTGGCTGTGGAGCGGGCAGTACGCCGCCAAACTGAAGACCGCCGTGCTCAGTGATGACTGGGGGACGATCGCCATGCTCCTGCCGCAGATCGCGATGAAATTCAGCAAGGTGCAGGTGAGCGATAATCATCGCCTTGGTGCGCCGTGGGTGGGAGCGTACAAACGCTTGAAGGAAGCCGGATAGTTCGCCAGCATAAAAAA
>CAZJMZ010000375.1:0-2670 GCA_964547115.1 uncultured Anaerolinea sp. | reverse complement strand
CTGGCGCAGGTCCTGTTCTTTGAGGCGGACGAAGAATGCGAAGTCTCGTACGCGGATAAGAAGGGGAAATATCAAGGGCAGAAGTCGATCGTGCTGCCGAAGTTGTAATAAAAAAATGGGCTGAGATTTTGGTCTCAGCCCATTTTTATTTTTTTCAGTGAGCGCTATCTCGTTTTGCATCCTCAATAGCTTTGTTAGTGTTTACGAAGGGTAGTATCGCCAACCCTACCACAAAGAAGAAGATAAGCGCCAGGATGGCGATGCGCAGGTTGCCAAAGATGGTGACTGCAATCCCAAAGACCAGTGTTCCCAGCCAGGATGTGCCGCGTTCGCTGATCTCGTAGATCGAGAAAAACTCTGCTTCCTTGTTCTTGGGGATCATTTGGGCGAATAAGCTGCGGCTGATGGCCTGTGATCCGCCTAAAACGAGAGCTATGATGGCGCCCAAGATCATGAATTCAGTGGCGCGCGAGTCGCCTTTCATGCCGCCATATGCATAGATAACGACACCTGACCAAATCACCAGGCTGACGATAATTGCTTGCTTGGCGCCGATCCAATTAGCGAGCTTGCCCCAGAAAAGCGCACCGAAGAACGCTACGAACTGGATAAGTAAGATGACCGAGATGAGCACTTGCGTGTCAAGCTCTAGGCCACCTCTAATCAATGGGGCGGCAGCAAATGTGGAAGCTATGGCGATGACAGTCTGAATGCCGTCGTTGTAAATAAGATAAGCAGTTAAAAATTTGGAGGTCTCCGGTGTCGTGCGAATCTTGTTGCGGAGGAAACGAATCAGCAAAATAATGGGCCCGAACAAGGGGATGAAAACAGGCAAAATGGCCAGTCCGGGATCCAGACTCCCGTTGTTCATCATATTCGTAATCACAGGCGTGATGAGCGGTGTCCAAATGAAGATCAACAACGGCGATAGAAGATAAAAGGCTACCGAATTGGCCGGAATTTCCATGGTTTTGGAAAGTTGCTTGAAAGCAATCGTCAATAGATTGTCGCCTGGTGGAATTTCATGGGCGGCATGGCGTGAGCGTAGTCTTTGCCAGGTGACTGTGGAAAATGCAAGCCACCAAACCCCAGCTGATGCAAGATTGATGCGGACTGATATTTCTTCTGAAATTCCGAAGTTCTCGTGTAGTAGGTACAGTACAAGGTTTAGTGCCAGTAATATAAATCCACCAATATAGCCCATGGCAAAACCGTAAGATGAAACCCGGTCGCGTTCTTCTTCGCTGGCGATATCAGGCAGGTAGGCGTTGTAAAAGACAAGTGCTGCGCCAAACGAGAGATTGGCAATTATGAATAAAATAGGTCCAAGCATCCATGTTTCTAGCGTTATAAAAAACATTGCGATCGTTGCAAGCGCGCCGATGGTTGCAAAGACCTGAAGCATTTGTTTGCGCCGATGAGAATAATCAGCGATCGCACCCAAAATTGGTAAAAAGCCTGCCTGGAACACAACTGATAAAGAAATAGCAAAGGCGATGACGGCTTCTGGGGCTACGGGCAGGCCCAGGAAATTAACAACCAACGGCTGTCCGCTTGCCTCCGTCCAGGCGGTGCCAGTTCGAGCCAAAAATGCAGCTTCGGCTACTGTTTTGGCAAGCCCTGAAACATATGGTCCGAGAAATACCGAGCCAATAGTCGTACTGAATGCTGAATTAGCCCAATCATACATGGCCCAGCCGAAGATTTCTTTGCGGTCATTGATCGTTGGTTGCGCGGTGGTCATACAGCCTCCAGAAAAGAAGTCGGTTTCACAGGACAAAACCCCATGTAACCTCCGTAAGTTGCGAAGCGTCTGGAATATGATAGAATCGCACCACAATGAAATGGGGGAGGTGTATTTTGGAAATACAAATAATCCCTTGCGTATATCCTAGGCTTCATATATAATGTCCATTCGCTATCCCGCCCAAACAGCGGGATGGCTTCGTGTGTTTACTGCCTTTAGCACGTTCACGGAATTTGAATTGCAACTGTTACACGGCAAGCACTAAATTCCGGGATGAGAGTCAGTACTTCGTAACGGCGCACAGACCCAAAGTTAGGAGTGAACCGAATGTCTGCCACGTTGCCTCGCAAAAGTTATGCGCGCATCCCAGTCAACATTAATCTTCCCAATCTGATCGAAGTCCAATTGGATTCGTTCGAGCGCCTCAAGCGCGAAGGGTTGGGCGATCTCTTCCATGAGGTCTCGCCCATCGAATCGTACAACAAAGGTATGAAGTTGTACTTCCCCGGTCGCGGCCCTGAGGCCAAGCAGTGGGGGTTAAAGTACTGGTTTGGCGAACCCAAGCACGGCATTGAAGAATGCGTCGAACGCGATCTGACCTACTCCAGTCCGCTCTATGTGTCTGTTTTGCTGGCCGGCACCGATGTGCCCGAACCCATCAAGCAGGACATCTTCCTCGGCGATTTCCCTGAAATGACCGATAAGGGGACCTTCATTATCAATGGGACGGAACGCGTCGTCGTTTCGCAGTTGATCCGGTCTCCGGGCGTGTACTTCGAAGCCCCTACCGATCGGGCTACGGGACGCCTGCTCGCCATGTCCAAGCTGATTCCTGATCGTGGGGCTTGGATGGAGTTCGAGACCCGCAAGTCTGATTACCTCATCTTGAAGTTCAACCGCAAGCGCACTGTGCCGATCACAGT
>CAZJMZ010000374.1:0-2673 GCA_964547115.1 uncultured Anaerolinea sp. | reverse complement strand
ACCGAACAACACGGTGTAGAAATCGAACTCGCGCACGCCATAGTAATACTGCAACGTGCCGCTGATGGCGTCGACGTTCGGTGCCGGGTTCTTGGCCTTGCCCTGCTCCTTGAGCACGGTCGGCACCACATCGAAGACCATTTCAGCCAGCCGCACCAGTTCATCCTGTGGGAAGCGTTTCTTCGCGAATTCCAGTTGCGCCACAAAGCGCGGATCAGGCACCCGCAGGACCGCATGGCCGTAACCGGGGATCACATGGCCGCCATTGAGCGTATCCCAGGAGAATTTGTAGAGTTCATCGCGCGTGGGCACACCGCCGAATTGCTTGTGCACATCCAACAGCCAGCCCAGGCATTCCTGATTCGCCAGCCCGTGCAACGGTCCCGCCAATCCGTTCAACGATGCCGAGAAAGATAAATACGGGTCAGAGAGCGCCGAGCCCACCAGGTGCATGGTGTGCGCCGAGACGTTGCCCGACTCATGGTCGCTGTGCAGAATGAAATACAGGCGCGCCAATTCAGCGTAGCCCTTCTTGTCAGAGACCTTCATCATGCGCGAGAAGTTCAGGCCGTAGTCCTGTCGGGGGTTGTACTTCGGCTTCTTGGTCTCGCCGAAATATTTCATGCGATAGATGAACGCGGCGATCAGCGGGAGTTTGGCCGTCATGTTCAGGCTGTCTTCCAGGGCCGCTTCCCAATACGCGTCCTTCTTCATGCTGTGATATTTCTTCGCAAAGACCGAGTCGTTCTGCAGGGCCAGCACGGCCTGCGAGAAGAGCGTCATCGGGTGCGTATCCTTCGGCATCGACTTGAGCATTCGAAAGACGTAATCAGGCACATCGGCGCGGTCAGCCCAATCGGCTTCCACGGCCTGGGCTTGTTCCTTGGTCGGCACTTCGCCGATCATCAACAGATAGTACAACCCGCCCACCAGCGGCATCTTGCCACCACGCGCTTTGGGCAGTTTCTTAAGCATTTCAGGGATGGGCATGCCGCGGAACAGAATTCCGTGGGCCGGGTCCACAAACGAGACATCGGTCAGCAGGGATTTGATATCGCGCATCCCACCTACGATCTGTCCCACCGTCACGTGATCGACCACCACTTCGGCGTGTTCCTTGGCCAGCGACTTCATGCGTTCGCGCCAGGCAGGCAATTGTTCGGCAATTTTGTCATGCAAGATCATGAGGTTTCTCCTTCGGGTTCAAGGGTTCATAATTGAAGGTCGAACGCTTGGACATTCGACCTTCAATTGCAATTCTTTACAACGACACCAATTTCTTCAGCGCTTCATGCGTCTCTTTCACAGCCGCCGCCGATTTATCGAACATGGCTTTTTCATCTTCATCGAGTTTATATTCGATGATCTTTTCCATACCCCCGCTGCCCAACATCACCGGCACACCAAAGAACATATCGCTTAAACCGTATTCACCTTCCATGAAGGCGGCACACGGCACGATCAACTTTTTGTTCTTGAGGATCGCCTCGGCCATTTGGGCACAGGCGGCAGCAGGCGCATAGAACGCCGAGCCGGTCTTCAACAGGTTCACGATCTCGCCGCCACCCTTGCGCGTGCGGTTGACGATCGCTTCCAAGCGATCGGCGGGAAGGTAATCACGGAGCGGGATCCCCGCAATATTCGAATGGCGCGTGAGCGGCACCATCTCATCGCCGTGACCACCCAACACATAGCAGTCAATATTTTCCACACTCACACCCGTTTCCAGTGCCACAAAGGCGCGCATACGGGCTGAGTCCAAAATGCCAGCCTGGCCGATCACACGATTGCGCGGCAAGCCGGTCTTCTTCAGCGCCAGATACGCCATCGTATCAAGCGGGTTCGTCAAAATAATATAGAATGCGTTCGGAGCGTATTTCAAAGTCTCCGTCGCGGCCTTCCCCACGATCTCGGCATTGGTCGTCAACAGGTCGTCACGGCTCATGCCCGGCTTGCGCGGCAACCCTGCAGTGATGATAATGATGTCCGAGTCTTTGGTGGCGGCATAATCGTTCGCCCCCGTGATCTCCACATCCTTGCCGACAATTGGCATGGCCTCCAACATGTCGAGCGCCTTGCCCTGCGGCATTCCCTCCAATACGTCAACCAGAACCAGATCTGCCAATTCGCGTTCAGCCAGCCAGTGTGCAGTGGTGGCGCCGGTCATGCCTGCGCCGATGATCGATATTTTTTTCATGGTTCCTCCAGGAAATAGTTATAAAGATTTTATCCGAAACCGACACCGGATGATAGTATATTTTGTCACTTTTTTGTCAAAATTCGACAAAAACAGGGCTCCCCAATGCCAATTGGGAAGCCCTGTTCGCTTCTTTCTACCCTTTAGTCTGCTTCTGCTTCGAGGAAACGCGTCGCCTGAATGGCCGCCGCCGCCCCCATCCCCGCCGAAGTGATGACCTGCCTGAAATGCGGGTCTGCCGCCTCGCCTGCTGCATATACCCCCGGCACGCTGGTCTCCATCCGGTCATTGACCTTGATATAGCCCAGATCGCTCATCTCCAACTGCCCCTTGAACATCTGCGTGTTCGGGGTATGGCCGATGAAAATGAACAACCCATCCGCCTCGAAGGTGGATTCTTCGCCCGTCTGCACATTCTTGAGCTGCAATGAATGCATCTTGTCCTTGCCGACCACATCCGTCACGACCGTATTCCA
>CAZJMZ010000373.1:0-2675 GCA_964547115.1 uncultured Anaerolinea sp. | reverse complement strand
GGCAGCATGTCTTTGGTGCCGGGGCTGCCGAGGCCGACAGCGAGCGTCCGTGCGGGATGGCGCTCGATGAAGTGTTCAATGTGATCGATGGGTTGAGTGATCGTCGGTTCGGGGTTGCGCCAGTAGCCAGTGATGACCTGCTTCTCGTTCCAGTCTGTGGGACGCGGGACGATGTGGGCGCTGAAGCCGTTCAGGGTGAGGGGTTGGTGAGGGAACGGTCGCAGGGTAGGGTCAAGCCAGTTGGCAGGCGGCAGGTTGAAGTGAGTCCGACGCGCGTGGTTTATTTCTGAGCGAAACGAAAGCCAGGTGGCTTGAGTCACGATCCAATGCGAGAGCCGGTTCCCCAATCCCCCCAAGTTTGCTCGAAACGGCAGCAACGCGGAGGCGAAGGCGCGGGTGGGTGTGAGCGGCTGCAGCACAGCGCGGACGCCCGGGATGCCCAAGCCTTCAGCGATGTGCGCGCCCCACAAAGTCGGCAGACCGTAGAGCAGTATATCGGAGCCGCGACAGGCAGCGATGGCGGTGGCGAGCATGTGTTCGTGCAGTTGACTGGCCTGTTCGAGAAAATCGAGATTGGCTTTGACCGAGCCCATGAGGCTGCGCCCGAGCGTGAGCGGTTCGGAGCGGTTGAGCATCAGGTCGGAGGGGTTGCCTTCGAACGGTGCAAAAAGTAGGGGCGGGGTTTCCCCGCCCTTGCTTGATTCAACAAGCGACCTGAACCCCACCGGCGCAGCAATACGGACGTTGAAGCCCGCCGCGCGTAAGCCGTGGCCGAGGGCGATGTAGGGTGTGACATCGCCGCGGGTGCCACTGGTGAGGAGCGTGATGGTTTGCATGAATATGTTCCACTCTGAGCGGAGCGACGAACCGGAGGGAGGCGCGCAGTCGAAGAGCGGGCGTTATGAAAACGTGTCCTTCGACTGCATGGCGCAACAATCGCGCGCCTCTCCGCTCAGGACGGAGGTCCTTTCTCGAATACCAACATTCGATACTCGATCACTTGCATGGACAGGCATTGCTGCAAGGCCATGCTACCGAGCATCGATGGAAGAATGGCATGGCGAATGGGCAGGTGTGTGCCCAGGAACAACAGCGCGTTCGCGATGAACTCAGGCAAATTTCGCAAGCGCAGGTATGGCGTGAGTTCGGCGTTGCGCGTCAAGCGCAAGCCATAACGTTCTGCATGAATTTTGATCTGTTCCACCCTCCGCACACCGGGGACGTGCCAGCCGTCGATGTAGGCCTGGAGCCATTTGGTCTCCTCTCGCGTGAACGAACGCGCCGCCTGAAAATCATCCACGAGGATCAATTTGCCGCCGCGCCGCAGCAAGCGGCTGGCTTCTTGAAAATAGCGTTCCGGCTCCGGCGCATGGACGACCGCTTCCACCGAATAGACTGCGTCGAGGGTTGCGGTGGCCAGCGGCACGCAGGTGAAATCGCCCTCTGTAAAATGGATCTGATCTTCAAGGTTGACCTGCTTTGCAAATCCATGCGCCAGCCGTGCCTGCACGGGGCTGAGGGTGAGTCCCAACGCCGGGCGCGGATCATGCAAACGCGGCACGATGTACAACAAGCCCGCGCCCACGCCGCACCCCAGGTCCGCGATGCGCGCCTGGGATGAAACAACTGCTTCGATCTCAGCACGAATGCGTTCGTTCGTCACGTTGAGCGCCTGCTCAAGGGTCGTTGCGCCGTCGGTCCACAGCGAGCGGTGGATGTTATCCGCTTTACGGGCGCGGTTGAACGCCAGGAACAGGTTTGTGTTCTGGTCGTAATATTCGCGGATCGAGTCACGGGTGATAGGCATGCATTTTCTGCAGTCGAAGTGAAATGATGGCACACTTGCTATTCATACCAGGCCTGCTCAAGCGGGCTGAACGCACCAGATTATAACTTCCCCTTCCGGCGCATTCTCTCAGCGTTTATACTGCCAACATGACACACACTTCCTTTGCCACCACCACTCGCGGCCTTGACCGCGCTCTGCCGCCCATGCGCCTGTATGAAAAAGCCAAACGGCTGGGCATTTGGAATCCTTCCGACATCGACTTCTCCAAAGACCGGGCCGATTGGCCAGCACTAAAGGACGATGAAAAAGATCTGATCCTGCGGCTGCTGGCGATGTTCGTGGCGGGCGAAGAAGCCGTCACGCTCGACCTGTTGCCGCTGATCCGTGTGATCGCACAGGAGGGGCGCCTCGAAGAGGAAATGTTTCTCACCACCTTCCTCTTCGAAGAAGCCAAACACACCGATTTCTTTCGCCGTTTTTTGGATGAGGTGACATCCTCCTCCATGGACTTATCCCACTACCACACCGACAACTACACCCAGATCTTCTATCACGCCCTGCCTGCGGCTCTTGCCACGCTGGAGGCTGATTCGTCACCCTCCGCCCAGATCACCGCCTCAGTCACCTACAACATGGTCGTGGAGGGCGTGCTAGCCGAGACGGGCTATCACGCCTTCTTCACCATGCTCGAACGCAATGACCTGATGCCCGGGCTGCGAAAAGGCATCGGGTTGTTGAAGCAGGATGAAAGTCGGCACATTGCGTATGGTGTCTATCTGCTCTCGCGGCTGGTGGCGGAACATCCGCAGGAATGGGATACGCTCGATAGTCAAATGAACAATTTGCTGCCCGCGGCCATCGGCGTGATCGGCGATGCCTTCGCCGC
>CAZJMZ010000372.1:0-2689 GCA_964547115.1 uncultured Anaerolinea sp. | reverse complement strand
CCCACGCATGAAGATAAGTCTGAGAATGAACGCCTCCAAGCCATGGCCGAATCGAATGATGGCTTTGTGCTGGCTGAACGCGACCTGCAGCAGCGCGGCCCCGGCGAATTTCTCGGCACGCGCCAGGCGGGCTTCGCCAGCAGTCTGCGCATGGCCAGCATCACCGATGTCAAATTGATCGAAAAGGCCCGGGAGCAGGCGCAGGCCCTCTTTGAGAAAGATGCGGATCTTGGTCAAACCGAACATAAACTCCTCGCCGAAGCCTTTGATCGTTTCTGGGGTGAAGGCAAAGGCGATGTAAGTTAGCGACGAGACTATCAAACCAGGAGACTATCAGACTGCATGGTCAGAGCCCTTTTCCCCGGAACGTTCGACCCCATTCACTATGGGCACATGGATATTGCCTTCCGCGCTTCGCGGCTATTCGATGAAGTGGTGATGGCCGTCTACGATAAGCCGTTGAAATCGCTGTTGTTCTCGCCCGAAGAACGCATGTCACTGGTCAAACAATCGTTCGAAGACAACCCCAAGGTGCGCGTCACGGGCTACAGCGGTCTCACCGTGGAGTTCGCCCGCCAGATCGATGCGCAAGTCATTGTGCGCGGTTTGCGCGTGTTCTCCGATTTCGAGTTCGAGTTTCGCATGGGGCTGGCCAACCAGCGCCTTGCCAGCGATATCGAAACTGTGGCCTTCATCACCGCCGAACAGCACACCTTCCTCTCTTCCACCACCGTCCGCGAGATCGCCTCGCTCAACGGCGATGTCTCGAGCATGGTGCCACCGCATGTGGATAAGGCCCTGCGTGAAAAGGTCCGCGGCCTGGGCGAAGGGCACTCTCCGCCCAATGCGCTGCGCGATTAATGTGCTAGAATTGCCAATAACCATTCCTTCATGTGAAGGAGGCCCCTTATGGACATCCTGCAACTCATCGACCGTCTCGAAGAACTCTTCAACGAAAGCAAGTCCATCCCACTCACTCGCAATGTGATGGTGGATGAAGACCGCATGCTCGATATCATCGACCAGATGCGCATTGCCATCCCTGAAGAAGTAAAGAAAGCCCAGCAACTGCTCGGTCAGCGTGACCGCGTGTTGGCCCAGGCACAGGAGGAAGCCAACCGCACGCTCGAACTGGCCCGCCAGAAAGCCGACCAATTAACCGCGAAAGAGATCGTCGTGCAGGAGGCTCAACGCCGCGCCGAGATGATCCTTAGTCAGGCCCGTGCTGATGCTGAGAACGTGCGCGGCGAGGCCGACGACTATGTGATGCGCAGCCTCACCCAACTGCAAGCCGAACTCGAGCGCATCTCCAACCAGGTCGCCAACGGCATCCGCGTGGTGCAGGACGAACAGGAACGGCGCGCTTCTGCTGCCGCATCGGAAAAATAAAGACCAAAAACATCCCCAGTGATGGGGATGTTTTTATTTCAGGGGATGAAAAACCGCCTCTTACTCAGCCACAGCCTGCTTCGCCCCTCAAGCTTCTTTTCCAACGGATGCCTATCCGTCGCCTTTAACCCCTACGTACATATTCACCCAAAAATCAGATTGGAAGATCACCCGGGTTTGGTTTCGTTCGGCCTCCTCGATGGCCGCCTGAATCCGTTGCATCCCGGCTGCATATTGCTGGGCGCTTAACAGGGCCAGTTGCGAAGAGGCGTTGTGGCGCAGGTACGGGTCGCGCAGGACCGCCGAACCGACATGCAGATTGCGAATGTGCTCCACAGCCTGCTGCGCAGGATTCTCGAAGCCTGCCTCTTTCAGCCACTGCAGGACATGCTCGCTCGCCGGATAACGCTCCAGGTCGTTGGCGCGCACCGCTTCAAAATATTCATAAATATACCAATGCGTACTGTCCATGTGTGGGTCAAACCCAATGATCGCCAGCCTGCCGCCGGGCTTCAGCACACGCAAGGCCTCGCGAATGAAAGCGTGGTGATCGACAAAATGGTGGATGGCATCCACACAATAGACCAGGTCGAATGTGTTGGTTTGATAGGGGAGTTGCAATGCCGTGCCGCGTGTCAGACGCAGGGGGGCGGGTTGTTGGCGGGCCTGGGCCAGCATCCCTGCAGAAAAGTCTAGGCCGTACAGTTCCGGTGTAGCCTGATGTAACAGGTTTAACCAGAACCCGGTGCCGCTGCCCACCTCCAGAACGGTTCTGGCCTTGATCTGTGTTGCCAGGTTTAGCAGGGCCACCCCGCGCTGGGATGGTTTTTGTGAAGGATAGCGCTGGTTATATTCAGGCGCGATCTGGTCGTAATTAAGATAAAGGTTGCTCATGCCTTTCTGAATGAGAAAGGTATGAGAATCTTACCGTGCTGTCTGCCCGGTTAATTGTGAGCTGGCGGGGCCGTATTCCATTAATTCGATCTCATTGCCATCCGGGTCGTGTACCCAGGCCTGACGCGAATTATCCATACCCATGGAGATGGCGGATACCTCCACCCCTTTGTTACGCAATGTTTGGCAAAACGCATCCAGCCCGGTGACCTCAAAACAAAAATGTTTGTAGCGCGTGCCTGGCGTCAGTTCAACTACCTGTCCGCCCCATACTTCAGCAGCCATTTTTTGGTCGAAAAATTCAATGAAGGTGGTGTTGCCGCACCCGAAGTAATATCCAAAGGGTTGGTTCCGCTGGTTGTTTAGGGTGAACTTCACCTGCAAGCCCAGCTTGTTGACGTAAAAA
>CAZJMZ010000371.1:0-2708 GCA_964547115.1 uncultured Anaerolinea sp. | reverse complement strand
GGCGGCGATCGTCAACATGGATCTGCATGAATTGAGCTATCGCATTGAGATCGAAGCAACTGTCGAGCCGATACTGTCCGATTCTCCGGATGGCGCGCGCATTTATCGGCGTTCATTGACCTTCCTGCTTGAAATGGCCTTTGCCGACCTGTTCCCTGAGGCGACCCTGTTCGTGGATCACTCCGTGGGTTCGGGCGGGTACTTCTGCCAGGTGGCAGGCCGCCCTGCGCTGTCATTGGCGGAAGTGGCCCGGCTCAAAGCCCATATGCAAGAGTTGATCGAGGCTGACCTGCCTTTCGAACGGCGTGAAGTTCCTTTGCAGGAAGCGGTGGCTTATTTCAAAGCTCATGGTTTTGAAGATAAGGTGGCCCTGCTCAAATATCGGCATAAGGAATATCTGACCCTGTACCGCCTGGGCGAGCGTATGGACTATCTACACGGGTATATGGTGCCATCCACTGTGTATTTGCGCTGGTTCGATTTGATGCTCACCGAGGGCGGCTTTATTTTGCACTTTCCACGGCGGCATAATCCCAACGAGTTGGAACCCCTGCCGCAATATCCGAAGCTGCTGGCATCATTTTTGCAGTACGGCGGCTGGCTGAATAAACTTGGCATCGAAAATGTCGGCGCCTTGAACGATGCCATCCAGGCTGGGCGCAGTGACCAGATCATTCTTGTGTCTGAGGCCTTGCACGAACAATCGCTGGCCGAGATCGCGCGTCAGATCGCCGGGCAGATCGAGCGTTCACGCATCATTCTCATCTCAGGGCCGTCCTCCTCCGGCAAGACCACCACATCTCGCCGCCTGGCGGTGCAGTTATTGGCGTTGGGTATTTCGCCGTTCCCGCTCGAGTTGGATAACTTCTTCCTCCCGCGCGCCGAAACGCCGCTCGATGCTGATGGCAAGCATGACTTTGAAGCGCTTGAAGCTTTGAACCTGCCGTTGCTGGCGGAGCGATTGCAGAGTCTGTTGCGGGGCGAAGAAGTTCAATTGCCCAGATACAACTTCAAGTCGGGGTTGAGCGAGGCGGGCGAAAGCATCCAATTGAAACCGAATCAGCCGATCATTCTGGAAGGCATCCACGGATTGAATCCGCAACTGTTACCGGATGCATTGCGCCAGTCTGCGTTTCGGATGTACGTCTCGGCTTTGACTCAATTGAACCTGGATCGCCACAACCGCGTTTCCACCACCGACACCCGTCTGCTGCGCCGCATCGTACGCGATGCCCGTGAGCGCGGCTACTCGGCCTGGCAGACCATTGCCCGCTGGGAATCGGTGCGACGGGGCGAGAAGCGCCATATCTTCCCGTATCAGGAAAATGCCGATGTGATGTTCAATTCGGCGTTGGTCTATGAACTGGCGGCGCTCAAACCGCTGGCTGAGCCCTTATTGCGCCAGGTGCATCATGGTAAACCCGAGTTTATCGAAGCCAAGCGCCTGCTCGCATTTCTCGAATGGTTCCTGCCGCTGGATGCGGGATTGGTGCCTGATAATTCGATCTTGCGCGAATTCGTGGGCGGTTCGATCTTGAAAGATTTCACAGTGTGGAAGAATCAGTAAGGCCAGATTCAACAACGCCGCCATCTGACTATTGCAGATGGCGGCGTTTTGTTTAATTGCCTTCGCCCGATGAAACGGTCGCGAACCGGTGTTTGAAGCGCAGAAAATAGGCTTCGAAATATTTGTACGAGAGCGCCGAGAAGGCCACTGTTAATCCTGTTCCCAGGAGGTAGAACATCAGGTTAAAGCCTGCCGGGACCAGGCGTGCCACCTGAAAGGCGATCGCAATGGCGACCGGCTGGTACATATACAGACCGTAAGAGATCTTTCCCAGATACTTGAACGGTTGCACTTCCAGGTTGAAGCCGATATTGGGGTTGGACGCGAAGTTGAGGATCAGGATGCCAAACCAAAGCGAATAAAACTCTTTGAAAAAATACTCAAACTTCAGGCCGTTGACCATCACGACCGGGAAATAGGCACCCTGCTGGAACAGGATGATCACCAGTGCCAGCGTGCCATAGAATACATACCTGTTCTGAAACCATTTCAATAGTGGATGTTTGGCATGCAGGAGCATGGCAAAGAAGCCCCCGATCGCCATGCAGTCAATATTGAAGGTGGGCCAGAATGCCAGCAGGCCGTCCTTGAAGGGGAGCAAGTCTGTGCGGCTGGAATACAAGCCCCGCGCCACCAGCAGATACCCCCCAATGATGACGAACATCAATGCCAGCCGATATTTCTTGACCGATTTCAAAATGACCGGCCAGGTGAGGTAGAACTGTTCCTCGGTGCCGATCGACCAGGTGTGGGCTGCGTAGGGGACGACGCCCAATAACGGCGAGACCAGGTTCGGCAGGAAGAAGATGTAAAACAAGAGCATGCTTACCCAGCGTTCCTGCACCTTGTTGTTATCGTAGGTGGGGATGTCAAAAAAAGGGATGTGCGGCAGGATCAACAAGCCCAACAAGACGATCAGAAAATACAACGGCCAGATGCGCAGGATGCGCCGCACATAGAAGTTACGGATGCCGATGGTGCCAGTGGCGCGTTCCTCCTCCAGCAGCAGGTAGGTGATGAGAAAGCCGCTCAAAACGAAGAACAACACCACACCCAGGTTCCCGAACAATTGGATGACCCCCCGGCTATAGATGTTGGCCACCCCAAAATCGGACTTGTGCTGCTCAAGGTGATGGATGAG
>CAZJMZ010000370.1:0-2717 GCA_964547115.1 uncultured Anaerolinea sp. | reverse complement strand
GCCACCATCGCCGTGATGTCTGCGGCGCGGCAAGCGTAGCCCCATTCGTTATCGTACCAGGCCACCACCTTGACCAGGTTGCCGATGACGAGCGTATCCATGGCGCTGAACACGGAGGAGAAATTGGTGCCGCGCAGGTCGGTGGAGACGAGCGGCTCGTCGGTGACATCGAGAATGCCCTTCATGGAGCCATTGGCGTATTCGAGCATGGCCGCGCGAATCTCTTCCTTGGTGGCTTCCTTATTGAGGGTGGCGGTGAAGTCCACGACCGAGACGGTGGGGGTGGGCACGCGGAAAGCCATGCCGCCGAATTTACCCTTGAGTTCGGGAATCACCAGACCCACAGCCTTGGCAGCGCCGGTCTCAGAGGGAACGATGTTCTGGGCGGCGGCACGGGCATCACGCAGGTCTTTTGCGCCGAGGTCTTGCAGTTTCTGCGAATTGGTGTAGGCGTGCACGGTGGTCAACACACCCTTATCGATGCCGAACTTGTCGTTGAGCACCTTGGCCACCGGGGCGAGACCATTGGTGGTGCAAGAGGCGTTCGAGATGATGTGATGCTTGGAAGCATCATATTTATCTTCGTTCACGCCGAGCACGACGGTGATGTCTTCATTCTTGGCAGGGGCCGAAATGATGACCTTCTTTGCGCCGCCAGATTCGATGTGGGCCTTGGCCTTGGTGGCATCTGTGAACAGGCCGGTGGACTCGATGACGATATCCACGCCCATTTCCTTCCACTTGATGGCGCCGGGGTCGCGCTCGGCGGTGACCTTGACAGTCTTGCCGTCGATGAACAGGTTGCCGTCCTTGGCTTCCACGGTGCCGGCATACGGGCCATAGGTTGAATCGTATTTCAACAGATGCGCATTGGTGGCCGGGTCGAACAGGTCGTTGACGGCGACCACTTCGATCTCGGCGGCGTGACGTTGTTTGATCGTGCGATATACCAAACGACCGATGCGACCGAAACCATTAATACCTACTTTGACAGTCATGTTAACCTCCAGGGTTGGGTTGTATAGATTTTTGCCGAAAATATTCTATCACAGAGCATCTATCCGCGGATTGTGACGAAAGTAACTTTCTAGCGGAGTGGGCCCGTGTGATCTTCCAGAATGCCGATGAGGGTCTCGGCTAGCTTGATTGAATCGTGCCGCCACGGGTGGCCGGCGTCAGTGAGGTCAGCGGCTTGGAGTCGCGAATCAGCCCGTGATTTTTCGTCGATGCGCACCCAGAAGGAACCTTCGTTCAAAGCGCCGTTGTAATTATCGTTGCAAACCACCACGTCAAAGATACTGTCGCCCACATGCTCCTCCAGCGAACGGACATGGTCATAGCAGGTGTAGGTGTCGGTCTCGCCGGTTTGGGTGGCAATGTTGCACACGTACACTTTGACGGCTTTGCTGGCCTGCATGGCGCCCAGCACATCCTGCACCAGCAGGTTGGGCAGCAGGCTGGTGTATAAACTGCCGGGGCCCACCACGATCATATCGGCGTTGAGGATGGCACGAATGACCGGCGGGTAGGCTGGGGCGTCATTGGGTTCCAGCCAGATGCGGCGCACCTTGCCTGCCATCTTTGGGATGCGGCTTTCGCCCTGTACCCGCACCTGGATCGGCATATCGGGTAGCTGCATATCGGCCACCAGTTTCACGTCATGCAGCGTGGACGGGAGCACTCGTCCGCTGACCGAGAGCACTTTGCCCGATTCAGCCACCGCGCTTTCAAAGCTGCCCGTGATATCGGCCAATGCGGTGATGAACAGGTTGCCAAAAGAGTGGCCGTCCAGTTCGCCCCGGGTGCTGAAGCGGTATTGGAACAATTGGGTGAGCATCTGCTCGTCGTTGGATAGCGCGGCCAGGCAGTTGCGGATATCGCCCGGAGGCAGAATGCCGAAACTTTCGCGCAACCTTCCCGAAGAGCCGCCATCGTCGGCTACGGTCACCACGGCTGTCAGGTTGCTGGTATACAATTTCAATCCGCGCAGCAGGGTAGCCAGCCCATGCCCGCCACCAATGGTGACGATCTTGGGGCCGCGCTTTCGCAGGCGGTAGGTTGTCAGTTCATCGATGATCGCATGCCCTGGGCGGATGAACGGCCGCAAGAACGAACGGCCCAGCCGGTACATGCCGTATGTCAGCATGCCGAAGCCGAGACCGCCAAAGATGAGGACACGCAGAAAGCGTGGCAGAAAACGCAGGGAAAGCGTCGAAAGCACGTCCAACAGAACCGGGTTCGTCGAGTCGGTGCGATACAGGTCCAATAAAGCCAGAGCCACACCAAGGCTGATCAAGGTGAAACCCGATAAGACAAAGAAAACCCAGCGCCTGACGCCCCAGCCCAACAAGAACCAAAGCCGGAATTCCCGAAAGAATGAGTCGACCCGGCTGCGGAAGGAAGGATGAACGGCCATGGAGTGGAAGTCTAGCAGGGATACAGGGTGGCGTCAATTCCAATCGCTGCGGTGTAAATTCGTCAGATTCAGCGTTTTTTCTCTCGGTTATAATCAGGCTGATGACCCACACCATTGCCATTGACCTCGGCGGCACGCACATCCGCACTGCCGCCTTTGCATCCGGAAGCATCAAGCCGGTTGTACAACAACGCACCCGTACCCTGGCCAGCCAGCCGGGTGTTTTCGAGCGTCTGGTCAAAGCCATTGAGGCAGTCTGGCAGGCGGATGTATCATCCATTGGCATCGCTTCGCCGGGTCC
>CAZJMZ010000369.1:0-2721 GCA_964547115.1 uncultured Anaerolinea sp. | reverse complement strand
CGAGCCGGTGTTGACGAGTGAGGTACACGCCCGAATCACCGTCCGCTGCTGCGCACGGCAAACCGCGAAGAACTGCTCATACAGCGTTCGGCCAAGCTGAGCCTGGCGCTGAGCAGGGTGCACACCGACAAAATGAATATAAGCTTCCTGTGGGTGAGCCTGCGACAAAAAGCCCACCAAAAAACCGACCAACTCCCCATTCTGCTCGGCGACAAAGCATGTGTTGGCGAAGTGCACAATGAACAATTCCGGGAGCAAGGCGGTCACATCGCGGCCGCCCCACCATTCCGGCATGACCGTCAGGATGCGCGGGTGATCGGCCGGTTCTGCATTTCGAATTTTGATCTCATTGGCAACCATACAACCTCTCCATGCTCATTATCACGCCTTACTGACAGTATTTCTTTAATCCATTTCACCCGCACACCAACCTGAGTTGCACATCCTTTACTGTTGCGGACCTATCGCTTAAAACAAGCAGTTCACAAAGATGCCAGACAATAGCGTCTTCGTGAACTGCGCAAAACTTCAAGCCTTGGGAACCCGAAGCCTGATATGAGTTATTTCCCCAGCAGATATTGGTCGAAAAAGGCCGCCACGCGCTGTTCGAATTCGGCGGCGCGTTCGGTGTCGAAATCCACATGTCCCAATGCCGGGTCGAACCATAGTTCCTTGGGTTCACCCGCCGCATCATACAGGCGTTGACCGCTATCCGCCGAGATGACCACATCCGCACCGCCCTGCATCAGGAACACCGGGCGTGGACTGATCTGCGCGATCCATTGGGTGGCATCGATGTCATCGGTCTGGAAGCCCGTCTCGCGTTCCGCCCAAAAGACGATCAACGGCGCGAACGGAAAGGCGGGCAGGTCGGTGAAATATTCCACACTGGTCTCAACCGTATCGTTCAATGAAGAGAAGGCACAATCAGCCACCACTGCCTTGATATTCTCGTTCTGCGCAGCGAACTGGATTGCCAGCATCCCGCCATAGGAATTGCCCAGAATGCCGAGGCGACCCGGGTCGATATCGGTCCGCGTCAACAGGTATTGATACCAGGCTTCCATATCATTGACTTCGTTCATCCCGAAGGTGATCATCTCACCGTCACTGCCATCATGCGCACGGACGGTGGTCAGCAGGATGCCATAACCATGCCGATGCATCATCTCCGCCTCGTTCAGCAATTCCTTGCGCGTGGATTTGTAGCCATGCTGCATGATGATGACCGCCCCGTTCTCTGAAGGCACGAACCAGCCGACCAGCTTCAAACCATCGGGCGTGGTAATGGTCACATCTTCATAGGGCAGGTTGTAATCGGCGGGTGTTTCGGTGGGCAATTTGCGATCGGCTTGTGAGGCGGTGATGAGCTTGTGCGCCTCATTCCGGGTCACGTTCAAAATACCTGTCACCGCCAACAGCAATACGCCAGTCACAATCCCAACGATCAAGCGTGTACGTTTTCTCATGGGAACCTCTTCTCCAATTTATTGATAACTGCCAAAGTCAATCGGTGGCCGCTTCCACGATCTCGGATTCGGTGGGGCGCGTTTGCACCTTGAATACTTTGAAAGCCCACTGTACCGCGGGCCCGATCAACAAGGCAAAGACCAGCGTCCCCACCCCCAACGGGCCGCCCAACAACCAGCCAATGGTCACCACCACGATCTCGATCAGCGCCCGCCCCAGCCGGATGCTCATATTCGTCGTACGATGCACTGCCAGCATCAGGCTATCGCGCGGACCCGCGCCCGCGTCCACGCCGATATAGATGGCGCTGGCGATACCCATCATGAAAATGGCTGAAATCAATAACACACCCTGCACCGGCAGGTTGTTCTGGATCGGGGGGATCAACCCCAGGAACAGATCCTCCCACAGCCCAATGAACAGGATGTTCCCCAGCGTGCCCCAGCCCACCCGCTCGCGCAACAGCACAGCCAGCACCAACACGGCCAACCCCACCAGAATGCTCATACGCCCCGGCGTGATCCCCGTCAGCCCGGAAAAAGCCACCTCGAGCACGGCCCAGGGACTCGTCCCCAGATTCGAGCGGATCATGACCGCGATCGAAAGCCCAAAGATCGCGAATCCGGCCTGGATCACAACAAAGTCGCGGGGGAAGGTCTTCCAAACAACAGGTTTTAACATACAACTCCTGAAGATCTTTTTACGCGCCGCATGCGGCGCGGCTATAAGGCGCTGATAATATCACCCATGATAAACTTGCGCCATGCCACAAATTTTCGAAACCAAAAAAGACAACTTCACCATCAGCACCGACCCGGCGCGCCTCGACCTCGACGCCATTTGCGACCTGCTCGCCCGCGCCTATTGGGCCTTGGGCCGTCCGCGCGAACGCACCGAGCGCGCGGTGGCCAACTCGCTGGTCTTCGGTCTCTTCGACGGTGACAAACAGATCGGCCTGGCCCGCGTCGTTACGGACTATGCCGTCTTTGCCTACCTGTGCGATGTCTTCATTCACGAAGACTACCGTGCCCATGGTCTCGGCAAATGGCTCATTGAAACAGTCATGAACCATCCCGACCTGCAAGGTCTGCGCCGCTGGACACTCGCCACACGCGACGCCCACGGCCTCTACCGTCAATTCGGCTGGGATACCATGCAGAACCCCGAAAAGTGGATGGAAATCCTCCGGCCCTTCCCCGGCGAACAGGCCAACTCATGAACCTCATCCTCAAACCCGGACGTGAAAAAAGC
>CAZJMZ010000368.1:0-2730 GCA_964547115.1 uncultured Anaerolinea sp. | reverse complement strand
GGTTAACTCCCTCACCCAAAGGACCATCCCAAGGATGGTCCTTTTTTCATCCTTGTAGAGGGGGCGGGGCGGATGTCCTTTTAAGGCTGGTATCGCTATGATGGGGCAATGGAAAGGTACAAAACAAGATGAGCGCCCATGTTTCCAACCCCTCTGAACATAAGGATGATGTCGACAAACGGACAGCTGTACTATGGGGGCGGGAGGAACTGCTGGTAGATGCGCTGGAACGTCTCCTGTTTTACCAGAGTGACTGGCAGGTGGTGCGCTTTTCCAGTGATTGGGATGATGCGACCCTGCTGTATGAACTCAAAAGAGTTGTTCCCGATGTTCTGATTGTTTCAGAGAGTGTTCTTGCAACGGATGGTGACCGCTTGATCCAGGTGGTGGAAGAGTGCCCCCGCCTGAAGATCATTACCATCAACCTGGAAAACAACCTGATCAGTATTTACCATAAACAGACCTTGAGCATCAAAGAAGCCTCAGATTTACTCGAAATCGTTGAGGCTGTGGATCAAAACGCCCAAGGAGGCCATGCCATAAATTCACATGCCTTACCAGCCCGACCCCTGCAGTTGAATAGCTGACAGGTTTCAAAATTTATATAAGGAGAACAAATGAAAACCAAATTATTTAGCCTCGTGCTTTCTTTGATGGTGCTTACCAGCCTTGTGCTGGGCGGCGGCATTAAGGCCAGTGCGATGCCTTCGAGCCCGACCGATATGTCGAAGGTGCCGCACTATTTCGGCCCATATCCCAACTGGGCCAATAGCCCGCTCACCTACCCGGATGCCACTGTGACGATCAATGGCGACGGCGCCGGTGCAACTGCCGCAGCCACGGTAGGCGCCAATGGCACATTGACCGGCATTACCATTACCAACCCCGGCAGTGGCTATACCAGCGCCTCCATCACGATTAGTGGTGCTGGCACCGGGGCCACAGCCGATGCGGTTGTAACTGCCTCAGGCACCATTACCGCCGTAAACCTGGTTGCTCAGGGCGGGGGGTATATTTCCCCGGTGGTGACAATTTCCGGCGGCGGTGCAACCACCGACGCCACCGCCATCGCCTATGGCGGTGTGGATGCTGTGACGGTTATCGTTCCCGGCAGTGGCTACACCATGCCGACAGTGGACTTTGACCTGCCCGACGCTCCCGATGGTGTGCAAGCCCGGGCGCATGCGGTATTTGATTCTTTAACCGGTGAAATCACTGGTATCGTAGTAGATGAGCCCGGTTCCGGGTACTCCACGGCGCCCAAAGTGGTGATTCGTGATGGCACCCTGTTCGACCCCATTAATGGTGGTACAGGCGCTGAAGTTGCTGCCACACTTTCGGTCACCCAGGTTGCCCTCGATACCTATGGCGCAGGCTATACCTTCGCTCCCGTGGTCTCCTTTGGAGACTTGATCGGCGCTGGCACTGGCGCATCAGCCACAGCGGTTACTGATTATGGCACCGTCACTGCGATCAACCTTACCAATGGCGGCTCAGGTTATGTGACCTCCAACGGCATCAAAAAGTTTGTGGATGCACTGCCCGGCCTGTGCTTGCCGCCCGCTTGTCCCACCACCGGCAAGTATATTCCGCTCGCTGTTTCCAATGCCAAAGACTACAACGGCGTGATCGCCGATGAGTTTGTCGTTGGCCTGGTTCAATATCGAACCAATTTCTCATCGAGCTTGCCTGATACGCTGGTACGTGGATATGTCCAGATCGAAACAACCGCCAATGCAGGCGTCAGTCAACATTTCGCACTGTACAATGAAATGATGGATGGAACCCGTGTACCGGTGCTCATTAATGGGCAGCAGGCTTATTCGGTCACTCCGCCCCAATACCTGGGCCCGACCATTCTCGCGACCAAGGATCGGCCGGTTCGCATTGTGTTCTACAACCTGTTGCCGACTGGCGCAGGTGGCGACCTCTTCCTGCCCGTTGATGCAACCATGATGGGCTCGGGCGAAGCCAATACCGATATCATGCCAATGAACGATGGCACGGTCATGGATGATGTCCGCAACCCCGCTTGTGCCGAAAGCCCCAAGCCTATCGATTGTTTCAAAGACAATCGCGCCACCCTGCATTTGCATGGTGGGCTCTCGCCGTGGATCTCAGATGGTACCCCGCATCAGTGGATCACCCCAGCCGGCGAACAAACCAACTGGCCTCAGGGTGTCAGCGTTCAGAACGTGCCTGATATGAACGTGTGTAACTCTGCCACAGATGGTTGTCAGACCTTCTATTACACTAATCAGCAAAGCGCCCGCTTGATGTTCTACCATGATCATGCCTGGGGTATCACCCGCCTGAACGTATATGCTGGTGAAGCTGCCGGTTACCTTATCAGTGACAACACCGAGCAGGCTTTGATCAGCAGTGGAACAATTCCTGCCGACCAGATTCCGTTGATCGTGCAGGATAAAACCTTCGTTCCTGACGCCGCCCAACTTGCCCTGCAAGACCCAACCTGGGATACCGCCCGTTGGGGCACCAAAGGCAGCTTCTGGTATCACCATGTCTATATGCCGGCGCAGAATCCTGGCGATCCTTCCGGTATGAGTGCCTACGGCCGCTGGATGTACGGTCCCTGGTTCTGGCCACCCGCCGCTAATACCGTCTATGGGCCCATTGCCAATCCCTACTACGATCCGAACTGCAATCTCGATAACCCTGCCACCTGGCAATATCAGACCGACCCGTTCTGCGAACCTGCCCAGATCCCTG
>CAZJMZ010000367.1:0-2737 GCA_964547115.1 uncultured Anaerolinea sp. | reverse complement strand
GGTTCCTGGTGCGGCTGGTGGTGACGTTGTTGATCGTCGGCGCGTTGGGCGCGGGATTGTATCTGGGACTGCCGTTGGTGTACCAGCGCTACATCCTGCCGGTGCAGGAGAACACCGACCAGTTGCGGCAACTGCGCGACCAGCAAACCCAGAACGAGCAGGCGCTCGCCGACCTGCAGGTGCAGGTGAACGCGCAGGCTACGGCGCAATCGGAACAGGCGCAGGCCTTCACCGCATTGGACGAACGCGTGGCGCAAGCCGACGGGCAGATCGCGGCCCATACCGATGCGCTGGCGACGCTCACCGCGCAACAGCAGGCACTGGCCGCGCAGGACACAGCCGCACAGGCCGAGTTGCAGCGGCAGGTGGATTTGATGAAGGCACTCGAACTGCTTTCGCGCGCCCGGTTGTATTTGTATCAAAGCAACTTTGGGTTGGCGCGGTCGGATGTGCAGGCCGCGCGGGATTTGCTGGCGCCGTTGACTCGCTCTGCGCCTGAGCCGCTGGCTGTGGATGTGAATGCGGTCATCCTGCGCCTTGATTTGGTCCTGTCCAATCTGCCGGACTTCCCCGTGGCCGCCGCGGACGATCTCGATGTGGCCTGGCAGATCCTGCTGGGTGGCATTCCCACCCCTCAGCCCCCGCTGATAAACACACCCAGTGCCACGGCTGCAGCGACCACTACACCCACACCAGAAGCCACTGCTACAGCGACCACTACACCATAACAAAAACGGCCTCAGGTTAACCTGAGGCCGTTTTTGTTTATAGTAAATGCACAGCCTAGTAGATCGCACCACCGGCTTGTGAGGAGGTGAGCAAGCCATTGTTGGCGTTGAGTGTGTATGCAGTGCCACCAGAGCCGCTCCAGGTAACTAGATTGAAGGTGGCTGTGCCAGCGACGCGATAGACAGAAATATTGTTATAAGTCAGCGGGGTTTTGTTCTGGCAGACCTCGGGGGGCGTGCCAGGGGTGCGCAGGAAGTAAGCGGCGCCGCTGCCAAGCACGGTCACTGTGCCGTTGGGTTCAACTGCCAGGGCGGTCTGCTCGTCGATGCCCACGCCTTTTGCCGTGACCGCCCAGCCATCGTTGACGATACGCCCTAGAAAAGTGACGAGACGACCCATACGGTCACGGGTGACGAAGTGGCTGTCAGTGATAAGGCTGCCCAGATTGGGCAGGGTTAGGAAATCGCGGTCCAAGGCGATGCGTCTGCCAAAGGGGTTGGAAAGGGCCGTGGGAGAATCCACGGTGCCATTGGCGGCCGTGAACACGAACTCGCCCAGAATTGCCAGCCCGGCGCTTGTGCCGCCGATGGGTACATTGCGATTTGCCAGGGTGTGAATCGCATCTTCGACCGGTGTGCCTTTCCAATTGACCACATAATCATTCTGGTCACCCCCGGCGATGAACAGCGCCTCAGCATTGAGGATCTTGTTCACTACGAAGGGGTCGCTGGCTGCGGCCCGGTTCTTGATGATGAGCGTCTCGACCGAGTCGACGGTGCCAAGGCTGGCAATGTAGGGGTTGTAGGCATCGGTACCGGTGACGCGGATGACAACGAAATCGCCACCGCCCGATTTGCTGATCATCCATTGGAAGGCGGCGTCCACATCCAGGCCGCCACCCATGAGCAGTTCTCCAAACGTTGTGGGGGTGGTCACATCGTTGGCGCTGCCTGTGACATAATATTCATACATGGGCTTGGCAGGCGCTGCAAGCGCAATGGTGGCCGGACCAACCAGTAACAATAGCAGGGCCAGTGAGGTGAAGACCTGAATAAGCTTTTTGAGGATGACATTGTGAGTTTGCATGGAAAGCCTCCAAACTGTGGAATGATTGGGCAAGTATACCTGCTGCCTGTTTGCCAGGAGGCTGTAAGATGTTACATTATTTGCCTGTGACCAACTCAAGGATGAGCGGGTAGACCACGTCGATCTGTTGGAAGGGCTGGTCGGGTTCCATGAGGTCGTGTTTGAGTTGGAGGGCGGGGTCGAATTCGTAGAGGCGCAGGGATGGGTAGCCGAGCCGCTGCCAGTTGCGGGCGATCTCGCGGGCGTAGGTGTGGTTCACCGCTTCGTCGGTGGGGTTGAGGATGATTAAGATAGAACCAGCTTGCGGCTGGGTGCGACGCGAGTCCGCGCGCAGGGTGAGGCCGAGGTGGACGAAGTGGGCAAGTCCACGGGTGGCATAACGCGGGTAGGCATGCAGCGGCGGCGCGGATATATCCTGTTGCTGCGGGTCCCACCAGTTGAATTGGTTGGGGGCATGCAGGTAGTATTGGATGATGAGCGGGGTGAGGGCCAGCGGAATGGCATGGAAGGCCAGCGCCGGTGAAATGGCTACGGCATGCGAAAGGTCGCTGCGGTGTTGTGCCGCCCAGAGCGCGAGTACGCCGCCCATCGAGAAGCCCAGCACGGTCAGTTGTTCGCCGAGGCCTTGAGCCATGTCGAGCACTGCATTGGTGAAGGTGAGCAGGCCTTGTTCGGTCTGGTCAGCCAGCGCCGTGGTCATGCGGTCTTTGAAGCCGTGACCCGGAAAGCGCGGTACGAGCACGTTGTAGCCGAGCGCAAAGAATTGTTCGGCCAGGATGCGATACTGGCGCGGGTTGTTGGTGTAGCCGTGCAGCAGGACGATGGCGCGTGCGGTGCGCTCGCCGTGCGTGAGCAGGCGCGTGCCGCATTCAGGGAGGAGGCTGTCGTCGTCCTGGGCTTGCAGGGCGGCGATGCGGGTGAG
>CAZJMZ010000366.1:0-2740 GCA_964547115.1 uncultured Anaerolinea sp. | reverse complement strand
TCAGAGCCATCGGCAAGTTTGGGATCGATCTTCGAATCGACACGCGAGACGAAGAACGACGCGACCGAAGCGACATGGTCAATCGGCTGACCCATCGCGGCGCGGTCTTCGAGCCCGCTGAGGTAGGCATCCATCACTGCGGCATAACGCTCGAGCGAGAAGATGAGCGTTACGTTGACATTCACGCCTGCCGCGATCGCCTTGCGAATGGCCGGGATGCCTGCTTTGGTGGCGGGAATTTTGACCATGAGATTCTTGCGCCCCACGCGCGCCCATAGTTGCTGGGCTTGCGCGGCGGTGGCTTCGGTATCGTGCGCGAGATACGGGCTGACCTCGAGGCTGACGTAGCCGTCACCGCCTTTGGATTCTTCATACAACGACGTGAACGCATCGCACGCGGCTTTGATATCTTCAATGGCCAGCTGCCAGAAGATCTTCTCCGCATCCCAGCCGGCCCACGCCAACGGAGTGAGCGCCGAGTCGTAGTCGTTGGTCTTGGCGATGGCGTTGTTGAAGATGGTGGGATTGGATGTAACGCCGCGAATATCGCCGCGTGTGATCATGGCTTTGAGTTCGCCACTTTCCAGCAATTTGCGCTGGATATTGTCGTACCAGATGGATTGACCTAATGCTGTTAATTTCTTGATTGATTCTGACATAATGTTTCCTCTATACTTCGGTGGTCGAGTAGTTCCGAACGGAGTGAGGAACGTACCGAGACCACAAATTTTCAAGTATTATTTTGTTTACAAGCGAGTGGGGGTCTCGATACGCCTTCAGTTATCGCTTCAGGCTACTCGGCCATCAGTTTTTATTTCTATTTTCCTTCTTCAGTTTCTAATTTATGAATCTTCCCCACTCTTCTTGCCAACCGCTCACCGCCTGCCTGATTGCCTTGATACTCTGCACCCAAAAACGCGGGGATGATGACCTTGGCCAGTTCAGGCCCGATGACACGCCCGCCAAGGCAGAGTACGTTCATATCGTCGTGTTGCACGCCCTGGGCGGCGGAATAGGTATCGTGGCAGATGGAAGCATACACGCCTTTCATCTTGTTCGCGGCGATGCAGGCGCCCACGCCCGAACCGCAGACAATGATGCCGCGTTCGGCTTCGCCATTCTGGATGGCGCGCCCAACTTTCTCGGCAAAGTCAGGGAAGTCCACGCTATCGGCAGAATGCGTACCCATGTCGATGGGTTCATGCCCTGCTTCACGAACAGCAGCAAGGACCGTCTCTTTTATGGGGAAGCCCCCGTGGTCAAAACCAATAGCAATTTTCATATCTACCTCAAAATGGCAGCCAGTGAGCGCCGATCATGAGCTCGATCCCTTTGACGAACACAAAACAACCGACACCAAAATAAACGACACGAGCGATCGTGTCACCAAAGATCCTGTTGAACAATTTCCCTGAATGGGTCACGACCCGCCAATTGAACGCCGCACCAAGCATCGCCAACATGCCAATGAGTGTCAGGATCAAACCCGTGAGCGTGGTACTCATGGCTATTTCAATAAGTCCTGCGCCCTCGCAACAACATTTTCCACGGTGAACCCAAATTTCTCGAAGATGACCTTCGCCGGGGCGGATGCGCCGTAGTGGTCAATGCCAAGCACGGACTTGGCGTAGCGTTCCCAGCCGAAACTGGCCGCTGCTTCGACAGCGAGCCGTACCTGCAGCGTTTTCGGCAACACCGATTCCTTATACGCTTCATCCTGTTGTTCGAACAGTTCCCAACTTGGGAAGGATACCACCCGCACACCCCGTCCCTCAGCATGCAATTTTTCCGCGGCCGCCAGGATCAAACTCACTTCGGAACCGGATGCCATGAGGATGATTTCAGGAGTACCGAAGTCTTTCAAGACGTATGCGCCTTTGCTGACCGTCTCACCAGCGGAAGGTTCAAGGGTTGGCACGTTTTGACGGGTCAGGGCCAGCGCTGTCGGCCCGTTGCGACGCGACACCGCCACCTTCCACGCCTCACGGACTTCGTTCGCATCGGCGGGGCGGATGGTCACCAGATTCGGGATGGCGCGCAATGCGGCCAACTGTTCGATGGGTTGATGCGTGGGGCCATCCTCACCGAGGCCGACCGAGTCGTGAGTGAAAACGAAAATGCTCGGAATGTGCGAGATCGCAGCCAGGCGGATCGCGGGTTTCATGTAATCAGAAAAGATGAGGAAGGTGCCGCCGTAAGAGATCACACCACCGAACAGCGTCATGCCATTGAGCACAGCCCCCATCGCGTGCTCGCGCACCCCAAAATGGAAGTTGCGTCCGTCACGAGTTTCTTTTTGGAAGGCAGGTGCGCCATCGATCTTGGTGTTGTTCGAGGGAGCCAGGTCGGCGGAGCCACCGATGAGCTCGGGCAGGATCGGCGCGAGGGCGTTAATGATCTTGCCGGAGGAGGCACGAGTGGCGAGTCCTTTCGGGTCGGCAGGGAAGGTCGGCAGTTCGGCCTCCCAGCCTTCGGGAAGTTTGCCCGCGATGCGGCGGTTCAGCTCGCTGCCCACTTGCGGGTGCAGGCGTCCGTAGGCTTCGAGTTTCATCTTCCAATCGAACTCGCGCTCACGGCCGGCATCCACGGCTTTGCGGTAGAACGCCAGCACATCCTCTGGGATGAAGAAGCGTGGTTCGGTGGGCCAGCCCAGGTTCTGTTTGGCAGCATTCAATTCTTCGTCGCCAAGCGGTTCGCCATGCGCCTTTGAGGTGCCCTGGCGCTTGGGCGAGCCAAAGCC
>CAZJMZ010000365.1:0-2752 GCA_964547115.1 uncultured Anaerolinea sp. | reverse complement strand
TCGAAGGTTTGGTAGCGGCTTTGGAACAGGTCACGGTGCACGCCATCGATCAGTTGGTGGGCGTAGTGGCGGGGGATATGGTAACGGGTTAAGGTGTCGCCCCAGGCGGCAGCGGTCAGGTCGTGATCGGCGAAAGAGCCGGTGTCGATCATCCGACGCCAGTACTCGAGGCGGGTCTCGCGTTCATCGTCGGTCGATTCATCCACAATATCATCCACGGTGCGGCAGAAGGCGTACAGGGCGCGCACAGCGGAGCGTTTTTCCTCGGGCAGCAAGGCGGAGGCAAAGTGAAAGGACTTGCTGTGCTCAGCTGTGACGGTTTCGGCGTGTTTGTAGGCTTTCTGCAGTTCGATGTCACCGGCCCAATACGAAAAGAACGGGCGGGTGGATGGGTGGGGTAGGTTGCCTGCCAGGGCAATCAGGTGGTTCTCCCAATTCGCTTGTGCTTGCATGGTTGCCTCCGAGTGTCTTGCGGGGTTGGTTGTGCGTATTTTACGCAAATTATCCAATTTGTCAAGGTTTTGCAAAATAAGCTGTAAAATACCTTGACAAATAATAGACGAGCTATATAATACATTTTGAAACCCAAGCCTGAATTTTCAAGGAGAAAGAATGCCTGCCAAACCTACTGCCCTCGTGATCGGCGCCGGAATCGGCGGAATTGCCACCGCCGCCCGCCTCGCCAAGAACGGATACGAAGTGACCGTGCTCGAAAAGGAAGCCACCCCCGGCGGACGCTGTAACCAGATCCTGCGTGATGGCCACCGCTTCGACATTGGTCCGACCCTGTTCCTCATGCCCGAGATCTGGGAGGAAACCTTTGCCTCGCTCGGCGAAAAGATGAGCGACCACCTCGACCTCAAGCGCATCGACCCAACCTACAAGGTGCACTTTGACGATGGCCTGCGTCTGGAGCTCACTTCCAACATCGGCGATATGCAAACCCAATTGGAAAAGGTCGAACCCACCGCCTTCACCGGTTTTCTCAACTATATTGCTGAGGGCAGCAAGCACTACAAAATGTCAGTGGAAAAGTTCGTAGGCCGCAACTTCTACAACATCTTCGAATATTTCTCGCTGGGCAACCTGCCGCTCCTGTTCCAGCTCAAGGCGCTGCAGAAGCACTACGCCAACACCGGCAACTACTTCAAGGACGAGCGCTTGAAAGCCGCGTTCACTTTTCAGAATATGTACCTGGGCCTCAGTCCCTACGATGCACCCGCCACCTATTCCCTGCTGCAATACACCGAATTGGCCGAGGGTGTGTGGTATCCGCTGGGTGGCATGTATGCCGGGATCCAGGCCCTGGTGAAAGTGGCCGAAAAGCACGGTGTGAAGTTCATCTACAACATGCCGGTCAAGAAGATCAATGTCGGCAAGTCGAAAGTGGAAAGTGTCACTGTGGAGGACGGCCGCACCTTCAATGCCGATATCTTCGTTGGCAACGCCGATCTGCCGTACATTTACAAGGAATTGTTGCCCGATGCTGCGGCAGCCCGGAAAATGGACGACAAACTCTACACCTGCTCCACCATCATGTTCTATTGGGGTGTGGATAAAGAGTACAAGCAGATCGCCCACCATAACGTCTTCCTCGGTGGTGATTACAAGGCCTCGTTCGACCAGATCTTCAACGACCATACCCTGCCCGAAGTGCCGTCTTTCTACGTCCATGCCCCCGCCCGCACCGATGCCGCCGCCGCGCCTGCCGGGCAGGATACGCTGTACGTGCTGGTGCCGGTCGGGCACCTTGATGCCCGCACCCAACAGGATTGGGACGCTCTCATCCACCGCGCGCGCGAAACCGTCTTCACCCGACTCGCTAAAGAAATGGGGGCGACCGACCTCCGAGAGCACATCAAGTTCGAGATCGTGTACCAGCCCAAAGTGTGGCAGGAGCGCTTCAACCTCGTCAACGGTTCAGCGTTCGGGCTGAGTCATAACTTCATGCAGGTGGGCTACCTCCGTCCGCAGAATCGTCACAAGCAATATCAGAACCTCTATTTCGCTGGCGCGTCTACACACCCAGGCACCGGTCTGCCGATCGTTTTGCTTTCAGCCCGCCTGACCACCGAGAGAATTCTAAAAGAAAAAGGTACAATAGCTGTGCAAAAGGTGAATAAGCCTGCCTTGCACCCAGCCTAGCGCGTAGGTTGCCTCGAGCGACCCTCAGAAGGACAAAGAATGGTTAGTACGACACCTGTTTTCAATCTCAAAGTGGTTCTCAAAGAGACCGGCCTGCCTGCCGATACCCTGCGCGCCTGGGAGCGCCGCTACGGACTCCCCGTGCCGCAACGCACCCCAGGCGGCCATCGCCTGTATTCCGAACGTGACATCCACACCATCAAATGGCTGATAGCGCGTCAAAGCGAAGGTCTCTCCATCTCCCGGGCAGTGGACCTGTGGAACGAGCAGACCGCCTCCGGCGCCGACCCCCTGGCTGGCGTCACCTCATCAGTTGGTACCACCGTCCAGGCCTCTCCCAACATCTACATGCCCCCGGAGACCACGCTTGACTCCCTGCGTTCGCATTGGGTGGCGGCCTGCCTCAACTTCAACGAGACCAGCGCCGAACAAACGCTTAATCAGGCCTTCTCCATGTTCCCCGTGGAGGAAGTCTGTGTGCAAGTGTTGCAGCGCGGCATGTCTGAGATCGGTGGCATGTGGTACGAGAATCATGCCAGTGTGCAACAGGAGCATTTTGCATCAGGCCTGGCCATGCGCCGCCTCGATGCGCTGCTCATCGCTTCGC
>CAZJMZ010000364.1:0-2753 GCA_964547115.1 uncultured Anaerolinea sp. | reverse complement strand
AACTTTTCTCATTGGTCCTTCCTGGGTTGCCACGGTTCGTCCGTGTGTGTGAGCCAGACCAGTTCCGGGTCGAGCGCGAGCACCTTCAGTTGGCCCGCGGTGTGGGGCTCGTCGAGCTCGCCGAACCAAACCGCAACGTCACCGCCCACGATGATCGGACGTCCGCCCGTCTCAATGACGACCACCTGCATCCCGTCTGTATGGCCCGGCGCGGGGACAAGCCGCAGCCCGGGCAGCAGTTCGAACTCGCCGTCGACCGGCACGTACTGCACGCCGGGTGCATCGACCCACTCACGAATGGTGTAGTCGTCCTTGCTGTGCGCATCGTCGAGCTCCCGCCGCTGGACGTAGATCGGCCTGCCAGCGAAGAGGTGGTTGCCGCCACAGTGGTCAAAGTGCAGGTGCGTGTTGACGATGATGTCAATGTCGGCGAGGTCGAAGTCCTGCTTGTTCAGCGGCAGGAGGCGCGGATCCATATCGGCCGTTGCCGGGTGCAGTTCGGTCATACCGGTGTCGACCAGCACACGCCCATCAGGATGATCGATGACATGCACATAGACAGGCATCCACTCGCCCTCGGCAACCAGCAGATCGGCAACGCGGATCGGCGTGATGCTGATTTCTCTTTTCATGGAATTCTCCTTGCAGGGAAGACAGAAATGCCTATTTTTCGGCTTTCCATAAGATTTGGTTGATATGCCCGGCTTGAGACTTTATATTCTCATACGACGCTTGCACGATCTGCTCCAGGATGGGCAGCTCCACATCACTGAGGCGCTTGATATACAGACAATAGCCGGTCGTGGTGTGTTTCCCCAACCTGGCCAGCAAGTCAGAGTAGCGCGCCGTGCCATCCATCAAGTACACGGTGATCTTCCCTTTTCTTGGATAAAAACCGATCACATGACTGTCGCCTTCACGTCCGCTGGCGTATTGATAGTGGTAGCTATCAAATCCGATCGTGCCCACGTTCCACATCTGTGGCGCATGTCCGCTGATGCGCTGCATCATTTCGATCAGCACCTGGCAGTCTTTTACGAGCTGTTCGTCAGCCAGGGCAGCCATAAAGTCTTTGACTGGATTCTGTTTTGCCATTCGTCCTCGTTTGAATTTGTATTCCTGGGATCGCATACGACAATTGCCAGGTTGGTTTGTCAACAGCAGTGAGCAGATCGCTCAGCCACCCTGCCGTGCGGTCATCAGGATGGAAATTTTTTCCAATGGCCTTCAGAGATGATTTCAACGGTGCCATTGACGACCTTGATGGCTGTCTGTTCATCGATGGCATAGGCCGTGATACCGATGTCGGCCGCCCAGCGCTCTGCATCAGCCAGCGTGTTCGTTGGGAAAAGATCGAGATGCGGGAAAATCGAAAAGTCAACGAACCCAAGGGTGCGGTCATCCGGCGCCGAGGGCCACTCGACGAAGTACGATCCAATGCGGGGCGTCATCACCATGCTTCCGGCGCTCACCCCCACCCAAACCAGGTCTGGCAGGGAAGGCAGCAGGTCGGCCAGCCCGGATTCCCGCAGCCAGTGATATAGATAGGTCGCGTCGCCGCCGTCAACGAGCAGCACATCCGCCTGTCGTACCCAGGGCATCCAGCGATCCGTGCCGATGGTAGGCAGTGCGGTAAGTTCGAGAACACCCAGTGAGGCCCAACCCAGACCGGAAAGGTATTGGAAGTCAGCCCCGGCAGCGATGAATTTCCGCACCGAGCCCGGGCCACACATTGGGTGCCCCCACTGCGCGGTCGGGATGCAAAGGGCATGGCACTCAGCGATCGGCTTCCCCAACATGTCGACCAGCGCATCCTTGATGCTGGGATTTGTGACGCCGCCGGAAGTGAGCAGAAGTTTCATCAAGACACTCATTCACCCCAGACGGCAAATTCGTTTCCGCTGGGCTCGGTGAAGTGAAAGCGGCGACCGCCGGGGAAGGCATAGATGGGTTTGAGGATCGCGCCGCCTGCTTTTTCCACCTTCGCCAGCGTGGCTTCCAATTGAGCGCTGTAGAAGATGACCAGCGCCGCGCCGTTCTCCGTGGAGGAGGCGAGGTCAGCCTGGAAGAAGCCGCCATCCAGCCCTTGATTCTCGAACGCGCTGTAATCGGGTCCATAGTCGGTGAAGGACCAGCCAAACACCGCTTCAAAGAACGCTTTGGTGGCCGCCAGGTCTTTGGCGGGGAATTCCACGTAATTCATTTTTTCATGCTGGTTCATGGGTTCTCCTTGATGGGCTATTCTGGATGGTCTGTCTTGCTCAATCCCGCAACCGGATCGCCAGGTCAACCTGCCACTTGGTCTTTCTGGGCTCGGTTCGATAATCGGTCAGATAGGCTTCATAGCGACAGCCAAACGCATCGCCTTCTGACGTTTCTTCCCGCTCCGCTTCGAGTTGCTGCGCTTTCATCCAAAGCAACAACGCCTGATTTCCGCGCAACGCATAGCGCGAATAGGTCAGGTGGGCATAACGCCCCGCCGGAAGGACTCCGCTTTTTACGCGCTGGTCGCCGGTCAGTGGTGAGGTCACCACGAATCCCGCTTCCACGTCCATCAAGCCTTGCATATCGATCACGTGGTACCGCAGGAAATACGGACCCTGGTCCGCCACCCCCTGTGCATTGACCCACTTGCGCAGTTCTTTAAATAGCTTGTCGGTCTGGGCAAACATCCCTTCGAACGGGGTGATGATCCGCAGACCCACATACTGCCGCGCCGGGCGTTGGTCGATGCCTGGCGCACCGATCTCTGG
>CAZJMZ010000363.1:0-2756 GCA_964547115.1 uncultured Anaerolinea sp. | reverse complement strand
AGTGCATCACGTCGAAGCCCAGGTCGCCGGGGCGGACGATGCCGAGCAGGGCGTTGAGGTTCGCGCCGTCGCCGTACATCAAGCCGCCACAATTGTGGACCAGTTCAATGACCTTCTCGATGTGCTCATCGAACAAGCCAAGCGTGTTCGGGTTGGTGAGCATCATGCCTACAACGGTGTCGTCACAGGCGGCGGCTAGGGCGTTGAGGTCCACGTTGCCACGTTCATCGGATGGGATGGTGACGACACTCATGCCCATCATGCCGACCGAGGCGGGGTTGGTGCCATGCGCGGCATCGGGGATGAGCATCTTGGTACGCTTTTCGTCGCCGCGGGCTTTGTGATAGGCACGCATGATGAGCACGCCGGTAAATTCGCCGTGCGCGCCCGCAGCGGGCTGCAGAGTTACACCGGCAAAGCCGCTGATCTCTTTCAACCATTCCTGCAATTGATACATCAAGGCAAGGTTGCCTTGCACGGTTTCGGCGGGTTGCAATGGATGGGTGAAGAGGAAACCCGGCAGGCGGCAGGTATCTTCGTTGATCTTCGGGTTGTACTTCATCGTACACGAGCCAAGCGGGTAGTAGCCGCTATCCACCGAGTAGTTGAATTTGGAAAGGTGCATGTAGTGACGCACCACGTCCACTTCGGCGAGTTCGGGCAGGGGCAGGTCTGAGCGGAGGAGATGCTCGGGAGGCAGGGCTGTTTCGGGGACGTCTGAAGCGGGCATCGTCACGCCGATGCGCCCCGGGGAGGAAAGGTCGAAGATGGTCGGTTCGACGGTCTTGGGTGAAATCCCGTTATTCATGGTTCACCTCCTTGAGTACTTCAACAAGTGTATCGATTTCTTCTTTTGTGTTCATTTCAGTTACGGCAATGAGCATATGATTCTTGAGCGCAGGATAGTCCTGGCCGAGGTCATAACCGCCGAGGATGCCGTGTTCGAGCAGGTGGGCGTTGACTTCTGCCACGGGGCGATTGACGCACAGCGCGAACTCATGGAAGAACGGTTCGGTGAAACATAACCCCATGCCTTCGATCTGGCTGAGTTGTTGCGCAGCATAGTGCGCTTTTTGGTAACAGAGATTGGCGACCTGCTTCAAACCACTTTTGCCCAGCACCGAGAGGTAAACGGCGGTGCCGAGCGCAATGAGTCCCTGGTTGGTGCAGATGTTGGATGTGGCGCGTTCGCGTTTGATGTGTTGTTCGCGCGCGGTGAGGGTGAGGACATAGGCGCGCTGCCCTTTGCTATCGACCGTTTCGCCGACGAGCCGCCCGGCCATCTTGTGGACCATGTTCTTGCGCGTCGTAAAAAAGCCGACGCTTGGTCCACCGAACCACATTGGGATGCCCAGCGGTTGGCCGTCGCCCACGACAATATCGGCGCCCATCGAGCCGGGGGTCTTAAAGAGGGCGAGGGCGGTGGGGTTGGCAACGACGCAGACCAGCGCGCCTTTGGCGTGCACGGTTTCGATGAGTTTGGTGTAATCGTAGACGCGCCCGAAGAAATCGGGGTATTGCACGATGACGAGACAGGTGTCGTCACCGACGAGGTTGATGAGATCGTTGGGGTTCGAGTCGAGATCGGTATCCGGGTCGTCGCCGGCCACTTCGATGCCCATGGCCTGAGTGTAGGTGCGGACCACTTCGCGATATTGCGGGTGGACAGTGGGGGCAATGATGACCTGCTTGCGTTTGCCCCGGAATTGCGCGAAGGCGAGGCTTACGGCTTCGGCAGTGGCAGTGGCGCCATCGTAGTGCGAGGCGTTGGAAACGTCCATGCCGGTGAGGGCAGACATCAACGATTGGTATTCGAAGATGGCTTGCAGGGTGCCTTGTGAGATCTCAGGTTGGTAGGGAGTATAGGCGGTGTAGAACTCGCCGCGCCTGAGCATATGGTCCACCACGGAGGGGATGTAGTGGTTGTACATGCCTGCGCCGAGGAAGGAGATCAGGTCGCCGCGCACGTTCTCGTTGGCGTTGGCCACATCAGAGAGTTCGCGCATCGCTTCCATTTCGGTGAGCGCGGGGGGCAGGTCCAGTTTGGGGAAGCGATGGCCGGCCGGGATGGCATCGAACAGGTCATCGAGCGACTTGACGCCGATGGTCGCGAGCATGGCATCGCGTTCTTTGGGAGAGATGGGGATATAGGTCATGGTTGGCTCCGAGCGATTAGCTTGTTAGCGCCTGGCTGTTAGCAGTTAGCTTTTTGCTAAGCGTTAATGGCTGATAGCTAACTGCTAATGTGCTCTCTCTTCGCAGTGTTTCTCATACGCGGCGGCATCCATCACATCACCGGCTGCGCCGCCTTCGAGTTGGATCATCCATGCTGCGCCGAAGGGGTCGGTGTTGAGCGTTTCGGGCTTGTCAGAGAGTCCCTTGTTAACGGCGGCGACTTTGCCACCGGCGGGGGCGTAGATCTCTGCTGAGGCCTTGACCGATTCGACTGAGGCAATGGCCTTTCCGGCTTCGATGGTCTCGCCGGCATCCACCAGGATCTCGACAAAGACGATATCGGAGAGTTGGTTCTGGGCGTAATCGGTGATGCCGACTTTGCCGGAGGCTTCATCGAACCATTCGTCTGATTTTGTATATTTCAAGTTGGCGGGGGTGTTCATAGGATGGATCTCCTTTGAGAATGTGGGGAGGCGGGTCGTTGGCCGCTGCCTCCGATGTTGGATTTGGCGATTTAAATGGAAAAGGCGCACGAATATCTTCGCGCGCCTCTGTAATGTGACCTGAGAGATTCGTCTCTT
>CAZJMZ010000362.1:0-2770 GCA_964547115.1 uncultured Anaerolinea sp. | reverse complement strand
ACATTGTAGGTGGTACCCGCACCTGACACAACCACAGTGGTTGCACCCGCTGTGCCTGTCAGGGTGATATCCGTGTTCGTAAAGCCGGTAACAGCCTCACTGAAGACCACGGTGAAGTTGATCGGCGAAGCGCCGGTTGGGTCAGGTTGGGCCGCAGCCTGGTTGATCGTCACGGTCGGCGCGGTCACATCGTAGGTGACGGTGTTATCCGTGCTCGTACTGACGGTATTCCCGTTGCCTGAAACATCGGTCGCTGCACCAGCCGGGACGGTCACAACCACCGTGCCGGAGCCGGTCATGCCGCTGATGGATACGTTATAGGTGGTGCCACCGCCGGTAACAACAGCCGTCAAGGTACCCGGCGCTGTGCTGCCTGTGGTGACCACATCCGCGGCAGTAAACCCGCTCACCGCTTCACTAAATACAACCGTGAAATCGATCGGCGCGCCGTTGGTTGGGTCGGTCTGGGTGAGGGCCTGGTTGACGGTTACGCTTGGCGGAGTGGCGTCATAGGTGACGG
This sequence comes from uncultured Anaerolinea sp., assembly GCA_964547115.1. Lineage (GTDB taxonomy): Bacteria > Chloroflexota > Anaerolineae > Anaerolineales > Villigracilaceae > Defluviilinea. The sequence goes on along the minus strand of CAZJMZ010000362.1, from coordinate 2,250 downwards.
TATTATCCACGCTGGTGCTGGCCGTATTGTTGTTCCCGGCAACATCCTGCACGACACCCGCCGGAATGTTCGCGATGACCGTGCCGGAGCCGGTCATGCCGCTCACGGCCACATTGTAGGTGGTGCCACTACCCGTGACGACCGCCGTCAATGTGCCTGGCGCTGTACCACTCAGGACAACATCCGCACCGGTAAAGGTGGCGCTGTTCATGGCCTTGCTGAATACGACCTGGAAGTTGATCGGGGAAACGCCAGTTGGGTCCGCTTGCGCGGGATCCTGGTTGATGGTTACGTTCGGTACCGAGATATCGTAGGTGACCGTGTTGTCCACGCTCGTGCTGGCAAAACTGCTGTTGTTGGAAGCATCCTGCGCGGCATTGACGAACACGAAGGCTGTAACCGTACCGCTGCCAGACATGCCGCTCACGGCCACATTGTAGGTGGTACCGCTGCCGGTCACCACGGCGGTGGTCGGGCCGGCTGTGCCGGTCAAATTGACATCGGCAGCTGTAAAGCCGGTCACCGGTTCACTGAAGACCACGGTGAAGTTGATGGGCGAGGCGTTGGTCGGGTCGGCTTGAGCTGCCGCCTGGTTGATCGTAACCGTCGGGCGGGTGGTATCGTATGTGACTGTATTATCTGTGAAAGTAAAGGCTGCGTTCGGGTTGCCGGTGGCATCCTGGGCGCCGCCAGTCGCCACGCCAAGGATGACCGTTCCATCTGCGGCCATGCCACTGACCGTCACATTGTAGGTGGTGCCGCTGCCGCTCGTCACGATCGCGGTCGTTGCAGCAGCTGTACCAGACACAATGAGGTCGGCATTATTAAAGCCGGTCACGGGTTCGCTGAAGACCACGGTGAAGTTGATGGGGCCTGTATTGGTCGGGTCGGGTTGCGCGGCTTCCTGATCGACGGTCACTGTCGGGGCGACCGTATCGTACAAAACGCTGTTATCCGTGCTGGTGGAAGCGGAGTTGGTCAACCCAACATCATCCGCTGCGCCACCGGCCGGGATGGTGGCCGTTAACACGCCCTGCGCCATGCCTGTCACAGCCACATTGTAGGTCGTGCCGCTGCCGGTAACCGTCGCAGTTCCTGATGACAGAGTGACATCGGCTGCCGTAAAGCCACTCACCGGTTCACTGAAGACCACGGTGAAGTTGATGGGCGAGAGGTTGGTCGGGTCGGCCTGGCCAACTGCCTGATTGATCGTTACGGTCGGGGCGATCGTGTCGTAGACGACGACGTTGTCCGAACTGGTGGAGGCGGTGCTGGTATTGCCCACTGCATCCACGGCCGCATTGGCGGGAACACTGGCGGTCAACGGACCCTGGACCATGCCTGCCACGGCCACATTGTAGGTCGTGCCGCTGCCGGTAACCGTCGCGGTACCGGATGAGAGAACGACATCGGCAGCCGTGAAGCCGGTGACCGGTTTGCTGAATTCAACCGTGAAGTTGATCGGTGAAGCATTGGTCGGGTCGGCCTGACCGATGGCTTGATCGATCGTCACAGTCGGCTGGGTAATATCGTAGGTGACCGTGTTATCGGTGCTGGTGCTGGCGGCATTATCATTGCCAGCCAGGTCGGTGGCCACGGCTCCCGCAATATCTGCGATCACGGTGCCACTGCCCGTCATGCCGCTGACGGCCACGTTGTAGGTCGTGCCGCTGCCGGTGACCGTTGCCGTGGTGGCGCCAGCCGTGCCACTCAGCGTCACATCGCCGGTGGCAAAGCCGGTCACGGGTTCACTGAAGACCACGGTGAAGTTGATCGGTGAGGCGTTGGTCGGGTCAAGTTGACCGCCCGCCTGGTTGATGGTCACGGTCGGGGCGACCGTGTCGTAGGTAACCGAATTATCCGTGCTGGTGCTGGCGGCGTTGTTGTTACCCGCAGCATCTGTGGCCACGCCCGCGGCAATACTGGCGGTGACCGTGCCATCGGCAGTCAGGCCGCTGACATCGACGCCATAGGTGGGACCGGTGCCGATCAAGGCAGCGGTGGCTCCAGCGGGAGCGACGAGCGTTACATCGCCGGCTACGAAGTTATAGACTGTTTCGTTAAAGACCGCAGTGAAACTGATCGGCAGAACATTGGTCGGGTCTGGCTGGCCAACGGCCTGGTTGAGCGTCACTGTCGGAGAGGTTCGGTCAATGGTGACCGTGGGGCCGGTGGTTTGCTGATTACCCACGGCCGCAATATTGGTCACCGCATTGGCGGCCAGTCTGAGGAGCACGGTCCCTTCGGAAC
>CAZJMZ010000361.1:0-2781 GCA_964547115.1 uncultured Anaerolinea sp. | reverse complement strand
GATGAGACCCAGCGCCTGCTCAAGATCACCGAAGAGCGCAACGCCGAGCTGGCCATCATCAACTCGGTACAGGAAGGGCTGGCCTCCAAGCTCGATATGCAATCCATTTACGACCTGGTCGGCGAAAAAGTCTGCGAGATCTTCAACCTGCAAACCTGCTACATCATGCTGCACGACAAACAGACAGACATGGAGCACTACCCCTTCATGGTGGAAGGCGGCGCCCGCTTGACACAAGAGCCGATCCCCCATGACGAAAACGGCTTCGGGCCGCTCGTAATGCGCACCCGCCAGCCTATCATGATCAACGAAAAGATGGATGAACGCAGTCAAGAAGTCAACTCCTACACCATTGGTGGCGATGAATCCACAAGCCCGAAATCCGCCATCTACGTACCCTTGCTGCTCGGCAACGAAGCGATCGGCGTCATCTCAGTTCAGAATGTGGAGCGTGAACACGCCTTCAGCGACTCAGACCTGCGCCTGCTCAATACCCTGGCATCTTCGATGAGTGTGGCGCTCGAAAGCGCGCGCCTGTTCGATGAGACCCAGCACCGCGCCCGTGAGACCGCCGCCCTCGTCGAAGTGGGACGCGACCTTTCGGCCACGCTGGATACCGATGCCCTGATGGAACGCATCGCCGCCCACGCCAAAGACCTGCTGGGCGCCGATAACAGCGCCATCTTTCTGGCTGTCGCAGACGGGCAGACCCTGCAGACCAGTGTGGCGTTGGGCACGATCGCCGAGCAGCTCCGCACGCTCACCATCACCCCCGGTCAGGGCATCATCGGCACCCTGGCGCGCGAACGCAAAGCCGAATACGTCAACGACGCCAACGCAGACCCGCGCACCGTGCAGATCGCGGGCACCGAAGAACAGGCACATGAACGCATCATGGTCGCGCCGTTACTGGCAGGCAACACGCTCAAAGGCATGATGGCGGTCTGGCGCACCGGGGGCAGGCTCTTCAATGACCTGGAATTGAACGTGCTGGTGGGCCTCTCGCAACAGGCGGCGATCGCCATCGAAAATGCCCGCCTGTATCACGAAGCGCAGGAAGCCCGCGCCGCCGCCGATGCCGCCAACGCCTCCAAGAGCGCCTTCCTCGCCACCATGAGTCACGAGATCCGCACCCCCATGAACGCGGTCATCGGCATGAGCGGATTGTTGCTCGATACGAACCTCGACCGCGAACAGACCGACTACGCCGAAACCATTCGCAATTCGGGCGATGCCCTGCTCACCATCATCAACGATATTCTGGATTTCTCGAAGATCGAAGCCGGAAAGATGGATATCGAAACCCAACCCTTCGACCTGCGCGAGTGTGTCGAATCGGCGCTTGACCTGGTGACCACCCGCGCCGTCGAAAAAGGACTCGACACCGCCTATCTCTTCGAAGGCGAAGTACCCGCTGCGATCTCTGGTGATGTCACGCGCTTGCGCCAGATCCTGCTCAACCTGTTGAGCAACGCCGTCAAATTCACCGAGCGGGGCGAAGTGGTGCTCACTGTCACCTCCAAAGCCCTCGCGAAGAACAAGGCGGAGTTGACCTTCACCGTGCGCGATACGGGCATCGGCCTTTCGGCCGAGGGCATGAACCGCCTGTTCCAATCCTTCTCGCAAGCCGATTCATCCACCACGCGCAAATATGGCGGCACGGGGCTGGGCCTGGCCATCAGCAAACGCCTGAGCGAGATCATGGGCGGCAACATGTGGGCCGAAAGCGCAGGGCTGGGCCAGGGCTCCAGCTTCAACTTCACCATTCAAGCGCCCATTGCCGAAGTGCCGGTGGCGGGTCGCCGTGATTTCAGCGGCACCCAACCCGAGTTGAAGGGGCGGCACATTTTGATCGTGGACGATAACGCCACCAACCGCTATATCCTGCGCATGCAGACCTCCAAATGGGGCATGACCTCCCGCGATACCGAATCACCGCTCGAAGCCCTGCGCTGGCTGGAAGGCGGCGAGACCTTCGATATGGCGGTGCTCGATATGCACATGCCCGAGATCGATGGTGTGGAACTGGCGAAGCGGATCCGCTCACAGGGTGTAAAAATTCCCTTGGTGCTGTTCAGCTCCCTCGGTCGGCGCGAGATCGGCGAAGCAGAGTCCCTCTTTACGGCGTTCCTCTCCAAGCCCATCAAGCAGTCCCAACTCTTCGATACGTTCATCGGACTCTTTGCCGACCTGCCCAACGCGCCCCGGACCATCCCCCACCCCGACGAACGCCGCCTCAAACTCGACCCCGAGCTTGCCTCCCGGCATCCGTTGAGAATTTTGCTCGCTGAAGACAACGCCGTGAACCAAAAGCTGGCCCTGCGCCTGCTCGAGCAAATGGGCTACCGCGCCGATGTGGCCTCGAACGGACTCGAAACCGTTGAGTCGGTGGCGCGCCAACGCTATGATGTGGTGCTGATGGATGTGCAAATGCCCGAGATGGACGGCCTGGAAGCCACGCGCCAGATCGTGAGCCACATGGCCGCCGACCGGCCGTATATCATTGGCCTGACTGCCAATGCCATGCAAGGCGACCGCGAAGCGTGCATGGCGGCAGGCATGCAGGATTACATTGCCAAACCCATCCATGTGGATGAGTTGGTGAAAGCCCTGCTGGGCGCCAAAGCCCGGCCATAATTCGCGAGCATTGCAACACCCGCACAGAGAAACTTGAGGAGCAACGGCTATGACCAAACCGTCATCAACCGTACGAAAAAACACGACCAGCAAGAAACGAATAACGCCCACCTCACCAGTGTTTCAGGCCATTGAGCAAGTGCG
>CAZJMZ010000360.1:0-2785 GCA_964547115.1 uncultured Anaerolinea sp. | reverse complement strand
GTCCACGGCTCCACGCGGATGCCCTTGGTTTGCGATTCGCGGATGAAGCGCTCGGTCATAATGGGAATGTTGAGCGACTCTGCCGGATCATAGGGCGGTTGAATGGTCTGGAACTGCGGCGCATAAAAGCCCCACAGAAAAGCCTTGCCCATCAACACATACCGGGTCACTTCACCACGTGAAGCGGAGGTGGTCACCTCCGGGCACAGGGCACGGAAGTTCTGCATCACTGCATCGTGGAAGGAGGCCACCACCACCCGGTCCTGCATCCCATACTTGCGGATCAGGTCGCACATCGGCTGTTCCATTGGGTTGGTGGTCTTCTTGATCTCGATGGCATAGCGCATCTGCGGGAACTTCTCGAAGACCTCGTCCAGCGTCGGCACCTGAATGCCCTGTCCGCGATACGGGAAGGTGGCGCCCTCGTCATTCGTCCAGTCATAGGCGGCATCGAGCTGCTTCAACTCAGCGAGCGTCATCTCTTCGATCAGGCCGGTGCCGTCGGTGGTGCGGTCCACGGCTTCATCGTGCATCAACACAATGCGCCCGTCCTTGGTGATGTGCGCATCCATTTCAAGGACATCCGAGCCGATCGCCACGGCTTGCTCGAACGCGAACAAGGTGTCGCCGGGCCAGACCCCGTCCCCGCCCTGATGCGCGATGACCAGCGTCCGCGGCGCATCTGTGTAAAAGTTGGTCGGCGGGGTCTTGGGGTTGACCAGCACCGAAGCGATATAGAGAACGAAGAGAACAGCCAGTATGGTTTTGAATGGTTTGGATCGCAAGTCACCCTCCGGGAAACGAAACTACATGAACAGACCGTTGACCACGGCAGGCTGCGGTCAACGGTCTGCGGTCCTTGAACACTAGAACACCAGATAGCGCGAAATCGCCATCAACACCCCTGCGAGCAACAACGTCCACGAATTGACGGGCACCACCCAGGCTTGTTGCTTTGCGATCGCGCCCAGTTGCGCGGCCTGCTCGGGCGTGGGCTTGCCCTGGATCTGCGCGCCCAACGCGCCCAGCCTGCGAATATTGTTGCCGTTCATGAATCCGGTCACCATGCCAACCAGGGCGAACAGCGCGCCAACCCCAAACCCCGTCCCCACACTCGACATCATCCACGCCGAGCGGAACCAGTTCGAATCGAGGCCATACATCACGAACCCGGCGATCAAGGTCGCCCACACACTGATACTCATCACCTGACTGAAGCGCGTCTGTAACGCAAAGTAGCCCCCCACCTGGCGGCCCGCATCGCCGGTGGCGCGCAGCGTGGGCGCGATAAAGAAATTCATCAGCAGCGCCGACCCCACCCAGAAGATTCCTCCGACGATATGCACCAACCGTAAAACCAACATCAAAACATTCATGGCTGCTCCTTATTCATGTAAAATCATATCCAATCAAACACCCACCAAGGATAACCGATGCGTTCCATCTATGTCGATAAACACATCCCGCGCATGCTTTTGACGAAGGCCATCACACCCCTTTGGAAAGACTTCGTCTGGACGCCTCTTTCCGCCGCCCGGGCTGGCTCGCTGGACGATCTGCCTTTGCCCGGCCCACGCTGGGTCCGCGTGAAGAATCTCGCGTGCGGTATCTGTGCCACCGACCTCTCGCTGTTGTACGTTAAGGCCGATCCATCGGTCGCGCCGGCCACCCTGCCGGGGTTGCAAAGGTTCCACCTGGGGCATGAAGCCGTGGGTGTGGTGACAGAGACCGGGTCCGGGGTGACGCGCTTCAAGGTCGGCGACCGGGTCATCATGGATAAACATTTCTACGGGACGAATTGTCTCAATCTCGAACTCGAGTCGTTGTGCGAAATGTGCGCGCAAGGCGAGACGAATTTTTGCTTGAATAAATCAGATTATCCCTTTCAAGGCGTGGGCGGTGGTTTTGGCGATGAATATATCACCCACGAAAGCGGTGTGTATCCCTGCCCGCCTGAGTTGACTCTCGACCAGGCCGTGCTCGTCGAGCCGTTGGGCATTGGCACGCACACCGTGCTGCGTCATCCGCCCAAACCCGGCGCAAAGGTCTTGATCCTTGGGGCAGGCATGATCGGGCTGGCTGTGCTGATGGCCGCGCGGGCCACCCAACCCGCTTGCGAAGTGACCGTACTCTCACGGCATGAATTTCAATCGCGTATGGCAGAGCAACTCGGCGCGCAGCGCATCCTCCGCCACGCTGAATATGCAGCCATCGCCCAGGCCTCCGGCGGAAAGTTCTTCTCGGCACCGTTGAACAAGGGCCTGATCGTCGGCGGCTTCGACATCATCTACGACTGCGTTGGCGACTCAAAGACGCTCAACGATTGCCTGCGCTGGGTGAAGGCCAATGGCAAAGTGGTGCTGGTCGGCGCGCACATGCAGCCCATGACCCAAGTGGACATGGTCAACATCTGGTATCACCAGATTGAACTCGTGGGGGTCGTGGCGCATGGCCACGAACACCACCAGGGCGAGGTAAAACATTCCTACGGCTGGGTCTTTGAATTTTTCAAGCGGGGGTTATATTCAACGGAGGGCCTCATCACGCACCGGTTCGGGTACGCTGAGTACAAACAAGCAATTCAGTTGACAAATGAGCACAAAGGGAGCTCAAAGGCGATCAAGGTGATCCTGCAAACCTGATGTCATTGCGGGTATCACGAAGAATCTCACTGCGCCATCAGGCGCTACGAAAACTTCTCCAGCGCCGCCTTCGCCACGGCGTGCATTTCCCGGTCACCGCGCTGTGCCATGATCTCCTGCAAGGCGGGCAATGTGCGTGGGTC
>CAZJMZ010000359.1:0-2789 GCA_964547115.1 uncultured Anaerolinea sp. | reverse complement strand
CCGAGGCAGGGGAGAAGTTCATTCATGAGCGGATGATAGCACAAATGTGACAGCAGGCCACGGGTCGTTCACGCATGTGGATCCGTGGCCTGCTGTTTGTGGTGGTTACTTTCCGGCGTTGAGATTAACGTTGCCGCCGTTGGTCTTGACGGTGAGTTGCGCGCCGCCACCGTTGATCGTGCCGGTGATATCGTCACCGGAATTGGTGTTGGTCTCGCCACTGAAGGTGACAGCGATGGGCAGATCTGATTTGATCTTGCCGAAGTCGGTCTGGATATCAACATTCAGTTTTGAGTCGGCGGGCAGGGTCAGGTTGATCTCGCCGAAGTCAGAGGCCACCGAGTGTGGACCATCACCGAGCGAGCCGCTGAATTCCACGGCCCCGCCGTTGCTTTTGAGATCGAGCGTGACTTCAGTTGCATTCTCGATGACGATCTTGCCGAAATCGGTGTGTGCCTTCAGTTTGCCCTTGGCGCCATCCACAATGATGTTGCCGCCATTGGATTTCAGGTCATATGCATTCGCCGAGACCTGCTTGAGCTCGATCTGGCCGAAGTCGTCCTCCACGGTGATAGCGCCTGAAACCCGCACCTTGCTCACGTTCACATCGCCGCTGTTGGTGTCAATGCGCAGTTCGCTGGCGGAGCCGTTCTCGTAGGTGGTCTTGCCGAAGTCGGTCTTGATGTCCACTTTGCCGGTGGCACGCACATCGGTGAGGGTGACCTGCCCGCTGTTGGAGGTGATGGTCACGTCCTTGCCGTCGGCTTTCTTCAGTTCCAGGCTGCCGAAATCGGAATGCAGGCTGATGTTCTCGCTGCCCGCTGTGATGGAGCCTGCTGTGATGTTGCCGCCGTTGCTGCGTACATCCACTGCGCCTGCGATGTTATCCAGGTTTGTATTGCCAAAGTCGAGCGCGATGGTGGCGTTGCCTTTGATCTGGGTCAGGGCTACGTCGCCCGAATTATTGTCCATATCCACCGTGGTCTCATTGGGCACGGTGATGACAAAATCCACCGTGTTCAGGTTGCCGTTGACGGTGAGATTTTTGGGCAATTCATACTTGATGGTGATCTTGTTGCCGGTCTGTTCGATGTTGTATTTGACGCCTTTCACTTCCTGGTCGGCATCGGCCTGGTTGCCCGCATACGCGGTTTTGACGGCTTTGACCTGTACGGTGTCTACCTCGGCGCCGGTGACGGTCACATCCCCGGCATCGTCCACGATCGACAGGACGACAGGCTTTTCCGCATCGATCTTGAGCGTCTTGTTCTCCTCCACCTGAGCCGAGACGCTCTGCACATCGAAGGGATTGTTGGTAGGCAGGCCGCCGTTGATGGTCAGAAAGGCGACGACGCCGATCCCCAGGCAGACCACGGTCAACACGACCGTCAAAAGCACGATAACAATGGTTCTTTTCATTCTGTTGCTCCTTGAGTATGATGTTCTCACTCCGTTTGACAGGCGTTTCGGGAAAAAGTTTCAACCCTCACCGAACCCTCTCGGGGATGATGGAACCTGAAACTTTTCCGCTTTTCCCTGGTCTAACCCTGTAGAAGCCGTATGCCTGATACCGAAACCACCCTCATCCAGAAGGCGCAAAAAGGCGATCACACTGCCTTTGCGTCCCTCGTGGATGAACATCAACGCTACGTCTACAATCTTGCGTTGCGCGTCGTCAAAGATGAGAACGAGGCGCTCGACCTGACGCAGGAGACCTTCGTGCGCGCCTGGACCGCGCTACCCAACTTCAAGGGTCAGTCGCAGTTCCGCACCTGGTTGTACCGCATCGTCACCAACCTGTGCTACAACCGCCTGCCCAACCTGCGCCGCTCGCTCAACGATCTCGGCGATGATGTGATGGAAGAGATCCCCGAACCGCGCTTCAATGCCCCCGCCTCCGAGTTTGAATCGAATGAAACCAAACAGCACCTGCAACAGGCGATTCAAAACCTGGAGGCAAATTACCAGCTACTCATTACCCTTAGATATCAGAACGAACTTTCCTACGAAGAAATCGCCTCGACGCTTAACCTGCCGCTGGGTACGGTTAAAACGGGCATTTTCCGCGCCAAGGAACAGCTCCGCAAGTCGCTTGCCCATCTGGAGGAACAATGGATCCCCGCCTGAACCCTGACTTGATCGAAGACGCACTCGCCGCTCAACCCCTGGCACCCATGCCACGCAGTATCACTGCGGAGGTGATGTTACGCATTCAAACCGATGTCCGGCCTCAATGGGTCACCTGGAACGACCTGATATTGGGCTCCGTGGTTATGCTGTGTCTGGCCGCGTTGTGGTTTACGTACTTGAACCTGCCGCCGATTGTGCTTGCCAAATTGCGCATTCAAGGGTTGATCTTGTATTATGACTTTTTGGTCAATGCCCGCTGGATGGTTCCCACCTTATTCTTTGGATTGGCGGCGCTGTTGGCTATATTTACGATCCCAGCCTTGATTAAAATGACCACTGACCGCCACTCTCAGACCTAATTCGGCTGGGATGGACGGTCAGCGGTACTGCCTTCAAGTTTCAGGATTGTTGTCAGTTTGCTCTAAAAGTTAAGCTTGGGGTTTTATGATTTTTTGCCATACCACATGCGCGATAAAAGATTATCCTTCAACCAGACCTGGTGATATAGCGCAGCACTGATATGCAGTAAGACCAATAAAAACAGTGCTTTTGAAACAATGCCATGCAAGGTACGTTCGACAAAAACAAAGAAATCCGCGGGCAGGGGGGCATTTGGGTTTACGAAAATAGTTGGCATCAGACCCGCTCGCAGCGATAAA
>CAZJMZ010000358.1:0-2792 GCA_964547115.1 uncultured Anaerolinea sp. | reverse complement strand
CGGGTGTTCATTTCAAGGAAGTAGAAATTGTTGTCCTTATCCAACAGGAACTCGATCGTCCCGGCGTTGACGTAGTTCACGGCTTGTGCAGCCTTCACCGCCACTGAGCCCATGCGGTTGCGCAGGTCTTCGTCGAGCGCGGAGGAGGGCGCTTCCTCGAGTAACTTTTGATGGCGGCGCTGCAAAGAACATTCACGCTCGCCCAGATGGATGACATTGCCCTGGGTATCTGCCAGGATCTGGATCTCGATATGCCGCGCCCCTTCGACCAGTTTCTCGAGATAGACATTCCCATCACCAAAAGCGGATTCCGCCTCGCGCCTCGCAGACTCAAGCAGGGCTGGCATCTCCTCAATGGACTTTACCTCCCGCATGCCTTTGCCGCCACCGCCCGCCGTGGCTTTGATCAACAACGGGAAGCCGATCTGCGGCGCCTTGGTCAGCAGCTCCTCATTGGTCATGTTGCCCACGTCTTCGGTGCCGGGCACCACGGGTACCCCCGCCTTGATGACGGTGGCGCGTGCCACGGCCTTATCGCCCATGGCTGCGATCGCGCTGGGCTTGGGGCCGATAAATGCGATGCCGTTCTTTTCGCAGGCTTCGGCAAAGTCTTCACGCTCGGCCAAAAAACCATAGCCCGGGTGCACTGCATCGGCACCGGACTGGCGCGCAATATCGATGATCTTATCGGCGCGCAGGTAGGATTCGCGCGATGGGGCGGGGCCCAGCAAATAGGCCTCATCTGCATAGCGTACGTGCAGGGCACGGCGGTCGGCTTCGGAATACACGGCGACGGTATCGATTCCCACCTCGCGACACGCGCGGATGATGCGGACGGCGATCTCACCTCGGTTGGCAACTAATACTTTTTTGAACATGACACCTCCAAGTGTCAGGTTTCAGGTGTCACGTATCAGGTAAAACCTGACACTTGAAACGTGACACCTGACACTGTTAGAGTGGAATATTCCCGTGCTTCTTTGCCGGGTTGGCATCGCGCTTGTTGCTCAGCATTTCCAGCGCATTGATCAGGCGTGGGCGAGTCTCTTTGGGCTCGATGACATCATCGACGAATCCGCGCTCCGCTGCCACATAGGGGCTGGCGAACTTCTCGCGATAATCAGCCACCAACTCCGCCTTCTTTGCAACCGGGTCATCTGCCTTTTCCAATTCCTTGCGGAAGATGATGTTCACAGCGCCGTCAGGCCCCATCACGGCGATCTCAGCGGTGGGCCAGGCCAGATTGAGGTCTGAGCGGATGTGTTTGGATGACATCACACAGTACGCCCCACCGTACGCTTTGCGTGTAACCACCGTAAGTTTGGGAACTGTCGCTTCGCAATAGGCATACAGCAACTTCGCTCCTGAACGGATGATGCCATGATGTTCCTGGAAGGTACCCGGTAAAAAGCCCGGCACATCCTCAAAGGTGATGATCGGGATGTTGAACGCATCGCAGAAGCGCACGAAACGCGCGCCCTTTTCGCTGGCGTCGATATCAAGCACGCCGGCCAGTACTGCAGGCTGGTTCGCCACGATACCCACCGAATGCCCACCGAGGCGGGCAAAGCCAACCACGATGTTCGCTGCGTAGTTCTCGTGGATCTCGAAGAACTGGCCGTTATCCACGATCGGGCGGATGACATCTTTGATATCGTAGGGTTTGTTGGCATCGTCAGGCACGATGGTGTTGAGGGACTCGTCCATGCGCAGCGGGTCATCGCCCGGCACGAATGGCGGATCTTCCATGTTGTTCTGCGGCAGGTAACCCAGCATCTTGCGGATGAGATACAGCGTGTCCGCTTCGCTATCGGCAGCCACATGGCACACACCAGATTTCTCCGAATGCACACTCGCGCCGCCCAGGTCTTCGAACGAGACCTCTTCATGTGTCACAGCCTTCACCACATCCGGTCCGGTGACGAACATATACGATGTGTTGCGGGTCATGAAGATGAAGTCGGTGAGGGCGGGGGAGTACACCGCGCCGCCCGCGCAGGGCCCCATGATGGCAGAGATCTGCGGGATGACGCCGGAGGCCATGGTGTTACGCAGGAAGATATCCGAATAGCCGGCCAGTGCCACCACGCCCTCCTGAATGCGCGCCCCGCCTGAGTCGTTCAAGCCGATCATCGGTGCGCCGTTCTTCATGGCCATATCCATGATCTTGCAGATCTTGGCGGCGTGCACTTCGCCAAGGCTGCCGCCGAACACGGTGAAATCCTGCGAGAAGACATACACCAGACGCCCCTCGATGGTGCCCCAGCCAGTAACGACCGAGTCGCTCATGAACTTTTGCTCATCGAGATTGAAATCGTGGGTGCGGTGCTGGACGAACGCGTCCACTTCATGGAAGGAGCCCTTATCGAGTAACAGGTCGATGCGCTCGCGCGCGGTCAGGCGTCCTTTTTTATGTTGGGCTTCAATGCGGTCTGCGCCGCCGCCCAGACGTGATTTGGCCCGATATTCATTCAGGGTCTGTAGTTTCGTTTGGTTGCTCATACGCCTCACTTTGGTTAATAAAGTCTTTGGTGCTGCGGTGTTTCACAATGAAAAGGATCAAGCCTGCGATCACAAATGAAGCCGTCAATGCGAAAGGCAGGTTTACGCGCGGGCTGGTGAAGAACGCTCTTTCGAGCCAGTATTGTATCAGCCCGATGACCAGGACGATGACCAGCGCCCGGCACGTCCATGCCTGGCGTACCAGCAGGCCCCACAACAGGACGCCTCCAGCCACCCCCCAGCCTGCTCCTGTGACCGACAAATACAGCGGGCTGAGGCTGGATTCGTAC
>CAZJMZ010000357.1:0-2795 GCA_964547115.1 uncultured Anaerolinea sp. | reverse complement strand
CATTTTCCATACATCTATGAAAACGGAGAACGCGTCTTTATTGAATCGATTCCGCATCAGGATGTTGGTTTTTCGGCATATGTTCTCCGCACACGCGAAACCCTGGTCATCAACGAAAACGTGGATGAGGTATCGCAGAAATATGGCAGTTACATAGTTGGTGACACTGCCGCCTCAAAATCTGAATTGTTCGTGCCGTTGATCGTGGGCGAACAAGCGCGTGGCTTGATCAACCTGAGCGATTACCAAAAAGAACACGCCTTCAGCGAAAGTGACGTGCGCCTGCTGCAAACGCTCGCCAACTCGATGAGCGTGGCGCTCGAGAACGCGCGTCTCTTCGATGAGACCCAACGCCTGCTCAAGATCACCGAAGACCGCGCCGCCGAGCTGGCCATCATCAACTCGGTGCAGCAGGGTCTGGCGTCCAAGCTGGATATGCAGTCCATTTACGACCTGGTCGGCGAGAAGATCCGCGAGATGTTCAACGCCCAGACCTTCGTCATCAGTTCGTTCGACCACGAAAAAGAAGTTTCCAAGTTGGAATATGCCTTTGAAGATGGGCAAAGAATTTTTGATGATGAGTTATTGCCATTCAGTCCGGCAAATAAGGTCATGATCCAATCCCGTCAGCCGATCATCATTAACGAGAACAGCCCTGAAGCATCAGAACGTTACGGGCTCAAGCAGCTTGAAGGTACAAAAATCGCAAAATCCCTGATCTTCGTGCCCTTCGGGACGGGTACCCAGGTCAACGGCTATTTCAGCCTGCAAAACTTCGAAAAAGAGCACGCCTTCAGCGAATCAGATATCCGCCTGTTGCAAACGCTGGCGGGCAGCATGGGTGTGGCGCTCGAAAACGCCCGGCTCTTCGACGAGACCCAACGCCTGCTCAAGATCACCGAAGACCGCGCCGCCGAGCTGGCCATCATCAACTCGGTGCAGGAGGGGCTCGCCTCCAAGCTGGATATGCAAGCCATCTACGAACTGGTGGGCGACAAACTGTGCGAAGTGTTCGACTCACAAGACCTCGATATCCGCCTGTTCAACCCACAGACGGGCATGGTCGAATTCCCCTACCTGCGTGAACATGGCGAAGTCATCCATGTAGATCCAACACCATTAAGAGGGGTCTCAAAACGTGTTATTGAATCGCGTCAGCCTTTGGTCATCAATGAAAATCTTACCCAAGCCATGCAAGAACTTGGCGGCTACACCATTCCAGGCACTGATGTAGAAAAATCACTCATGGCAGTTCCTATCATGATAGGAAATAAAGCCATTGGCTTGGTTTTCATTGGCAACTACGAAAAAGAACATGCCTTCGATGAAAGCGATGTGCGTCTGCTGCAAACCGTGGTCAATGCCATGAGTGTGGCGCTCGAAAATGCCCGTCTCTTCGATGAAACCCAGCGCCTGCTCAAAGAGACGGAAGACCGCGCCACTGAACTGGCCGTGATCAACAGCATCCAGCAGGGGCTGGCCGCAGAATTGAATACCCAGTCTATTATAGAAATGACCGGAGATAAACTGCGGGAGGTGTTGCACACCGAGGACCTGGGCATTCGTTTATACGATGCACAGGCCAACCTTATCCATTACGTTTATGAGTACGTGCAGGGGCAGCGCCGCGAGTTCCCATCCAAACCGCCTGTCGCTGGCGGCACATTTGAACGCATTGCGAAGACCCGTCAGCCCTTTGTGCGTAACACACTGGCTGAGCGTGAAACCCTGGGGCTTCAGCTTTTGCCGGGAACCGAAGCCGCCAAATCCAGCGTCAATGTGCCCATTATCGGCAGTGACCGGGTGATCGGCGTGATCATTGTGCAGGAACATAAAACGGAATACGCATTCAGTGAGGGACAAGTCCGCCTGCTGCAAACCGTGGCAGGGAGCATGGGTGTGGCCCTTGAAAACGCCCGGCTCTTCAATGCCGAGCAACAGCGCGCCGCTGAGTTGGGCGCCATCAGCACAGTGACCCAGGCCCTGGTGGCAGAAACAGAATTGGATTCAATGATCCAGCTCATCGGGAGTCAGACGCGGGATATTTTCCATGCCGATATCGCCTATCTGGCGTTGCTCGATCCGCAGACCAATCTCATCCGCTTCCCGTATCAACATGGCGAAAACTTCACTACACTGAAATTTGGAGAGGGGCTCACCAGCAAGATCATCCAAACCGGCGAGCCGTTACTGATCAACCAAAATGTGGATGAACGCCATCAGGAGATCGGTGTGGCCCGGGTGGGGCGGGAGGCGCTTTCGTATCTGGGTGTGCCGATCAAAGCCGGTAAAGAGACCCTCGGCGTGATAAGCGTGCAAAGTACCCAAAAGGAAGGCGCATTCAACAGTGACTCCCTGCGCCTGCTCACCACCATTGCGGCAAATGCAGGCTCGGCCATCCACACTGCGCAACTGCATGTGGAAACCCAACGCCGCGCCAGTGAAATGTCCACGCTGGCTGAGATCGGCAATGATATTGCCGCCACGCGCGAGCTTGAACCCGTGCTCGAAAAGATCGCCGCGCATGCCATGAACATTATGCGGGTGGGCGATATTGCCATTTATCTGCGTGAAGGCGAAAGTGACACCTTCCGTGCGCCGGTGGCCTTGGGCAAATATGTGAAAGAGATCAAGGAAAGCCTGGTGTATTTGGGGCAGGGTATTTCCGGCAATATCATCAAAAATGGCAGGGCTGAGTTCGTCAATTATCCTTTGCGTGACCCGCGCGCATATCACATCCCCGGCACCGATCCACTGGAGGAAGATACCGAGGGCTTAATGTCTGCACCCTTGAT
>CAZJMZ010000356.1:0-2806 GCA_964547115.1 uncultured Anaerolinea sp. | reverse complement strand
AGCACCTTGCGCGGAATGCGGAAATATTCCACTGTGCGGGCCAGCGCGAAAGAGTTCGGCGGGATGATACAAACATCACCCTTGAACTCGAACATGGATTTCGGGTCAAAGTTCTTCGGGTCCACGATCGCCGAATGGACGTTCGTGAAGATCATGAACTCATCCGCCACACGGATGTCGTAGCCATACGACGACACGCCATACGAGATCACACCCTGTCGTACCTGCTTATCCACGAACGGTTCGATCATCTTTTGTTCCAACGCCATCTTGCGGATCCAATGATCTGGTTTCAAGCCCATGTGTCTGCTCCAAAAAGAATGTAGTTGATGAAGATCGCCCTATTGAACAACGATCACCACCTGTGTAAGTTTGCCCGATTGTACTTCAACCCACCGTTCATAAAGATAACCGTTTAGTTTCAACGCAATGCGATAACGCCCGGCCTTCAACCCACTCAAGGCGGCATTTTCAGGCCCGCGCGTCATTTCAGGGACATAGGTTTCCAGGTAAAAGGTCTTCTCAGGCGCAAGAGATGCCCCCGCATAACGTTGCAAAGTCAGCGTGGTGGACTGAAAGTCCCCGGCGGCATTGACAATGCTGAGCGCGATCGCACCACCAACCCGTTGCTCGTCATCCTTTTCGGGCACCAGCCATAACTCCGGGTTTTGCGTGGCGAAGTAATCGGTGGCATCGCCCTGCCGCACTTCAAAGTGCAAATGGCTCCCGGTGGCTACGCCACTCTGCCCCACTGCCCCCACCACCTCCCCCGTCACGACCGCCTGCCCCGTCTGCACATCGATGCGCGAGAGATGCGCGTACAACGTGAATAGGTCATCAGTATGTTGGATCACGACCACGTTGCCGTAAAAATCACCCCACGGACTAAAGCGCACATCGGTATCTGGACCTGCGTAATAGACGACGCCATCCCCCGCTGCGAGGACCGGCGTCCCGGTGCTGTTGAGGAATTCGACGCCGTGATGCGGCTCACGCTTCCCCTGAGCTGTTGTGGCATACCGATACGTTGCATCCACTGACGCATTGTACGGAGGGCGAAACGGTCGCTGAAGGACCAGGTTTCCGGCAGTGATGCAAAAATCCGCGACTTGTGGGTTGCAAGAGACCGGCGTTACGGTTGGCGGAGGGAGGGGCGTTTCTGTGGCTGTGGCCAGGAGCGGCGGTTCAGTAGGTTGAATAGTGGAGGTTGAGGTGGCCGTGGATGGCAACACAATCGGTTGCGTGGCAGGCGGAGGGGCGGCACAAGACACGAGAAAGACCAACGCCGAAAGAAGCAGAAACCGTTTCA
This sequence comes from uncultured Anaerolinea sp., assembly GCA_964547115.1. Lineage (GTDB taxonomy): Bacteria > Chloroflexota > Anaerolineae > Anaerolineales > Villigracilaceae > Defluviilinea. The sequence goes on along the minus strand of CAZJMZ010000356.1, from coordinate 1,497 downwards.
TCGTAATAAAAAATCGGGAGTCGCTCATGGAACGACTCCCGGATCGGGGCTAGATTCCGCCGCGTTCCTTCATCACTGTCCTAACCTCAGCCTCGAGCCCATCGGCCTTGACTTCCAGCGCGGCGAGTTCTTCGAGCATGCGTTCGCCGAGAGACTGATCGGCCAGGGAATTGATATTGATGCGGACGTTATAACCTGCCGCCGTGAGCGCGGCCCGCGCCATGGCAAAACCAGACATGGCATCAGAGATCGCGGACTGCAAACCATGTTTGGCACATTTGAGGGCCAATTCCATCACTTTGACGGCTTCTTCACTGACGTGGAGGGGAATGTGCGCCGCATTCAGCGTGGCCTGAGTGATGGAAGAATCGCGGGCCGACTTTTGCTCTTCGGTCTCTTTGGGCAGTTTGAAGGTGGCCATCAGCACTTCGAACGAAGAGGCGTCGTCGTCCACAGCCTGGGTAAGTTCCTTGCGTAAGTTCTCTGCAACCACGCGGATGGCCTGCATTTCGGCTTCCACTTCGGCGTATTTCTTTTTGCCGATGGTCACACCGGCCACCATGGCAACCAAGGCCGCGCCCATGGCGCCAGCGTAGGCCCCGGCTGAACCACCGCCGGGTGTTGGCGTCGCGGCGGCCAACTGTTCGATAAAAGAGGCAGGCTCACCCTGAGTCTGATCCGCGGCGGTGGGCGCAGAAAAGAGTCTGGATTCAAGAATCTGTTCGGGCGAGAAGGCATCCAATTGGGTGTACCAGACCGCTGCATCCACCAGCGCTTCCTGGGGAATCAGACCGACGAGTTCGCTGTGATGGATGCCGACGCCGTAGCGCTGGGCTTCGCGGCGAATGAACTCGACGACACGGGCGATGGGTGTTTCATGGAAGTTGGTGAGATTCATCGAGACCTGCGCGCGGCCATCGACCAGCAGCCCCAGCCCTTTGACATACCGCAGGCCACCGGAGGATTGACGCACAGCCTTGGCGATCTTTTTGGCGATGCTGACATCGTCGCTGGTGAGGTAGACGTTGAAGGCGATCAACGGATTGCGCGCGCCGATAACCGTAGCCCCGGCTTTGGGGAGTTGGCTCGGACCGTAATCAGGGGCGCGGTCAAGATTCGACTCGATCTCTGCCCGCAGGCCTTCATATTGGCCGCGGCGGATATTCTCGAGATTGGCCCGGTCGGGGCGTGTGGCCGCTGCTTCATATAGATAGACGGGAATCTTGAGTTCGCTCCCCACCCGCGCGCCGAGCCGTTTGGCGATGGCGATGCAATCATCCATGCTGGCGCCGCTGAGCGGCACGAACGGAACCACGTCCGTCGCACCGATGCGCGGATGCTCGCCGGTGTGCTGGTCGAGGTCGATCAGCTCGGCGGCGGTGCGGATGGCGCGGAAGGCGGCTTCTTCCACACCCACCGGTGACCCTGCAAAGGTCAGCACCGTGCGGTTGTGGTCGAGGTCGGAGGAGCGGTCGAGCAGTTTCACGTCGCTGACCG
>CAZJMZ010000355.1:0-2808 GCA_964547115.1 uncultured Anaerolinea sp. | reverse complement strand
ACAAGGATGTCGTAGGCCTTATCGCGGAACTTGAGCATGACCTCATCCTTTTCAGCGGGGCGCATGCGTCCGTGCAGCAGGCCGAGTTTGAGATCGGGGAAGACTTCTTTCGAGAGGGTCTCGTAATCGTCCACGGCGGCGCGGGCTTCGATCTTTTCGCTCTCTTCAATGAGCGGATAGATGATGAAGGCTTGCTTGCCGTCCTTGATCTGGCCGCGCAACAAGGTAAAGGCGCGCTCGCGTTCCTGCGGGCGGAGGACGTAGGTGTTGATGGGAATGCGCCCGGCGGGCATTTCGTTCATCACTGAGAGGTCGAGGTCGCCGTACAAGGTGAGGGCCAGTGAGCGCGGGATTGGCGTGGCGGTCATCACCAACAAATGCGGATTGGTGCCCTTGCTGCGCAGTTCAGCGCGTTGCTCTACGCCGAAACGATGTTGTTCATCGATGACGGCGAGTTGCAGGTCGGCAAACTGGATGTTCGGTTCGATGACGGCATGCGTGCCAATAATGACCTTGATGGACCCATCGGCGAGACCCGCGCGGATCGCTTCCTTTTCAGCTTCGGTGGTATCGCCCGTCAACAAACGGATCGCTTCCGGGGCAAGCGCGGCCCCTAATAATTTGGAGAAGTTGCGCTGATGTTGTTCCGCCAGGATCGAAGTGGGCGCCATAATGGCGGCTTGTGCGCCGTTGCCGGTGATGATGGCGGCCGCCAGGGCAGCGACCACGGTCTTGCCGGAGCCCACGTCGCCCTGGATGAGACGGTTCATGGGTTTGCCTGAGTCGAGGTCGCGGCGGATGTCTTCGAGGGCGGATTGCTGGGCAGAGGTGAGGGTGAAGGGCAGGCTGTTCTTGAGCGTATCCAGCCCGTCATCGGCGATGGAGAAGCGGCGGGCTTCCACCGCCTGCCAGTCGCGACGCTGGCGCAACACGCCCATCTGCAAATAAAAGATCTCGTCGAAGGCCAGCCGTTCGCGCGCGGCCTTGAGTTTCTCTTGTGACGTGGGGAAGTGAATCTGCAACAGCGCTTCGCCCAGCGACATGAGGCGGGCTGCGTGGCGCACACTATCGGGCAGGGCATCGGCTACGGCCGGGGCGAAATACTCCACGACCTGCTTCATCACATTGCGCAGCCACTTCTGGGTGATGCGCTCGGTCAGCGAATAGACCGGCACAATGCGATTGGTGTGCAGGCTTTCGACCTCCACCGATTCCCAATCGGGGCTGTTCATGATGAGACGGCCAAGGTACTGGTCGATCTTGCCGGAGACGGAGATGGCGTCACCCTGCTTGAAGCGATTCGCCAGCCAGGGTTGGTTGAAATACGAAAGCCGCAAGCCGCCGGTGCCATCGCTGAGGATGACCTCCACGATCGAGGCCTTGCCGCCGCGAATGGGCCGGGTGTGCACGCTTTGAATGGTGCCGATCACGGTCACCTGTTCGCCGTAGAACAGGTCCTTGATGGGCTTGAGTTGTGAATAATCGTCGTAGCGCCGCGGGAAGTAGTACAGCATATCACCAAGCGTATACATGCCCAGCTTGGCAAAGGTCTCGGCGTTCTTGGGGCCCACGCCCTGCAAAACGGTCAACTTGGCATCGAGCGCGGTGGGCGTGGCGGAGGTGCGGGCACCCGGCACAGACTCAGAGCGCGGTGGCGCTGGCGGGCGCGGACGTTGTTCGCGATATTCGCGTCGCTCTGGTGGTTGGGCCTGGGTAGGCGGCGGGTTGGATGAATCCGCCTCGGCAGTCGGCGTGGGCGCTTCTTCCACAGCCTCAAGCGACTCGGGCCGAGTGGCCGGTTGCGGCCTGGGCTGACCTTCGGGCTGGCCAGGGTTGCGCGGTTTCTGCTGGGTTTCAGGGTACGAATCCCCGATGCGCTTCCACAAGCCGCGCAACGCATCGGACCGCGATTGGGGCGTCAGCCCGTCATACTGACGGAGCCGCTGCACCACCACCTGAATGACCTCTTCCTTAATACCGTCGGCGCGGGCTTCCCCTTCCCAGAAATCAAGCATTTTGGATAATCCGCCGATAATGGCGGTATTGGCGTAGCCGTTTTCGTGTTCTAAACGAAAGAATTTGCGTAATTTTTCCAGTGATTGCTGCATGGAAGTATTTTATCATGGGGATGGAAGAGCCGCCTCCGACCTCCCCCGGCCTGCCACAATTTTCTAAAACATCCCCTGCCCTGACAATTTGATACAATCACCTCAACTTTGTTTCACATCGAAAGGCAACCCTATGGCAAAACCAACCTTCAAATGGGACGACCCATTCCTGCTCAACGATCAACTGACCGACGAGGAGCGCATGATCCGTGATACGGCGCGCAAATACTGCCAGGATAAGCTCATGCCGCGCGTGCTGGAAGCGAACCGTCACGAGATCTTCCACCGCGAGATCATGAACGAGATGGGGCAGCTCGGCTTGCTGGGCTCCACGCTCCCCGAGGAGTACGGCGGCGCCGGCTTAAACCACGTTGCCTATGGGCTGATCGCCCGCGAAGTGGAGCGTGTGGATAGCGGCTATCGCTCGGCCATGAGTGTGCAGAGTTCGCTGGTGATGTACCCGATCTACACCTATGGAACAGAAGAACAACGCAAGAAATACCTGCCCAAGCTCGCCAGCGGTGAATGGGTCGGCTGTTTCGGGCTCACCGAGCCGAATCATGGCAGTGACCCGGCCAGCATGGAAACCCGCGCCAAAGCAGTGGACGGTGGCTATATGCTGCAGGGCAACAAGATGTGGATCACCAACTCGCCCATCGCCGATGTGTTCGTGGTGTGGGCCAAACTGGATGGCGAGATC
>CAZJMZ010000354.1:0-2824 GCA_964547115.1 uncultured Anaerolinea sp. | reverse complement strand
CCTTCCCAAATGCGGGCCCGGTTTGTTTCTCCGGGCGGGTAGGCAGGCAGTTTCTTCAAGGTCTCGGTCAGTTGACTGAAGTGGGGTTCGTAGAAGGAATGGCTGATCCCGAAGACGCCATTGGGCGTGCTGCCCAGTTTCCACAAATAGTTCTGCAGGTCGGTGTGGTTGGATTGATGAAAATCTTCCAACAAGTCAGGCTTGCAGTTGAACCATTCTCGCGGCACTCCGGCGATACCGGTGGATTCCAAAGCTTTATAGAGCAATGTGCTGCCGGTCCGTTGGGTGAACCAGATTGTGTAAGATCGTTGAGGGGTTGTCATGGCCTGATTATAGAATAGAAAGCGTCTGGCAGATGAATTGCCAGACGCTTTCTGACTCACTTGAAACCCGGGTTAGTTTGGATGCACCAACATCACCGGAATGTGTGCGTGATGCACGATCTTATCTGCCACGCTGCCCAACAGCCAGCGGCTCACACCTGTGCGCCCATGCGTGGACATGGCAATGATATCGGCGTGGGTTTCGTCGGCCACGCGCAGGATCATATCCGGCACCAGCCCTTCGCGGGTCATGCCGCTGACCTCCACATTGTCTTTTCGCAGGGCCGCCACCTTGTCTTCCACATACTTCTCGGCCTCGGCTCGCACATCATCGCGGATCATCGCTGCGATCAGCGGGTCCTGTGCGAGAAAATCAGAAGCAGGCATGGTCGGCACGCGCAACAGAATGATCTGGGCGTGCTCCGACTGGGCCAGGGCTTCCGCGTGCGGCAGAACGGCCTCAGACAGTTCCGAACCATCCAACGGTACAAGAATCCTTTTATACATTTTGCATCTCCTTTCTTCTCGTCAGATCCACAAATGCCTTCCCATTTCACAATAGCACGTGCCGTGCCAAAATTCAAGCCCTCGGCATATAATCGTGGCATGACTGTTTATCTCGGTTGCCCGGTTTGGTCGTTCAAAGGCTGGGTCGGCAACTTTTACCCCAAAGGTACAAAACCTGTCGATTTCCTGCGGGAGTATGCCCGCCGCCTCACCACGATCGAAGGTAATACCACCTTCTACGCCGTTCCCGCCCCGCAGACCCTCGAAAATTGGCGCGACCAGACCCCCGATACCTTTCGCTTTTGCATGAAAATCCCCAAGGCCATCAGTCACAACGGAAAATTACTGGACTATGCCGACCGCGCGCTGGGATTTATGGACCTGCTTCGGGCTTTGGACACCCGCCTCGGCCCCTGCTTCCTCCAACTCCCGCCTCGTTATTCCCCCAGCCTGCTCGCTGACCTATCGGCCTTTCTCTCGCGCATGCCCTCGGATTTGCGCCTTGCGGTTGAGGTTCGGCATCTCGACTGGTTCGAGTCTCCGCACCGCGAGACCTTGAACCAGTTGCTCGCCTCGCGCAATATGGCGCGCGTTGTCATCGATACCCGTCCCATCCGCACACTGGAAGGGGATGCCATTCTCGAAGATACTTCGTACGCCAGCCTGCTCGAAGCCCGTGAGCGCAAACCTGATGTGCCCGTCTTCCTCGAACGCACCGCCGATTTTGTCTTCCTGCGCTTCATCGGTCACCCGCGTTTGGAGCAGAATATCGAATTCGTGCAAGAGTGGGTCGAATATCTTGTCCCGCAGTTGGAGCAGGGCGCTTCAGCTTTCATCTTCTGCCATTCACCCGATAACCTCATCGCTCCCGAGATCTGCCGCGAATTCCATCGCCGCCTCTCAGCCCGGGTCGCCCTCCCGCCCCTGCCATGGGATGCGCTTCCGCCGGACGCCCCGTTGCAGCCCAGTTTGTTTTAAGCGGCCTCTGCGAGTTTATACAACACATCCATTGCGCGGGTCGCGTCTTTTGTTGGCACGAAGATGTGGTCGTGATAGAAAGCCGCGACCACGTTGCAACTGATATCCGCGCGGCCCAGGGCGGAGGCAAAGGCGGCTGTCAGGCCAACAGCCTCGAGCGAAGAATGAACCGTGAGCGTGATCCAGGATAAAGTCGAAGAGTAGGGCAGGCCCAAAGCGTTGGCGCGCTCGCGGAGCAGGATCACCGTCACGCGCTCTTCTTCTTCGAACATGCACAATGGGTCAAGCTCGAACGCTTCTTTTTTGGATGCGACCGTGCAATACACATACTCGCCCGGGTGCAGATGCGGGTGCATTTCTTTCAACAGTTTTTGCAGATTTGTTTCACCGGTCATGGCGTCTCCTTGCTTGACAATCATACCTGTTTTCCATACAATGACAGCATGCTTATCTGCCGCCACCATCATCATCACACACAACCCTCCTTCGGACGGGCGGCTTAAGCGCGTGTGTTGACTCACATTCCCAGGCTCCCGCTCCGGCGGGAGTTTTTTATTTCAAGAGGTGACCATGTTTTCGATTCTCGACCCGCAAACCGCACGACAGACCATCCTGCGCCGCGTGGCCATTGGTGATGAAGCCGTGCCTGCTGCTGTGCTGGACCGCATCGCTGAGACCTTTGGCGACCGCATTACGCCGCAGGAGGCCGTGACCCGCATCCTGCGCGACATCCGCACGCAGGGTGATGCGGCGCTTCACAATTGGACCTCGAAGCTGGACGGCAAATCCCCGAGCAGTTTTCGCGTCTCAAGCGACTCGTTGCAGGCGGCGCTGGCTTCGATCTCCGCTGAGGAGCGTGCTGCGTTGGAGCTTTCTGCCAAACGCATCGCAGCCTTTTACCGCAAACAACCGGTAACATCCTGGGTGACGCAGGAATTGGGCGGCGTGCTGGGGCAGTTGATCCGCCCGATCCAGCGGGTGGGTTTGTACATCCCCGGCGGGACGGCGCCGTTGCC
>CAZJMZ010000353.1:0-2834 GCA_964547115.1 uncultured Anaerolinea sp. | reverse complement strand
CCACGAATGAGGCGGTGCCGTTGATCAAGATCCGCCTGCCGATGGGCTACATCCCCAACATTCAGTATGCGCCGTTCTATGTAGCGGTGGAGAAGGGTTATTTCAAGGAAGCCGGCATCGAGATCGAATTCGATTACAAGTTCGAGACCGATGGTGTGGCGCTGGTAGGGGCGGGTGAGTTACCGTTCGCGGTGGTTTCAGGCGAGCAGGTGTTGCTGGCGCGTGCCAAGGGCCTGCCAGTGACGTATGTGGCAGCCTGGTATCAGCAGTATCCCGTCTCGGTGGTGGCGAAGAGCGATGCGGGCGTGTTGGTGCCGCAGGACCTGAAGGGGAAAAAGATCGGCTTGCCGGGATTGTTCGGCGCGAATTACATTGGCCTGCGGGCGTTGTTGAATGCGGGCGAACTTACCGAAGCCGATGTAACGCTCGAAGCGATCGGTTTCAACCAGGTGGAATTGATGACGGCCGGGCAACAGGATATCATCGTGGGCTACGCGGCGAACGAACCGATCCAGTTGAAGGCGCAGGGCATTGCTGTGACCGAGCTGCGCGTGGCCGATTACGCCCAACTGGCGGCGAACGGCATTCTGGCCAGCGAAAAAGTGATCAAAGAAAATCCGGAATTGGTGCGCGGCTTCGTTAGTGCGTTCCTGAAGGGCTTGAACGATACGATCAAGGATCCCGATGAAGCTTTTCAGTTGAGCGAAACACACATCCCGAATTTTTCAGAGTTGGATGCTGCCGTGCAAAAACAAGTGCTGGCCACCTCCGTTGAACAATGGAAGGCGGAGCGCCCTGGTTACTCAGACCCCGCCGCCTGGGATAATATGCAGGCCGTGTTGCTGGATATGGGCCTGCTCACCGAGCAGCAGGATCTGAGCAAGGCATTTACCAATGAGTTCGTACCGTAAGTAATAGTGTAGATGCGAGGCGCTGTCGCCCCGATGAACATGATGACGAATCAACCAGCCCTCAGTCTTCACCGCCTGACCACCGTCTTTCCCAACGGGAACGGTGGCCTGCACGCGCTCGATGACATCACCTTTGATGTGCATGCGCGTGAGTTTGTGTGTGTGCTGGGGCCGTCGGGTTCGGGCAAGACCACGCTCCTGCGCACCGTGGCGGGACTCATCAAACCCACCAGCGGTGCGGTGACCTTTGCGGACCAACGTCAGCTGCGTATTGGCATGGTCTTTCAACAGGCCAACCTGATGCCGTGGCGCACTGTGACCGAAAACATCAAACTGCCACTGGAAGTGACCGGTGTGGACGATGCCTCGGCCCGCCTGAAGGTGCAGGAAATGATCGAGTTGGTGGGACTGACCGGTTTCGCCGACGCGCTGCCCCGCGACCTTTCCGGTGGCATGGCGCAGCGCGTGGCGATCGCGCGCGCGCTCATCCATGACCCCGACCTGCTCCTGCTCGATGAGCCGTTCGCCTCGCTCGATGCCATGACCCGCGAACGCATGTGGACCGAACTCTCGCGCATCTGGCAATCGCATCAAAAGACCGTCATCATGGTGACGCACTCGATCAACGAGTCGTTGTTCCTGGCAGACCGGGTGCTGGTGCTCACGCAACGCCCCGGCAAAATAAAAATGGACATGGAGGTGGATCTGCCACGCCCACGGAATGACGATATCCGCTACACCCCGCACTTCGGGAACCTGGCCCGGAGGTTGAGAGGGGCGATCGAATAACAGGAACAGCCGTCCCGTAGAAGAGAGCGACCGTGTTCAGCGGTCGCTTTTTCGTTTAAAACAGGGTCAAATTCAATGTAAGAAATACTTGACATAAAGTATGAATCATATTACTATGTGTCTTGTAAGATTTACATCACGATTCAGAGGCAACCATGTCATTCCAAGAGAAAAATATCACCGTTTCGTTATCCACCTTCGCCCTCATTCTGGGGTATTACGCACTAAGGGTCTTTCAGCTGGTGCAAAGCGACAGTTTCACCCCTGCGAACATCTTCCGCTTGTGGGGCTTGATCATCGTGCTGGCGGTGCTTGGGACGATCGTGGCCACCATCTTCACCCACATTGCCGGTGGCATTGTGCATCGCATCCGCACCAACGAAGACCCGCAGATCGATGGCTTGCAGGATGAACGCGACCAGCTCATCGACCTGAAAGGGACGCGCGTGGCTTACACCCTGTCTTCGCTGGGTGTGGCGCTCTCCATGCTGACCTTTGTGCTGGGCCAGCCGCCCCTGGTGTTGTTCAGCCTGTTGATCTTTTTTGGCATCCTCGCGCAGGTGATCGCGGACCTTTGGCGGCTGAACCTGTATCGGAAGGGATTCTAAGATGGGCAAGAGTCGGCTGAGCAACAATATTCGCAAGCTGCGCTTTTTTCGCGACGAAATGACCCAGCAGCAACTGGCCGAAAAAGTGGGCGTGACCCGTCAGACCATCATTGCCATGGAGCAGGATAAATATTCCCCATCGCTCGAACTGGCCTTCCGCATCGCGCGCGTGTTCGGTGTGCCGCTCGAAGAAGTGTTCGCGTATCACCCTGAAGACGAGACGCCCTGACTAACGTAATTCGTTCCCAACCCTGACGTTTCATCACCATTCAAACGGAAATAAGCAGCGCAGACGCATTTAGTCTGGGCTCTATTCAACACACCCACTGACAAGGAGTTTTCTTATGAGATCGAACACCAACCACAAAGCGGAATGGCTCACCCCTGTTCTGCTGATCGCCCTCAGCCTCGTGCCCATGTTCGCTGGCGCGGCCCGCCTCTCGCAACTCGCTGGCGGAGCGCAGGTCACGCCTGAGAATGCACGTTTCTTTGCGTCGCCCATCCCGGTGGTGATCCACATCCTCAG
>CAZJMZ010000352.1:0-2847 GCA_964547115.1 uncultured Anaerolinea sp. | reverse complement strand
TGACCTGCACCTTTGGCGGCACCCGCATGCGCATGAAGGACTCGAAATATCAGGATCGGACGCCTGAAGTGAACATCCGCGCCGCCGAGATCGCCCGCAAAGCCGCTTCGAATCGGACCGATGTGCTGGTCGCTGGATCAATGGGCCCGGTCGGCGCCTTGTTGGAACCCTACGGGCCGCTCAAGGCCGAGGACGTCCGCGCGACCTTTGCCGAGCAGGCCAAGGCGCTCGCCGATGGCGGCGTGGACCTGCTGTTGATCGAGACCATGTTCTCGTTCGAAGAGACCACGGCTGCGTTCGAAGGCGCCAAGTCGGCCACCGACCTGCCCATCGTGGTCTCGTTCAGCTACGACCGTGGCACCCGCTCGATGATGGGCGTCAAGCCCAAGGATGTGATCAAGCGCTACAGCGAGATGGGCGCCACCGTGATCGGCGCCAACTGCGGCACAACACTCGAGAACATGGAATTGGTCGTCAAGGAATATGCCGGGACCGTACCGAACTTCCCCTTGTGGGTGAAGCCCAATGCCGGTGTACCGCACATGGATATTGAAACCGAGCAGGGCGTGTACGATATGGGCCCGGAAGACATGGCAGCCTACTCAAAGAAATATGTGGAACTGGGCGCCAAGATCGTAGGCGGCTGTTGCGGGAATACGCCGGAGCATGTGGCTGCGATCGTGAAGGCGGTCAAATAACCGGCAGGTATTCGGTGATACATTGATTACGGGTTACAAGTTGCAGGGTGCATGGCTTGTAACCCGTATTTTGTAAAAGGCATCTGATGCGTCAAGATATTCTCTCTTTATTAGCCGGCCAAAAGATGAGCACCGCCCCTGCCTTCAGCGGGTTGATCCATATCACCACGGCGGGGTTGGAACGTGAGGGCCTGGCATTCAATGACATTCACAAAGAGGCGGGGCAAATGGCGCGGGCGGCAGCCTCCACTTTCAAGTTGATGGGGTTGCCCTCAGCGGTGGCGCCATTGGATATGTATGTGGAGGCGGAGGCATTGGGGGCGGAGGTCCGCTATTACGAGCAGGTGGCAAATGTATTCCCTCAAGTGGCAAAACCACTGGTGTCTTCGGCAAGACAATTGAACCGTGAATTTCTTGAGCGCGTGGACATTACCCAAAGCGGACGGGTGCCGCTGGTATGTGAAGCCTTGCGCCTCTTGAAGGCAGAGATCGGCAACGAGGCCGTGATCGGTGGTATGCAGCCCGGACCATATTCTTTATTGTTGTTCCTGGTGGAGCCGGGTGGGCTGTTCACTGAGATGAAGCGCGAGCCGGAGATCGTGTTGGAGGCCTTGCAAGGTCTGGCAGGCGTACTCGCCAGGGTTGGGCAGGCTTATCGCGAAGCGGGTGCAGACTTTATCACCGTGCACGATATGGGTGGGTCCCCGGCGTTCATTGGCCCGGCCAAGTATGAGCAGTTCGTTTACCCGGCGGAAAAGGCCCTGCTGGAACAGTTACCGGGTCCTCGGGTGCTTTCGGTGTGCGGCAATGTGACCCGCTCGCTGGATTTGTTGAACAAGGTGGGAGCGGAGGCGATCTCCATCGACCAGACGACGGATGCCGCAACAGCGCGCACAGCCCTGACGAACACCTTGTTGTTCGGGAACCTCGACCCGGTGGCGGTGCTGTCAGCGGGGACGGAGGCTCAGGTGCGTGAGGCAACTCAAAAGGCGCAAGAGGCGGGCGTGGATGCCATTTGGCCGGGGTGCGACCTGGTCCCATCCACACCGGTCGAAAACATCCGGGCGTTGCTGCGATGATTTTGTAACCTCCCAATTGTGAATGTGCGCCACTTTTTTTGGCGTACTGGGTTTATAAACGCATAATTCGTCCACACCAATTTCGGAAGAGGATTTCAGACATGGTAAAGCGTGAGGCGTTTCAGGATGTTAGGGCTTTTTTGGCAGGCATACCGTTGTTCTCGACCATAAGCGAGAATTCGGCAGGCAGCCTCGCGCGCGACTCAAAAATCGTATCGGTGGAAAAAGGGGAGATTCTGTTCTTTCAAGCCGACGTCTCGGAAGCAGCCTATATCGTTATCAGCGGGAATATTTCGATCATCCTGAACAGCCCGGATGGGCGTGAAATGGTCATCAACGAAATGCATAAGGGCGACCTGTTCGGTGAATTGGGTTTGCTCACCAACATGCCCCGCTCCACGAGCGCGATCGCTCGCACCAGGAGTGAGTTGCTCGTCATCCCACGCCGCGTGTTCATGAGCGTGGTGGAAAAGGAACCGCCGCTGGCCTTGCGCATGCTCGAGTTGACCGCCAATCGTTTGCAGGTCAGCGGCAAGCGTGAAAGCGCGTTGGCCTTTTTAGATGCACAAGCCCGGCTGGCGCGACTGCTCCTGGAACTGGAGCAACAGGAAAAAGACAAAGGTTACGTCACTATTTCCCAGGATGAATTGGCACATCACACCGGCTTGATCCGCCAGACCGTGGCCAAGGCCCTGGGCAAATGGCGGCGCGCGGGTTGGTTGATCACCGGGCGGGGACGCATTCTGATCTTGAACCGTCAGGCCCTGGAAAGCCTTGAAAGCAATTTGCTGGTTTGACGTTGTTGTGTCGTTCAAGCGACAGACAGTAGTAGCAACCTATTGTATAGTAGGCCCAACGATAAATAAACCAATCAGTCAAAGGAGATCAGTCATGAAAACCACCAAGAAGCAAGTGTCGGCCCGTGTGTTCAAGAAGTTGTCCGCGTTGCGCGCTACCATGTCCAATGAAGAACGTGAAATTCTCGATGGCATGATCGGCGCTCAGGAAGTGGCTGCTCACCGCATGACCACCAAGGCTGCGAGCAAAGCCGCCACCAAGAGCACTGCCAA
>CAZJMZ010000351.1:0-2850 GCA_964547115.1 uncultured Anaerolinea sp. | reverse complement strand
GATGGCAAGCAGGTTCGGGTCGCGGGTTTGAAGCGCTTCGATCAGCGCAGGCACAGCTTCAGCGCCAAGACCGAGCAAGTCACGGGCGGCAGAGTCTCGTTTGGTCGAGTCGCTTAGTTGCGTGATGAGCCTTTTTGCTTCGCCAGTTTTTCCGCCAGTGAGCCAATCCATGACTTCATTTTACTTGGAATCCGATAGGCTTTGATAGAAAAGTGGACGGAAAATCTCTGATATAATCCCGCGGTTGAAGAGAGTACATCGCCGGGACTTTCCCGGTGTTATTTTGCCTGTACCCTGCCATTATTTTGATTTGTTGGAGTAACAATGAAGAAAGAACAATTGCTCGATTTGTATTACCAGATGGTATTGATCCGCCGTGTGGAAGAACGCGGCGCGGAACTGTATCAGGCTGGCAAGATCGGCGGCTTCATGCACCTGTATATCGGTCAGGAAGCCGTTTCGACCGGTTTGATCGCAGCGCGTGAACCGCGCGACCGCGTGATCACTGCGTATCGTGACCATGGTGTGGCGTTGAACTGCGGCATTTCTGCGGACGAAGTGATGGCGGAATTGCTCGGCAAGGCCACGGGCATGTCGAAGGGCAAAGGTGGCTCAATGCACATGGCCAGCACCGAAAAGAACATGTGGGGCGGGCATGCCATTGTGGGCGGGCACCTCCCCGTTGCAGCAGGTCTTGCGCTCGGCGACCAGTACGCCAAGAACGATAACATCACCATCTGCATGTTCGGCGATGGCGCCACCAACATCGGCTACTTCCATGAAGCGCTGAACCTGGCCAAGACCTGGGGCCTGCGTGTATTGTGGGTCTGTGAGAACAATCAGTACGGCATGGGCACCGCTGTGGAGCGCGCCTCGGCTGTGACCGAGATCCGCCAGAAGGCCGAAGGCTACGGCATGAAGAATGGCCAGGTCGATGGTATGGATGTCATGAAAGTGTACGAAGCAGCAAAGGACGCCATGGACTTCATCCGCAAGGAAGGGCAGCCCTACTTGTTGGAAGTGGATACCTATCGCTTCCGCGGTCACTCCATGGGCGACCCCGAACGCTACCGCAAGGCCGAAGAGGTCAAGCAATGGCAGGAGAACGACCCGATCGGCATCTTCAACAAGTACTTGCTCGATAAGAAGGTCGCCACCCGCAAGCAACTGGACGAGATCGAAGCCCGGGTGGAAGCAGAGACCAACAAGGCGGTCGAGTTCGCCGAGACCAGCCCCGAGCCCGCGCTGGAAGAATTGTTCACGGATATTTACGCAGACTAAAACCAGTTATCAGTTGACAGTGAACAGTGGATAAGACCACTGATGACTGAAAACTGGTCACTGACTACTGGAGTTACACATGGCAAAAATTACAATGCGCGAGGCGATCTCGCAAGCCTTAATGGAAGAAATGGACCGCGACCCCGCCGTCTTTATCATGGGCGAGGAAGTCGGTGTTTGGGGCGGCACGTACGCCGTCACCAAAGGTTTTTACGACAAGTACGGCGCTGACCGCGTGAAAGACACCCCCATCGCAGAGAACGCCATCCTCGGCGCTGCCATCGGCGCGGCGATGGTCGGTCAGCGTCCGATCGCTGAACTCATGACCATCAACTTCGCCTTCTCGGCGATGGACTATATCGTCAACCAGGCTGCCAAACTGCGCTACATGTTCGGCGGACAGTTCATGTTGCCGCTCGTCATCCGCGCGGTCGGCGGCGGCGGGCGTCAACTTGGCGCCACCCACTCGCAGACTCCCGATGCCATCTTTGCACACTTCCCCGGTCTGAAAGTGGTCAGCCCCGGAACGCCGGAAGATGCCAAGGGGTTGTTGAAATCAGCCATTCGGTCGAACGACCCGATCCTGTTCATCGAGCACGCCACCATGTATCAAGTCCGCGGTGAAGTGCCCGAAGGCGAATACACCATCCCCATCGGCAAATCCAAAGTGCAGCGCGAAGGCAAAGACCTCACCATCGTCACCTACTGCAAAGGTCTCGAACTTTCCATGAAAGCCGCTGACGAGCTTGCCAAGGAAGGCATCCAGGCTGAGATCGTCGACCTGCGCACCCTGCGCCCGCTCGATATGGAACCCGTGCTCGCATCCTTCAAGAAGACCAATCGCGCCATCGTCGTCGAAGAAGGCTGGAAGTCCTACGGCGTCGGCAGCGAGATCGTCAGCCGCATCTACGAAGAAGCCTTCGACTACGTCGACGCGCCCATCCTGCGCGTGGCGCAGAAGGAAGTCCCGCTTCCCTACAACCGCACCCTCGAACAGGCCGCCCTCCCGCAGGTGCCTGACATCGTCGCGGCGGCAAAGGAGGTCTTGAAGTAATGGCCGAAACCATCAACATGCCCAAACTCGGCTTCGACATGGCCGAGGGCCTGCTCGTCCGTTGGGTGAAGCAGGTGGGCGAAAACATCAACAAAGGCGACATCCTCGCCGAGATCGAAACCGACAAGGCCACCGTGGAGGTTGAATCCTCCGCCAGTGGCGTTGTGCTTTCCCACATCGCAGAACAAGGCACCATGGTGCCTGTCAACGCGCCCATTGCGGTGATCGGACAAGCCGGTGAAAAAGTGGACACCCCTGCAGCCGCGCCGAAACCAGAAACCAAAGCGGAAGAAAAACCTGCGGCTCCTTCTCAGCCGACCGCTGCTCCTGTGGCTCAAGCCTCCGCCCCTGCTGACAATGGCCCCGTGAAGGCATCGCCGCTTGCGCGCAAGGTTGCCAAAGATAACGGCGTTAATCTCGCCTCCGTTCAAGGCACCGGCCCCGGCGGACGAGTGGTGCGCAAAGATGTGGAAGCCGCCCTTGCGGGTGGTCAAACGTCAAAGGTCGAAAGTCGC
>CAZJMZ010000350.1:0-2872 GCA_964547115.1 uncultured Anaerolinea sp. | reverse complement strand
GTTATCTTACGGCTATATTTCACGCGCGTTGGCGTTGGCCGGACGGCACCCAGTCCAAAATTCCGGCCGGGGTTGGGGTCGAGCAATTCCAGGTTGAAACGCTGAAAGAGCAAGGCAGTGATCACCATCATTTCGTTATTCGCAAAATTCATCCCGGCGCACTTGTGCCCACCGCCGCCAAAACCGATCATGGAGAAGCGATGCACGGCGTCTTCGGCGCGACCCGGGCCGTAGCGCAGCGGATCGAACCGGTGCGGGTCTTTGAACAACTCGGGCAGCCGGTGAGCCACCGCCGAGGAGACCATGATCATCCAGCCAGCCGGGATGGTGTATTCGCCCACGTCAATATCCTTTTCGGCGACGCGCATCAACATGTCCGCCGAAGGGTGCAGGCGCTCCACCTCGCGCACCGCCCAGGCCACATGCTGCAGGCTGCGCAACGCGGTGCCGTCAAGCGCCTGGCCGGGTGTGAGGTTTTGGGCGATCTCGCCCTCCACCAATGCACGGTACTCAGAGTGTCGCAGGATCTCGATGATCGTCCAGGCCGACTGACCGGCGGTGGTTTCGTGACTGGCGAACATAAAGGCGCGCAACAGGTCAATGATCGTCTGGTCGTCAGCCAACTGACCGCTGACCGTGCGCGTGTTGATGAAATCCTGTAAAAAGTCATCGTACTTTTCGGGGTGAGCCCGGCGTTCGGCGATCAACGGCTTGAGCATCTCGCGCATGCGGGCTTTCGCCCGGTCACGGCGAATATTCTTGGGGAGCGGCCAGTTGACGGGAATGGTCATATCCAAAGCCTGACCAATGGCGGTGTACAGGTTCCAAAACTCTTTGCCAACGTTCTTTTGGAAATCATCACCCATCAGGGCGCTACCGGCCACCTTCTGCACCAGGTTGTTCATTTCATCGGTCAGTTCCATCTCGCCGGCATCGCCCAATCCGTCCAGCCAGGCTGTCACTTCACGCTGCATGATGCCAACGTAACGGGCCATCTTTTCATGCTTGAAGGGCGCATACACCACCGGGCGCTGTTCCTTATACACATCATTCGAGGCCAGGAAAAGCACGTTCCCAATGGCCGCCTTTAAATTGGTATAGGGTTTGTCGATGCTCAGCGTTTTGTCGGTCTCGGTGAAAAACATTTGCTGGTAGTCCGGCCCGACCATTACTGCAACCGGGCGCGGTCCAAGTTTGATCGTGAACAAGGGTCCCTTTGTTTGCAAGCCGCGGGTTAACATGGCATGCCGGTCGCGGCCAAATTCAAGCAGGTTGCCCAACACGGGCATACCGGGGATTTCTGGGGGAGTAGGTTTCATGGTTTTCCTTTTGGATTTGTACGGTATAAAACCGTTTAGCATATAGAGCCCGACTAAAACCGCCGGAATTATATATCACCCCCAAACAGCCGGTTATGAGAGTATTCTTAACTCGAAAAAAATAAGGTCACCTGCAAACCGCCCTCCGCCAGGTTCCGCGCGGCGATGGTTCCGCCCTGGGCTTCGGTGAGTTGCCGGGCAATGGCCAGCCCCAGCCCGGTGCCGCCCGTGCTGCGCGCGCGGGATTTATCCTTGCGCCAGAAACGGTCGAAGATAAAGGGCAGGTCTTCGGCGGGCAGGCCCGCGCCGTTATCGTTGACCGTGACCTGCACACCGTCACTCATCTCATGCGCCGTGACCCACACCCGGCCGCCCTCGGGGACGTAGCGAATTGCGTTGCCAACCAAGTTGCTGATGACCTGTTCAAAGCGTTGCGGGTCAACCAGTGCGGATAAATTTCCATGTTTCTCGGTGAATGCCAGGGCAATATTTTTCTCCCGCGCTTCGGCGGAGAACATTTCGATCACACTGTTGATCACATTGCCAACATTTACATCGCGTTTATCAAAGGCCAGTTGGCGGGTTTCGGCCAGGGTCAGCAGGCGCAGGTCATCCACCAGCCGCTGCAGCAGATAGGTCTGCTCGAGCGCCATCGAAACCTGTGGTCCGTTCTCAGGGTAGATGCCGTCCACGATGCCTTCGAGCCGCCCGCGGATGACGGAGAGCGGTGTGCGCAATTCGTGCGCCACATCGGCGAGCATCTCGCGGCGCTCGCGATCGTTACGTTCAAGCGAGGATGCCATTTCGTTGAAACTATCTGAAAGGCTGCGCATATCTTGGGGACCCTTGCTTGAAATACGTGTATTGAATTTCCCGTTGGTCACTTCCCGGGCGGCATAAATCACATCTGCCAGTGGATTAACAAAGCGACGCATTAGCAGGGTGGCAACGATGACGAGGAATATGGAAAGCAGGAAAGAAATTAAACCCACGGGGAAAATAACTGCCCGCGCAATGCCAAGCCTGCTCCAGGGGCTAACCGAAAGAATGACCAGCGTTCCCACGCGTTTATCATCAACTTCCAGTGGAAAAGCAAAATCGTTGGGATTCAACTCATAGCGGGAACCTATCTTCGTGGCAGGATCAGCATCCCGATCCAGGACGATGCGCTGGTTTTCATCCACCAATAAAACAGGCAGGGACTTCAACTGATCATCAGCAACCGAATCGAACGATGCGTCAATTCCATCCCAGTTTCCGTGCCCGATGTAGTAGCCCTGAAATTCGCCAATGAACGGCATGCTGATCGGTGAGGTTTGTGCGGTTACAAAATAGCCCACGACAAAAAGAAAGAAGATCACAGTCAGCAATAATACAAAAACAAACGCTCTGACCAACAGAGATAACAAGCGGGTGCGGATCTCACTGACCGATGGATGCATCTATGCCTCAAATTTATAGCCTACGCCATGCACGGTGAAGATCAACTCATCGGGCTCGAGCTTGTGGCGCAGGTTGCGGATGTGCGAATCGATGGCGCGCTCATAACTTTC
>CAZJMZ010000349.1:0-2887 GCA_964547115.1 uncultured Anaerolinea sp. | reverse complement strand
GTCTATTATTTCATGGACCTCTTCAACTTCAACCGCATGACCGAGATGCTGGTCAGCGGTGGGTTGTTCCTCGCAGGCGCATTGACCCAGGTCATCCTGCGGCGCGTGCAACAAAGGTAAAAGCGGACGACCACCGCCCGCTTCTGCCTCACCCCAGTCTGCCACGCTTCCGATCTGCCTGCCCCTACCCTCAAAGGACTCACCATGCAGCAACACATCTACTGGCACACCACCGCCTCCATGCCCGATGACTCCAACCTGACGCCCCTCCCCGCCAAAGTGGATGTGGCCATCATCGGCGGCGGGTACACCGGCCTCAGCGCCGCGCGGACGCTGGCCAGGCGCGGCGTGAACGTGGCCGTGCTCGAAGCCGAGACCATCGGTTGGGGCGCGAGTTCGCGCAACGGCGGCATGACCCTCACCGGCCTGAAAGTGGCCATGCAAACGGTGATCAAAAGATATGGGCGGGATGTTGCCCGACAGTTATTCCAGTGCTCGGTCGACTCGGTGGATACGGTGGAGCAGATCGTGCGGGACGAGAACATCGAGTGCGGCTTTGCACGGTATGGTCACCTGCTCACGGCCAGCAAGCCCGGTCATTATGAAGCCTTCAAAGGCGAAGTGGACTTCATGGCCAAAGAGTTCAACCACGCCGTGCGGCTGGTGCCGCAAAACCAACTGCGTGACGAGATCGGCTCGAGCATCTACCACGGTGCATTGGTGGATGAGGTCAGTGGCGGGTTGAACCCGGCGCAATATGTGACCGGGTTGGCGCGTGCGGCAGAAAAGGCTGGGGCGACGCTCCATGCCCGGGCGCGGGTGAACAGCCTCGAGCGTAGCGGGACGCGGTTCTTCATCCAGACCGAAAGAGGTAAGTTGGAGGCAGGCTCAGTGCTGGTGGGCACGTCGGGGTATACGGGCCGGGTCACGCAACAATTGCAAAAGAAGATCATCCCGATCGGGTCGTTCATCATTGCCACCGAGCGGCTTTCAGACGAACTGGCGCATGAACTCAGCCCGAAGAATCGCATGATCTTTGATTCGATGCATTATTTGAATTATTTCAGGCTGTGGGACAACCGCATGATCTTCGGCGGACGGGCGGCGTTCTTCCCTGAGAACAAGAACACCATCGCCCAAAGCGCGGACATTCTGCGCCGCGAGATGGTCGAAGTGTATCCGCAACTGAAAGATGCAAAAGTGGAATATGTCTGGGGTGGCACGCTCGATTTTGCTTTTGACATGATGACCCACGTGGGCGAGCAGGATGGAGTGTATTACTCACTGGGGTATGCGGGCCACGGCGTGGCAATGGCCACGTATTTGGGCAAGACCGTGGCCGAGGCCATGCTGAACGGGAACATCAGGGAGCATCCGTTCGCACAGTTCGCGTTCCCCGGCGCGCCGCTGGGACTGTATAACGGCACCCCGTGGTTCCTGCCGTTCGCCGGTGCCTGGCATAAGATTCTGGATTGGGTGGAGTAAGTGTCCGGACTGTGAAACAGCATGTCCGACGATAAATTTCTCGATGCACTCTCTGACGTGGTCTGGCGTTTCCATGCCTACGATAATTATGGCCGCGATCCCAAAAAAGCGGTCAAGGCGTTGGCTCGTCGCGTACCGGGTTATTCCCCGGAATACTATCGTGAAATGTTTGAGTTGGATTTGAAGCTGTTGCAGGCAACCATCAAAGCGATGGAAGATGCACCCAAAGCCCTCCAGCCTGGGCAGGCGTACAGCCGGTACGAAGATGTCGATACTGAATTCATGCTGAGGCAACTACGGGTTGAGTTTCCTGACCAGGCTGAGACCTATTTGAAAAGCCATATCGGCATGGTGATCTACTGGTATTACTTGCGCTGAAGCTGGCAAAAGCAAGTTGACGACTGTCACCTTTCTGCCCGATCAGTGTTTCCAGTGAGTGATAAAATAGCCCCTATCTCGCCAAAGGAGACGCACAACAGCATGGACATCAGCACGTTCTATGGCTTTACCTCCGCCACGTGTTTTACGCTGGTCGGGTTGTGGTGGTCGGTGGTGCAAAGCAAACCAGAGTGGAAAACGGACGAAGCGAAAAAACGCCTGGCAGGCGGGGTCTACGCTTCGTTTTTGATTCCCGGGCTGATGAGCCTGGCCGCGCAGATCGGCGTGGAAAGCGCCCTGGTCTGGCGCGGGGTGTTCGTGATCGCCGCCGGGGCGGGATTGTCTTTTTCGAGCAGGTTGATCGGCCTGACCCGCGCCGCCAACCCGCACGGCGCCTTCAGCCGTTATGCCTGGGCGGTGCCGGTGCTCTATGGCCTGATGCTGTTCTTTGCGATCTTTGCAGGGCTGGCCTTCCTGCTGGGCCTGGAACCCCTGCAACTCGAAGCACTGATCCTTTCAGGCTTGATCCTGTGCGCGCACATGCTGGCCTGGGAATTTTCGACATCATCATAATGCGCGAGGCTAACTCGAAATAATAAATTGGTCCTGCAGCGTAGGGGCAACCCATCTGGGTTGTCAGAGAATTTTCATTCCACCTGGCAGGTCGCCCCTACTATTTCAATGAGGAGAACAACCATGGCAAACAAGAAACAAATGGACGGCGAAGTTTTCTATCCCTCTGAAGAGGTCGTGGCGCAGGCCCGGCTCAAGGACTGGGATGCGCTGGCTGAAAAAGCCGGCAAGGACCTGCAAGGCTTCTGGGCCGCTGAAGCCAGCGAGCTGGAATGGTACAAGAAATGGGATACGGTGCTGGACGACTCGAACAAGCCGTTCTTCAAATGGTTCGTCGGCGGCAAGACCAACATCGTCCACAATGCCATTGACCGTCACCTCAAGACCCATCGCAAGAATCAACTGGCGCTCATTTGGGAAAGCGAAGACGGCAAGCTCGACCGCACCTTCT
>CAZJMZ010000348.1:0-2911 GCA_964547115.1 uncultured Anaerolinea sp. | reverse complement strand
GTGGGCGAGAGTGTGGGAGGCAGTTCCGTGCTGGTAAGGATAACCAAAGTAGCCGTTGGCGCGGTTGCCGTTGCCGGGAAGGGTGAAGGAATTGCGCTTCCACATGCCTCAAAAAGAGTTATGAGGGGAAGTATAAGAAACAGTATCACTACCCGCTTGAATAGTTTCATTACAATCAGCATATCAGCCTCCAATATAGAATCCAAGTAATGAATCTCACAGACTCATGGAGCATTTATCACTGCGTATTGTGGGCCGTAAACATCAATTTGGTCGTAATGTTTTTATGCTCCAAAACAAAAACCGTCCCACAGATAAAAGCCTGTGGGACGGTTTTTCTCAATGGGAAGCGCTTTGAGATCAACCATGGGAGAACATAATCTATTGTGGGATGGAACGCGGCGCGATGAACCATAAGACCAGCAGGATCACGCCGCCCGCCAGGAACGGCACTGGCGCCCCGAGCCATTGAAAGAGCGAACCATAGAACAATGGCGCGAGGGCGTTCGCGGCGCTGTACATCGATGCCGAAATCCCCAACATGCCGCCGACTTCGTTCGGGTCAGCAGATTTGGAGATCATGCTGTTGACGGCGGGCTGCAGGACGCCGCCGCCCAACGCCGCCGGGAAGCTGGCCACCACCAGCCAGAGAATGCCCAGCCAGCCGCGCGCGGCTTGATCGGGCAGTTGAATTTGGATGTTCTGTACGGAGACTTGCACCGCGCCCTCACCCGCCAGACTTTGCAAGACCTTGGACTGGTCGTACCACGGGACCGGGACTGCCGGGGTGAGTGCAGTGCCGATCAAGCCGATGGCGAGCGTGGAGACGCCCATGATCATCAGCCAGCGGTCGCCTTTTTGTTTGGACCAGCGCCCCACGAAGCCGCCCTGCACCACGATGATGAACAACCCCGCCAGCACAAAGAGGCCGGACGTGTCGCGCGCATCCATGCCGAGGCGGGTGAGGGTGAAGAGCGAGAAGAGTTGTTCGTAGCCGCCAAAGGCGATCTGGTAGAAGAACATCAGGATGAGCAGGAAGCCGATCTGCGGACGGCGCAAGGCCTCGAGCGTGGCGCCGAAGTTGAAGGTGCGCCGCAGGGCAGAACTGGAATCGGAGGTGCGGGTCTCTTTGAACCAGAAGGTGGTCAGCAGGATGGAGGCCAGCGAGAAACCGGCGGCGGTCCACGCGACGGCCTGGTAATTCTGCCCGGTGGCGGCGAGCACGATGAAGGCGATCACCGGTCCGAAGACGAAGCCGAGACCGAACGCCGCGCCGATCAGGCCGAGTCCTTGGGTGCGGGTCTTGGGGGTGGTGCTATCGGCGATGGCCGCCTGTGCGGTGGAGATGTTCGCGCCGGAGAGACCGTCGATGATGCGGGAGATGAACAGCAGGGTGAGCGTGTTGGCAAAACCCAGCAGAATGAAACCCAGCAGGGTGCCCAACTGGCTGACGATGAGGATCGGTCGCCGCCCGAACCGGTCTGAGAGACGGCCCAGGATCGGCGCGCCGAGGAATTGCATCAGCGGGTAGGTGGCTTGTAGTACACCGACCAGCAACGGGGTGGCACTGAAGCGGGCCGCATACAGCGGCAGCAGCGGGATGATGATGGAAAGTCCCAGCAGGTCAACGAAAACGATGACGAGAATGGGCAGGATGCGCTTAAAGTCCAGTTTTTCGGCGGAGGTGGTTTCAGAAGTTGTCATGGAGTGACGCTTATCGATTCCAGCCGCCGGGCAGAGTGGCCACACCGATGTAGACAAGCACCAAGGAAACGACGATGGCCAGCAACGAATTGCGGAAGCGTGTCGAATCAGCAGCGTTCTTCCAACGGGCGGGCAGGTGCGCTACTACGGCTGCGATGATCATGACAAAGGCGTGTTCGATGCGATGACGCGGAAAGCCGATCTCGGTGGCCAGCCCGTTCCAGAGCAGAAAGACGATACCAAGTGTGGCTTGCAAGTCCATGAGGCCGCTGAAACCGGCCACGAGGCCACGGTCCATGCCTTTGAACGCCCCGCCCCGCAGCCAGCCGAGGGCCAGCTTGACGATGGCAACCACTGCCACCAGAACGATGATCCAACGCACGATCGAGTGCAACATCAACAAAATGGACATTGAGATTTCTCCTGAAGAAAAAGTTTTCTCTGTGCCGCAGGCAACAGGGGTTAGAAGATGAATGGCAGAATGGCTTTGCGCTCTTTCGGGAAGTCGGTGAATTTTTCACGATACCAACGCAGGGTGCGAACGGCGCGTGCGGAAAGGTAGGCAATGATGAACGCCAGCACCAGCAAGGCTGCAAAATGTCGCGAGAGCAAAAAGATACCCAGCCATATGATGATCTCGAACAGGTAATGCGGACACGCCACCCACTGGAACAATCCGCCATGCGGGATGGCATAGTCCAGCGAATCGCGGCGCAGGTCGGCGAGGAGTTTGTGATGATAAAAATTTCCGAGCGCCCCCACCACGAACAAAACGCCTCCGAGCATGAACCAGCCGTCCACAGACGGCAGAGGCGTGCGGTTGAGATATCCGATCAGGAAGGCAGCCAGGGAATAAAACCCGGCGATCAGCAAGGTGGTAAAAATGCCGATCGGTCCCGAGTAGCGATGCACGAACAACGACTCCAACACCCGCTTGATGAAATGGACGGCCACTGCCCCGAACACCAGCCATTGGATCGGCGTGGCCTTCGGCAGGTATGGCACGGCGGCGGCTACCAGCGCCACCAGCGGCAACGCATACAAAATGACCATGCCCGTCCGCCCAGGCCAACCCTGTGCCGGGCGGAACTTGCTATAGTTCATCATTGAAAGGCCGCGCAATTCCAGCGGCGCAATGGCCAGCACCAGCAAAACAAAATAAGCATATAAAAGAATGTTACCCAACGTCCAGGCAGGGAAGATCATC
>CAZJMZ010000347.1:0-2918 GCA_964547115.1 uncultured Anaerolinea sp. | reverse complement strand
CGAAGTGGAAGAAGCCCTCAAGTTGTGGGATACCCACGGCGACGGCAAGTGGAAGGGCAAACTCATGCTCAAGGACTCGATTGCCGATGTGACCCTGCAGTTCGTGCTCATCCGCCCGAAGGATTACGACGTCATCGCCACGATGAACCTGAACGGCGACTATCTCTCCGATGCGTTGGCCGCGCAGGTGGGCGGCATCGGCATCGCGCCGGGCGCCAATATCAACTACGTCACGGGTCATGCCATCTTCGAAGCGACGCACGGCACCGCACCCAAATACGCCGACCTGGACAAGGTCAACCCCGGTTCAGTGATCCTCTCCGGTGAGATGATGCTGCGCTACATGGGTTGGGGCGAAGCCGCCGACCTGATCGTGAAGGGCATGGAAGGCGCCATCCACGCCAAGACCGTCACCTACGATTTTGCCCGCCTGATGGACAAGCCGACCGAAGTGAAATGCTCCGAGTTCGGTGATGCGATCATCAGCCATATGTAAACAGATAGACACGTAAACAGGAAATAAAACGAGCCGGGATGTGAAAGTCCCGGCTTTTCTTTTTAAGCGGGCTATCCATCCGCAGACTCCATGACAAAACTCACTAACCAAATCAGGGTGTAAATCCTACAATCAGGCTCAAATTGGTGTTTTTGTATCCTATTTGAGGAGATGGCAGATGGAAGTGTACACGCACGATCTGGTCATTTTGGGCACCGGGCTGGCGGGCTTGCGCGCCGCGCTTGAAGCCGCCCAGCAAAGCAACGGGGAATTGGATATTGCACTCGTCTCGAAACTACAACTGATGCGCGCCCACTCGGTGGCCGCCGAGGGCGGCACCGCCGCCGTGATGCGGCAGGACCTGGGCGATAGCTACGAACTGCACGCGTGGGATACGGTCAAAGGCTCTGATTTTCTGGCCGACCAGGATGTGGTGGATTTCTTCGTGCATGAGATGCCGAAGGAAATTTTGCATCTCGACCACTGGGGCATTCCCTGGTCGCGGACGGAAGACGGACGCATCGCGCAACGCCCATTTGGCGGCCACACCTATCCCCGGGCCGTTTTCGCCGCTGACAAAACCGGGCATCTCGAAATGCAGACGTTGTACGACACGCTGATGAAGCACACCAAACGCATCCATCGTTATGATGAAGGCTTCGTCACGTCCATCATTATTGAGAACAACCGTTTTGCCGGGCTGGCCATGATCGACATGATCAACGGCAAGTTCGTTTTGATCCGTGGCAAGGCGCTCGTTCTGGCCACAGGTGGGGCGGGGCAGATCTTCGGGTTCACCACCTACTCTGAGACCGTCACCGGCGATGGGCTGGCGATGGCCTATCGCGCGGGGCTGCCGCTCAAGGATATGGAGTTCATCCAATTCCACCCGACGGGCCTCATCCCCAGCGGCATCCTCATGACCGAAGCCTGCCGCGGCGAAGGCGGGACATTGCTCAACAACAAGGACGAGCGTTTCATGTCCGCGTATGCGCCCTCCAAGATGGAACTGGCGCCACGCGACATGGTCTCCCGCTCCGAGATGACCGAGATCGAAGCCGGGCGCGGCTTCCCCGGCCCCGATGGTTTGGATTACATCCATTTGGATCTGCGGCACCTCGGCCGGAAACAGATCCTCGAACGCCTCCCGCTCATCCGTGAAGTGACCATCAAGCATATTGGCCTGGACCCCATCGAACAGCCGATCCCCATCCGCCCGGTGGCGCATTACACCATGGGCGGTGTGCATACCGATATCAAAGGTCACACGCCGATCGAGAACGTGTGGGCGGCGGGAGAAGTGGCATGCGTTTCGCTGCATGGCGCGAACCGGCTGGGCTCGAACTCCACGGCGGAATGTCTGGTTTGGGGACGGGTGGCAGGCGGAGAGGCCGCACGCTATTGCAAGACAGCGTCCGTGGCAGAGATGCCCAAGTCTGTGGATCAGGAATGGGGGAAGATCGAAGCGTTGCTTGCCTCCAAAGGCACCGAAGACCATTACGCCATCCGCAAGGAGCTGCGCCATAATCTCGATGCGACGATGGGCGTCTTCCGCACGGGCGAACAGATGGAAGCCGGGCTGAAGAAGATCCGCGAGTTGAAGGAACGCTACAAGTCCATTGCGTTGAAGGACAAGAGCCTGCGCTACAACACCGACCTGGAGCGTGCCATTGAGACCGGGTTCATGATCGATGTGGCGGAGGTGGCCACGCTCGGCGCGTTGACGCGGACCGAGTCGCGGGGCGGGCATGCGCGGCGTGATTTCAAGGTGCGCGATGACGAGAACTGGTTGAAGCACACCATGGCGCAATACACCGAGGCCGGGCCGGAACTCAGCTACAGCGAAGTGAATATTTCGATGTGGAAACCGGTGGAACGGAAGTATTAGGATTTGCGATTGGAAAGTGAGGATGGCATGGAGAAAGCAAAGTCTTACAACAATCGGCTGGGTTTGAAGGGCTGGATGTATGCCGGGCGGTATTCGTTCGAACGCTATTTGTATCTGGGGCATCGCGTTTCAGGGTTGGGGCTGATCGCGTACATGGTGTTGCATATCGTCGAGACCGCGAACCGGATGCGCGGCGAAGAGGCGTGGGCCGGGTTGATGGGCCTGTTCGCATCGCCGCCCTTCAAGGTGATCGAGTATCTGCTGTTCGCAATGGCGGTCTTCCATGCCATGAACGGGACGCGCCTGCTGCTGGTGGAGCTCGGTTTCTTCCTCGGCAAGCCCCAGGAGCCGGTGTATCCCTATAAATCATCTGTGATGAAACATCGCCCGTTGACCTATATCATCATGCTGTTGGCGGGTTTGTTGATGGTGCTGGGCGGTTCAAGTTTGTTCTTTGAATGACCCCTCCGCCCTCCGGGCGGGTGGGGCTCGGTCGGCGGTCAGAAATCAGGAGTACATTATGCGCGAAACTCG
>CAZJMZ010000346.1:0-2921 GCA_964547115.1 uncultured Anaerolinea sp. | reverse complement strand
CGCACTTGCATGCGGCGCGCCTTGCCCACAGCCGGGTGCGGCACATCGCCATCACCACCGATCTCATTGGAGGTATCGACGATGACGACACGTTTATTTTCTGCAAGAATGCGCGCCGATTCACGAAGCAGAGTGGTCTTGCCCACACCCGGGCGACCGAGAATAAGCACAGACTTGCCGGACTCGATGATGTCTTGAATGATATCCACCGTGCCGTAGACGGCGCGACCAACACGGAGGGTTAATCCCACCACTGCGCCGCGCCGATTGCGAATGGCTGAGATGCGGTGGAGGGTGCGTTCAATGCCTGCACGATTGTCTGTGTCAAATGCGCCAACCCGCTCAACGACATGGTCAAGTTCGGCACGGGTGAGTTCGGTATTGCTGAGTACCACTTCGTTATCCACGAAGCGTGCGGTGGGAACCCGGCCAAGGTCGAGGATCACTTCGAGGAGCAGGTCTGAGTTGTTGGCTTTTTCGACAGCATGACGAATATGCGCGGGCAGGACGTCCAACAGGGCGTCGAGGTCGTCGGTAATGCGATGTTGTTGTGGCATGGTTTAGGTTTCAGGGGTCACGAGTCAAGTATCAAGTTCCAGGTCTAAAGTTTCACATCTTGATTCGTGACCAGGGAGAAAAGCCTGCCTGAACGGCAGAGCCTTGGCGAAGGGACGAAAGAGGGTTACTTGCACCGCGAGAGTCGTCCGGTCAGCGGTTTACAGGGATATAACGTAGATCAGCATGGGAAAGTCGCCTGCCTTCTTTGAGTTTCAGGTTCCATGTTTCAGGTGTCAAGTCTATTATACGGGAAAGAGGTTAACCCCGCATTGGAATGTGGTTGTAGAAGAGCCTTACTTTTTTCCCACAATCCGACTCACCCGTGAAGGCTGAATGGTCACACCATTTGGCACGGCGGGGGAAGTAAGCGGTTCTTTCAGCATACGCGCCAAATGCTTCACCATCACCGCCTGGCGCGGCCCCGCCAACGCTCCCAAGTCTGCGAGGACGGGCTCAAGCCAGGCCTGATATGAACGGACACAGATATACACCGGGCGATTGCGCCGGTCTGGCAGGTGGCTGATCAACGCAATAAGTTTGGCACTCACGTCGGTCGCTTCGGGGTGGATGAGTGGCGTCAGCACGATGCCATAAACACCGTGCGTCACGCTGACGTAACACCGGGCACCATCATTACTCAACCAGCCGATCGGCTTTTTAGGGTGCGACTCGATCGGGTGCAACAGCGGCGGTACGATCTGGTGATACAGGCTTTGTACGGCGGGCAGGCTGACTTCACGGACGCGGCTCCACGCTTCGTGACCAAGTTCGGAGGCGGACCCAGCCAACTCGGTTACATCCCACATGCGTTGCCAGGCATAGACCGAAAAGCCGGATTTCCGTAACGGGACGAAGACGTCGCTCACTTCGTCAACTTCCGCTAATACATGAAATGCACCCCAATCGCCAGCTTGAACTGTCAGATGCTCGATGAGTTCCGGGAGTTGGGGGTGGTCCAGTTCAAAGGAGGGAGCAAGATAAAGTAATTTGGCAAAGGTGTCGCTGCGAGAATGGATGACACCGCCCAGCACGCTGCGGTCTTCACCGTTGGCCAGCGCTGAATAAATATGCCGCACCGGGTTCATATAAGAAAAGAGTCCCACCGCGCCAAGCGGATTCCCCCGCGTTAATGTGCGTGCAGTGTCCAACCCGATCGCTTCATCACGGAAGCGATACAGTTGCGGCAGATCGAGAAGTGCAAGTGGACGGATCGACATACTCTCACCGAATATCGATTTATTGTACATCAAACCAAAGACCGCAGACCGAAGACGGCGGTTAGCGGTCTTTGGCCTGCGGTCAGGTAGTGTGTCTTTATGGTGATAACTTAATCCACCAGCGAGAGAAAATATGCGTGGAAGCGCGTATCGTCCGTGAGTTCGGGGTGAAAGGATGTAGCAAGCAGATGGCCTTGTTGGGCGGCAACAATTCGCCCGTCGGGAATCGAGGCGAGAATCTTTGCATCGCCACTAACCGACTCGATGATCGGCGCACGAATGAAGACCGCGTGATAATCTTCCGTCGTGCCCGTCGCTTGTTTGAGTTCAGGAATATTCAGATCGGTTTCGAACGAATCGATCTGCCGCCCGAAGGCATTACGCTGAACCTTGATATCCATCAGTCCGAGCAGGGGCTGGTCGCGACCGATATCTTTCGACAGGAAGATCGCACCAGCGCATGTGCCCCAGATCGCATGGCGCTGGCCAAATTGCTTGAGCGGTTCCATCAACTCATACGCCACAGCCATCTTACCGATCGTCGTTGATTCGCCGCCGGGGATGATGAGGCCATCGAGATCATCCAAATGGCTGGGCAAACGAACTTCCGCTGCGTCCACACTCAAACGTTTGAGCATGGCAATGTGCTCAGCGAAATCGCCTTGTAATGCTAAGACACCGATTTTCATACTTTAGCTTTCAGCGGTTAGCAATTAGCGGCTAATAGCTAACCGCTAATTGCTATATGCTAAATTACCAACCCCGCACCGCGAGCCGTTCCGCATCGGGCATCGCGGATGTGTTGCGACCGACCATCGCCTCGCCGAGATTCTTGCTCACCTCTGCGAGAATGGAAGCGTCCTTGTAATGTGTCACCGCCTTGACGATGGCATTGGCGCGTTTGGCCGGGTCGCCGCTCTTGAAAATGCCAGAGCCCACGAACACACCGTCCACGCCGAGCTGCATCATCAACGCTGCGTCGGCAGGAGTCGCAACTCCGCCCGCCGCAAAATTGACGACTGGCATACGACCCAGTTCCTTGGTCTCTTTGACAAGCTCGTACGGCGCGCCATTGTTCTTGGCAAACGTCATCAACTCTTCATCACCCATCGTCTGCAATTGGCGGATCGAGCCCATCACCGAACG
>CAZJMZ010000345.1:0-2922 GCA_964547115.1 uncultured Anaerolinea sp. | reverse complement strand
TAATCGGGATATGTCGTTGGGTTTCATTTTCTTTTTCCCTGATCCGTTGCGTTGCAGTGAAACCATCCATAACGGGATAGTCAAGGGGGCGATAGTTTTCGCCCGAATGTTTTGCAATGTGACGACGCCCTGGCTGATGCCACGGCACTGCTGAGCACAAAGATGACCGATGTGACCACGTCGTCGATTTGGACGTCTTCTACAAAAAGGGTGGGCACGACAATGGCGATATCAAAGGCGGAATACTTTAAATGTGAATGAGTTTCCCGGATGGTTCACAGTTTCTGCGCCACCACGCCGATCCATTCGCTATCAGTGACAAGCGTCGCACCGGTCAGGTCGCCCCACAGGCTTTGGACGGCGAATCCGCCCCGGGTAAGTTCGGCGCGAATCGCTTCGGGGGTGTAATCCTGAAACCAGTTGCGGTAGACGGTAACCCGCTCATCCGCTTCGATGACAATGTACTGGTCCAGCCAGACAGACTCATCGGGGTAATCGAAGCCCTGCTCCAGCACCAAGTGTGGCCCCGGCTTCCAGAATCCACTTTCGGCGGAATACCAGTTGTTTTTTACCCCGTGTTTGCGACGGTGTTCGCGCGTGGAAACGTCGAGCACGAAATGTCCACCTGGATTCAGGGCACGGTGAATGTTGACAAGGAGCTTCGAGCGTTGTTCAGGGTTGAGCGGGCAGAAATCGCCGAAGATGAGGAAAGCGGCATCGTAGAGGGATTCGTCGGTGAGGTCGAGGTAGTTCTGATAGCGGTAGGTGATATCGAGGTGCCGCTCTGATGCGTACATTTTGGCATACGCAATGGAGCGGTGGGAATAGTCCACGCCGGTGATGCGGAAACCGGCTTCGGCAAAGCGTGAGGCATATAGGCCGGGACCACACCCAAGGTCCAAGAGCGAGGCGCCGGGGGTGAGTCCAAGCGTGTGGATGATCCAGTCCACGGAGCGGTCGATGGTCTTGGGTTTGCGGCTGGCGGCGTCGGTGCCGGCATCAAGATGCACCTTGAGCATCTGGGATGAGATGTGCGGGTCATCCCAAAAGAGCGGTTCGCCGGGCGTAAATAGCGCAGGTTTTTTCTGCAGAGGCATGAGTTGGGCAATGGGAATCGGCATGGCGGAAATTGTACTACCGCGATTCAATCGAAGTGATGTATCACTCCATGTGGCAGGTTTTATGAAGATGCACAAAATCACTTGACGCTTCCGGAGAATGTGAATAGAATGTTATCGTTCCCGTTATCGATAACGGGAACGATAACATTCATGAGATCTAAGACTATGCGCGCAACGATCAAAGAAGTCGCTTCTGTGGCAGGGGTATCTACACAGACAGTTTCGCGCGTAGTGAATGAGCGGCCGGATGTTTCACCTGAGACCCGCAAGCGGGTACAGGAGGTCATCAAGGAACTTAGTTATCAACCCAGTGCGCTGGCACGTAGTTTGATCAGTCAACGGAGCCATACGCTGGGCGTGGTCACCGCCGGGTTGCGTTATATTGGTCCATCACGCACACTGAGCGGGATCGCTGCTGCGGCTGAAGAAGCCGGTTACTCCCTACTACTCAAAGAACTACCAAATTTTGACACGCAGGATATTACTCATATCTTTCAGGCGCTCTTATCCCGCCATGTCGATGGGATCATTTGGGCTGTGCCTGAGGTGGGTGAAAACCGTAAATGGATTGCCCAGCCCCCCGCAGAGATCAATGTGCCATTGGTGTATCTGGCGATGGAGCCTAGCTCCGACCTATCGGTGGTTTGTGTGGATAATTATCAGGGGGGAAGGCTGGCGATGGAGCATTTATTAGCCCAGGGGTATCGCAAGATCGGGCATATCGCCGGGCCATTGGATTGGTGGGAATCACGTCAGCGTATGAAGGCCTGGCAGGATGGTTTGACAGAAGCCGGGTTGGAGGCGAACGATCGTCACTGGGTGGAAGGCAATTGGTCTTCATCCAGCGGCGCTTCGGCAATCGATAAGCTATTTAAGCAATACCCCGACCTGGATGCTATTTTCGTGGCTAACGACCAGATGGCGTTGAGTGTCATGCAGTTCTTTGGAGAACAAGGCATACAGGTTCCGGGACAAGTTGGGATCGTTGGGTTCGATAACATCGCTGAGTCTGCTTATTTCTCCCCGGCGTTGACGACCATTGAGCAGGATCAGCATACCGTGGCCAAAACTGCGGTTGCAGAGATCTTGCGCGTGATCGAGTCGGGTTGGCAAGGGCTGGAAGACATCAGACGCAAGCCCATTATTTTGCCGCCAAAATTGATCGTGCGTCAAAGTTCACTACACGTGAGAGGAGGTGATTTGCAGGCGAAATAGCCCCCAGTAAGTGGGGCACGTAATCCGTCAGACTGAGTCTGCTTCCCGTGCCCCAGACGGAAGGATGCGCCAGTGCGTATTTCTCCGTTACATCTGTATCAAAACATCAAACGAAATTTCATAGGAGAAGATATGTCCAAGAAATTGCTGTTCAATCTGCTGGCCGTGCTCATGCTCGCCAGCCTCGTGCTGACCGCTTGTGGTGGTGGCGCCGCCCCCGCCGATGACAAGAAACTTGTCGGTATCAGCATGCCGACCAAGACCTCGACCCGTTGGATCTCCGATGGCGAGAGCATGGTCAAGTCCTTCGAATCGCTTGGTTATGCCACCGACCTGCAGTTTGCTGACAACGATATCCCGAACCAGATCGCCCAGATCGAAAATATGGTCACCAAGGGCGCGGATGTGCTCGTGATCGCCGCAATCGATGGCTCAACCCTTTCTGACGTGCTTGCCAAGGCGAAGGAAGCCGGCGTGCTCGTGATTGCTTATGACCGCTTGATCTCCAAGACCGAGAACGTTGATTACTATGCCACGTTCGATAACTTTGGCGTCGGCGTGATCCAAGGCTCCCAGCTTCTCGAAG
>CAZJMZ010000344.1:0-2922 GCA_964547115.1 uncultured Anaerolinea sp. | reverse complement strand
CGCCCCGTCCTCCCCACCGACCTGCCCATCCTCTTCGAGCAACAACTCGACCCTCAAGCCGTTGCCATGTCTGCGTATCCGTCCAAAGATCGCGGCGAGTTCATGCGGCACTGGGAGGGGATTATGAGGAACAAGTCCATTACGGCGCGCACGATCATCTACAAAGAGAAGATCGCGGGTCACCTCATCTGCTGGAAGGAGGGCAAGTATGAACAGCGAGTCGGTTATTGGATCGGGAGGCAGTTCTGGGGGCGAGGGATCGCCACGTCGGCTTTGAGGGAGTTTTTGGCCGAGGTCAGAGTCCGCCCGTTGTATGCAGAGGTGGCGAATCACAATGTCGCCTCCAAACGGGTGCTGGAGAAGAACGGGTTTGAATTGTTGGAAGTGGGAGCGAAAGTGACGAGTTTTCGGCTGGGATGAGCGGGGCTACCCGGCGGAATGTCCGTGCCGCTGCAGGCGAAATTCAAGATGCCGTTTGACATCGGGCCATTCACCGGCCAGGATGCTGTACATCACGCTGTCGCGCACCGTCCCATCGCGGCGGGGCTGGTGATGTCGAAGCACCCCATCCTTTTTTGCGCCGAGGGCTTCGATGGCACGTTGCGATGCAAAGTTGAAATTATCGGTGCGCAGTCCCACCACCTTGCACTGCAAGGTTTCGAAGGCATGCGTGAGCAACAACAACTTGCAGACCGTGTTGACATGCGTCTTCTGCCAACTGGCGGCGTACCAGGTATAGCCGATCTCCACCCGGTCGATCTTCGCCACCACATCGTGATAGCGCGTACTGCCAACGATCTGATTCGTGGATAGTTCGCGCACGGCCCAGGGCAACATGTGACCGGCCTGCAACCCAGCCAGCGCGGTCTCGATGTAGCTCTTGGTTTCATCGGGCCGCGGCACCGAGGTGACCCACAGATTCCAAAGTTCGCCGTCGCTGGCGGCTGAGGTCAAAGCCTGTTCGTGCGCGGGCTGCAGCGGTTCCAGGCGTATGCCGTGGGCTTCGAGGGTGATGGGGGTTAAATGGATCATGGGCTGATTGTACCGCCACCTGCCAGACTGCAACGATCAGGGAAGGCGCTCTGTCCAAAAGTCAGTGAAGGGCTGATCGATGCTAGAATGGACCTCTCGCAAAAGTCTCAGACCCTTAACCACGGAGACACCGAGTCACGGAGTTTTTTCCGTTTTTTCTCAGTGTCTCCGTGACTCCGTGGTTCAAAAATAGAGTTATCAATCATTCTCATTTACTTATGCAAGAGGTCTACCATCAAAACTGGAGATAACACCTCATGAAACAAACACCCAGCGTGCCCCTCTCTTTGCTCATGTTCTTCTTTATCATCCCGCATATTCTTGAAGATTTCACTCTGGGCGAGCCAGCCAAGGCTGGGATCTCAGCCCCCTTATTGTCCTTGGTCATTTCAGGCATGATCTTTTTACAGGCCCTGGCACTATACTGGCTGGGACAAGCCCGCAGGCAGGGTCATATGGCAAACATCGTGGTCGGATTATTCTGGGCCGTGAACGCCGGGGCTGCCCAGCTTCCGGTCATTTTCACCGGAGCGCCATTTCGGTCCGGGGCAATTTCGGTTCTGTATGTGCTGGGGCTGGTGATCGTGGGCCTGCTGCTTGGCATTTCATCCGGGCTTGCGCTGCGGAAGAAATAACAAGAAGAAGCATACACCCACCTTCAGAAACTACAATCATGGGCTGGTTGTACGCCACCCGGCTCGATAATGGGTGGCTGATCTTTTGAGCGCTACGCCTGCACCTGGCTCACCCGCCGACGCAATACCGGCTCACGGATCGCTTTCGCATCCAAGCGTGCCGCCCCAAGAAATTCAGTGAAACGGGCAAAACCGCGCGCCAGGGCTTCGGCAAAATCCGCATTTTTCCCCAGGGCCTTATCCTCCAACCAAAAACCCAGGATGACAAACGTATTGGTCGTCCGATCCAGCTTGCTGTCGAAGCGTGCCACCAGGCGGTCACCCCACAAGACGGGCAATACATAATACCCAAACTTGCGCTGGTGTTCGGGCTTGTACACTTCCCAGACGTAATCGAAATCGAACAACCCCCTGGCACGCCCCCGCGCGCTGACGTGGTCCAGCGGCGCAAGAAACACGGCTTCATCCGTCGTTGTTGTATCTGCGGGTTTCCACGCCTTTGGAATGCGACCCGCGCTCAAGCCTGAAATGAGCTGTTCGTCTTCCGCCAGTGCATATTGGATCGTTTTCCAGCCGTCCACTTGCACTTCGATCAGTTCGCCATCGGCCAGCATGGCTTCGAGCAGTTTCTTGGCCGCCCGGTCGGGTTCGCCGCGCCCATAGGAATCGCCGGTGCGTTGAACCCGGGTGATGCCGCCAAAACTGATCTCTTTTCGAACGAGAAAACGGTCCGCTTCCGCCTGGGTCTTTTCGTAGATCAATGCCTGCGGGGCCACATTCTCCGTCAACGCATAGACCCGCTCGAAGCGCTCGCGATGATGGGTCATCACTTCACCGGTCCGCCACAAATAATACAAGGCCAGCGCGCTGTCCTTGCGACCGCGATAACTCTGGGTCTTCTTGCGGTCGGCTGCTTCAAAGTCACGGTTGCCGACCGTGCCACGTTCCTGCAGGATCGCGCGCATTTCGGTGATGGCCTGCGCATGCTCCCGGGCTGTCTGACGGGTGCGACTATCGCCATACACACCGTCCCGTTCACGATGCATGACCACCCGCCAGTAGGGCAACTCTTCCATCGGGCGCGCCGCCAACCAGCCACCCCAATCGAAGAATTTGCGCTGTTGATACGTCACGTTCTCCCACATCTCAGGTTTGTAGCCGAGCACGCGGCCATACAATGAAATATCCTGACTGCGGGCGATCATCTGCAACGGGTCGAGTTGCAGATACTCCATCGTGCGCATGGCCTGCTCGG
>CAZJMZ010000343.1:0-2942 GCA_964547115.1 uncultured Anaerolinea sp. | reverse complement strand
TAGAGGGGCAGCATTTGCCAGCGATAGCCCTCCACGGCAAAGTGCAGGAGGTTGATGGCTAGGGCAATCAGGGGTAGCAGGCGGATGACGATGTGACGCGGGTGTGGGGCGAGCAGGTAAACCGACAGGAGAATGGGGATCAAAATTTCAAGTGGGCGCATGCGATATCCTTGAGTTGCAGGGTACTTGTAATGTGCCCATTGTACATGGAAATTATTCATACTGTAGAATCGGGCCATTCCACCCATGGAGTCTTTCATGTTTATCTTTGCCATAAGCGTTTTTCTCTCGGCCTTTTTACTGTTTCAAGTGCAGCCGATGATCGGCAAGTTCATTCTGCCGTGGTTCGGCGGCTCGCCCGCTGTTTGGACCACCGCCATGCTGTTCTTTCAAATTCTGCTCACCGGGGGATATGCCTATGCCTACTGGTTGATCGGCCGGGTGAAGAGCGAGCGGCAAAGCCTCATTCACAGCCTCTTGAGTTTGGGCGCCATGGGTGTGTTGGCCGTGTTGGCCTTCACGTGGACTTCACCCATCACGCCGCCCGCCAGCCTCAGACCGCAGGATGTCTCTTCACCCATTCTGGATATTTTCGTATTGCTGTTGATCTCGGTGGGGCTGCCGTATTTTGTGCTCGCCGCCAACGGACCACTCATGCAGGCCTGGTTCAGCCGCATTTATCCGCAGGGCTCGTATGCCCGCCTGTATTCGCTTTCGAACGTTGGTTCGTTGCTGGGGTTGCTGGCCTATCCCACACTGATCGAGCCCAACCTTACTTTACGCGCCCAGGGCTGGATGTGGTCGATCGGTTTCCTGATCTTCGGATTGCTGATCGTTTTCATTGCTGCTCAAAACCGACGCGCGTTTGCGCCGCTTCCCTCCTCTCAGCCGGAGCCTGCCTCTGACCCCTCAGCCGTGCGCCCCTCCCGGGCCTTGCTCACGCTGTGGATCGTGCTCTCGGCCACGGCTTCCTTGCTGCTGCTCTCCATCACCAATCAGATCTCACAGGAAGTGGCGGTCATTCCCTTCCTATGGATCCTGCCGCTCACGCTCTACCTGCTGACCTTCATCCTGGCCTTTTCAGGTGAAGGCGGCTATCACCGCAAACTCTACCTGGCCTTGTTTGCGCTTGCCCTGGTAATGCTATTCTATGCCCTGCTCAACCTCGAGCGTGTCAACATCTATTTTCAGATCGTGGCGTATTGTCTGCTGATGTTCTCGGCCTGTATGCTGTGTCATGGTGAGTTGTATCGCCTGCGTCCTGCGCCGCAATACCTGACCTCGTTCTATCTCATGGTCTCCGTTGGCGGCGCCCTTGGCGGACTCTTCGTCAGCCTGATCGCCCCCTTCATCTTCACCGGCTACTGGGAATTTGTGGTGGCGCTGGCCATGGCGCTGGCCCTGTGGTTGACCGTCCTGCGGCCGGCCCGCGTCGAGAACCACGCCAATTGGGCGCGCTTCATGGGCACGGTGTTCCTGCTCGCCACGGTAACGTTGAGTTTTGTTGGCACGTTCACCGGCACACTGTTCGCCGCCCGCAACTTCTACGGCGTCATCCGCATCGGTGAGATGCTCCCCAAAGGCTCCACTGAACCCGCCTACTCGATGACGCACGGCATCACCATGCATGGACTGCAATTCATCAAACCTGCCTTGCGTGATCAGCCCACCACGTACTACGTTCGTGATGGTGGGGTGGGGCTGGCCTTGCTGAATCATCCGCGCATCGCGGGGCAAGGACTCAAGGTCGGCATGTTGGGGCTGGGCGCAGGCACGGTGGCCGCCTACGGTCAACCCGGCGATGAATATCGCCTCTACGAGATCAACTCGATCGTCATTGACCTGGCCGAAGGGCAGGGCGGGTATTTCTCCTTCCTCAAAGACAGCCCCGCGCAAGTGACAACCGTGCTGGGCGATGCACGCATCTCCCTCGAACGCGAACTGGCCACCAAAGGGCCGCAGAACTTCGATGTGCTGGTGCTCGATACCTTCAGCAGCGACTCCATCCCCGTGCATCTGGTCACAAAAGAAGCCTTCGACCTGTACCTTCAGCACCTGGCCCCCAATGGCGTCATTGCCGCGCACATCTCCAACCGCTATCTCGATCTAAAGCCCGTCTTCTGGCAACTGGCGCAATACTACGACTTGAACCTTGTCAGCGTGGATTACCCCGGCGATAACAATGGCGGCTTCCAATCCGAGTGGTTGTTGCTCGCCCGTGACCCAGCCCTGCTGGAGATGCCTGCCATCAAAGACCATGCCACCGATCTGGCGGATTACAAAACATCCGTCCAACTTTGGACGGATGACTACAGCAATCTTTTCCAGATTCTGAAATAACGTCTCGCATAAGCCGCCGTTCAACCGGCGGCTTTTTTACACCCCATCCACGACGATCACACGCGAAGTGGCGGTCCGCTGGCGCAGTTTGCGGCCCTCGCTGTATTCCGGCGAGTTGATCCACTGTTTGGCGCGTTCGGCGTTTTCGAACTCGATCACCACCATGCGCTTCGGGTCCCAATCGCCTTCGAGTGTTTCGGCTTTGCCGCCGCGCACAATATACTTGCCGCCATATAAGGCCACGGCAGGCGGGCCATGCTTTTTGTATTCTTCATACCCAACAGGGTCGTGCACATCCACATCCAGGATCACATACGCGGTCATCGTCAATCTCCTTTGCGCGCCATTCTAACATCAACCGCCACCGCACCTTGACTCAACACCCGCAACGGATTGATCTCGATCTCGGTAATATCCTCGTGCTCAGCAGCCAGTTGCGAGAGTTTGACAAGGACATCGACGACCGACTCCTCGTCTGCAGCGGAGATGCCACGAAAGCCTTGCAGCTTTCTACCGGCCCACGTCTTGCGGATCATTTCCCTCGCCTCGGCCTGTGTCAATGGACCCAGGGCAAAGGCCACATCCTTGAGCCCTTCCACTTC
>CAZJMZ010000342.1:0-2948 GCA_964547115.1 uncultured Anaerolinea sp. | reverse complement strand
ATTTCATCATCAATGACGGCCTTGGCAAAATCGAAGGTCTTCAGCGCATCGATGAGCCCGCCGATATTGAACATATCCATGCCGCTGACCAGACCGCCCATGCCCGACATGCCAGTCTCATAACCTGACTGCGCGTCATTGATCTTGGCATTGGTGAGGCCGATATATCCGCCGCAGGGGACATTGTAGTAGCGAGCGATCTGGGCAAAGGCCATGTGCAACATGCCACACTCAATGGCCCCGGAGGTATACGCGCCTGAGCGCATATCGGCCACGGTGGCCAGAGTGGCATAAATGGTGGGCGTACCTTCCTTCACCATTTGCGTCAAAGCGACCGTCGCCAGATATTCTGCATTGCCCTGCACCAACGTCCCGGCCATGGACATGGGTGACGTGAGCCCCGCGTTGGGCACAATGGTCGGGTAGACAGGGAGCCCCTCACCCGCAAAGTACATTACATTTTCCGTGGAGAGCACATCCATTGTGAGCGGTGAAACGGTCGGGCAGTAGTGATGCGTGAGGAACGGATGCTCTTTATATGCTTCCTTGCCGCCCGCCACGATGTAGGCCATTTCCATCATGGCCAGCGTATCCTTATGGTCGGTGGTGGTGGCACGGATGGGCTTCATGCAATATTTGATGGCCGGATACAAACGCGAGATCGTAAACTGGTCTTTGGGCGCATCGTCGGCCAGAGTGGAAATCGAAAACATATCGTAACCGGGCAACTCGTTGATGAGATGCGCGATGCGGGCAATATCACCGGACTCAGCGCGTCGCTCCTTCCCCGTAACTGGGTCAATGATATCAGGCGCTGAACTCGCTGTGACAATGACCGGGCTATCCTGCGGGATGGTCTTATCGAATTTGGGGTCACGCCCGTGGAAGGTAAAGGTGGGCGGCGCCATCTTGCGATACTTCTCGACCACATCCCGCGGCAGTTTGACGCGCTCACCATCCACTGAACAGCCATGCGCGGCAAATACCTCACGAGCAGGCGCATAGCGAACTTTGAGCCCCACCTCTTGCAGTATCTCAAGGGAGGCCTCGTGGATCTTTTGAATTTGTTCCTGGGTAAGCAATTCTGCGTATGACATGGAAAGCATCCTTTGACTGGGTTATAAAATCGGTTTGCTTTTGGCCTGATTGGATACACGCTTTTTATCGGTGGACTTCTTTTTGGGGAGAAGTTTATCTTTGGCCAGATTTGCCAGGTGTTGACCATCCCGCAAGATTTTGGTTCGGCGAGACAGCAAGACCTTGCCGATGCGTTCCAGCTGATTCTCTTTGAAGGCCAAATGCACCACATCCAGCCGGGAGGCCAGGGCCTTGATCTCTTCCACGGGGAACATCTGCAGACCTGCCCGGGTAACTTTGAGGGAGGCAGCCGCAACGCCGAATCGGGTAGCTTCTTCAAGCCCCCATCCTTTGAGATAGCCATAAATGAACCCAGCTGACAAGGTGGCTCCTGCCCCACAGGCATCCACCGCCTTGACCTTGGGAGCGTACACACGAATGGCTGATTTACCTTCGGCTACCAGACAACCATCTTTTGCCATGGTGACCAACGCAGTCTTAATGCCACTCTTGAGGATCTTGTTGGCGGTGCTTAGCATAGCCTGGGTTTTGCCAAGCTGCGCAGCATCGGTCACGGCCTGGCAGACAGATACACGCCCGGCATATTTTTTGAGTAAATCCTTGTTCTTATGCCCATGCTCAAAATTGAAAAACACCGGTACATCGAGACGATTGGCTTCGTCCATCGCACGAATGACGTGCTCGCCGTCGTACCAATCGGCGTACAGGATCTTTGCCCCGCGGATCGGCTTCAGATCGGCGGTGTCGAGCGTATTGAGCATTTGCGGCGTGCGGTGCCAGAAGTACGTTCGCGCGCCTTTGCGGTCCGAAACATTAACTTCGATCGGGGTACGGTATTCTTTCGTAAAACGGACCTGACCCTGGACACCCCATTCTTTCAATTTTTTGGCAAGCGCATGGCCACGGTCATCATCGCCCACGGCTGTGCCGATCATGGCCGAAGACACATCCCATTGACGGAGCAGGCAGGCAATGATGGCGGCATCATCGAAAACAAAATCGTTCACTTCAGTAACGATGGCGCCAGTGTTGTGCTTGGGGAGCTGATCAAGCACCATGATCTCGACCGGGGTCAACATTCCAAAGCCGACGTATTCAGGGGAAGTTTTGGACATAAAGGAATTATAAGCCTAACAACGACAATGCCATTGCAAAAATTCAGCCGCGGATTTCACGAATTAACAATGGTCGATGTGTATGATCCGCGCACCTCAGTGAACATAGCAATGAAACTACGCCTTCAGTTTTTCACCTTTCGGGTCATACAACACCGAAGAGGTCACTTCTGCGACGCGCATGCCTTCGATGAGTTCCACATCCACTTTAGTGCCAGGTTTTGCCATCTCAACAGGCAGATAGGCGAGCAAAATATTTTTCTTCACAGTGAAGCCATACCCCCCACTGCGGACACGGGTAAGCACCTTGCCTGCGTGGTAAATCGCTTCACCGCCGTAGATCTGAGTGAAGTCTTCACCATCAAGAACCAGAGTGCAGAGTTTGCTGGCAATGCCTTTTTCTTTTTTAGCGATCAATGCAGGTTTGCCGATAAAGTCGCCTTTGTCGAAGTGGACGCAGAATCCGAGACCTGCCTCAAACGGAGTTTCAAGTTGAGTTACGTCGGTGGTGTAGTATCGATAGGCTTTTTCGAGACGGAGGGAATCGAGCACTTTGTAGCCGCCGACTTCCATGCCAAAGCCTTTACCGGCTTTGATCAACAGATCCCAGACCATGGATGCGCGGTTATTGGGGATATATAACTCCCAGCCAAGTTCGCCCACATAACTGACGCGCTGCGCCCAAACCTTCGCGCCGTTGATGTTAATGTAACGCGCTGTCAGATACGGAAAAGC
>CAZJMZ010000341.1:0-2951 GCA_964547115.1 uncultured Anaerolinea sp. | reverse complement strand
CAGCGCAATAGTTGGCTGGCGGTTGGCATCAGTATGGGGGTGGTGTATTTTTGGCTGGTGGGCTTTTTTGGCTGGGCGCGGAAGCGGCTTCAAAAACAGGAATTGGCGTTGCAAAACCAGGTTGCCCAATTGACCGAGGTCCTTTCGCAGAACGAGGAATTGGACAGGCGGATGCGCCGCGCCACAGCGCATGTGGTGGAGTTGAACGAAGTCACCCTGCGGCGCATTAGCACAGAGTTGACCAATGGGCCGATCCAGGATGTCAGCGCTTCGATCGCCCGGTTGGAGACGGCGATCCAGGAGATCGAGCAGTGCGGGTTGCTTAACCAGAACAGCCAGTGTAATAAGAACCTGCCAGCAGTGCAGGATTCGCTGGATTCTGCCATGCGTGAGATGCAGACGATCACAACAGGGTTGGGGCTGCCGCATCTTGAAGGCATGTCGCTCGAGGATGTTTTTGTGAGCGCGGCCCATGCGCATGAAGCGCGCACGGGCACGGCGGTGGCCCTTGAACAGCATGACCTGCCGGATACAGTCTCGTTATCCTTAAAGATCGCAGCGTATCGGGTGGTGCAGGAGGCCTTGAATAATTCCTATCGCCATGCGGGTGGGT
Source organism: uncultured Anaerolinea sp. (assembly GCA_964547115.1). GTDB lineage: Bacteria > Chloroflexota > Anaerolineae > Anaerolineales > Villigracilaceae > Defluviilinea. The sequence continues at coordinate 2,338 of CAZJMZ010000341.1, read as the reverse complement.
TGGGCCAGCATATATCGGCAACAGTGGTTGCTGGCGAGTTGGTCGTTGAAATTTCAGACCGTGGTCCGGGGTTTGAGACCGGGCAGGCCGATCTGACAGGAACGCATTTGGGGCTGGCTGGCATGCATGAGCGTGTGGTGAATTTGGGTGGTCGTCTGGAGATTGAGTCGCGTGTCCACTATGGGACGCGGGTCAGCGCCCGCTTTCCTCTACAAGGCCTGGGGGTGTTGGATGTGTGAGAAGCTGTGTGGTTGGTTTGGTTTCGTCATCGGCGCCGTTATGCAATATGCGGGGTATGACAGATGCTGAACGTTGTCAATTTTTTTGCGCGCTGGCTGCTGGTCTTTCAGGGCTTGAAGAAGTCACCTACACTGGTGTCCCTGGTCCGTTCGATCAAGGACTTTGGGCGGGATCTGAGCCTGGTGCAGCGTTATACGCTCGCCAGCAGCGTCATTATGCTGTTGGCGATGATCGGGATCGGACGCTGGACGGGCGAACAGATCAAAGAGACGGTCATCAACGAAGCCACCCTGACGACCGCGTTGTATATGGATAGCTTCATTTCACCCAATGTGCAGGAGTTGTTCTACGCCGATGCGATCAACCCGGAGCATATCGAAGAGTTGAATCGTTTGTTTGCAGCGAGCAACCTGGGCGAAAAGACCGTCTCCATCAAGATCTGGAACTACAATCACACGATCGCCTTCAGTAATATTCCTGCATTGGTTGGGCGGACTTTTCCCGACACGGCCGACCAACTCAGTTCGTGGCAGGGGTATGTGACCGGAGAGATCAGTTCGTTGACCGAAGCTGAAAACGTGGAGGAGCGCCTGCTTTCTTCAGAGCCGTTGCTGGAGGTCTACAGCCCCGTGCGCTTGAACGATACCGACCGGATCATTGCTGTGGCTGAGTTTTACCAGAAAGTGGATACACTGGATGCGGAGATCGCGGCTGCACAGCGAGTGGGTTGGGTGGTGGTGGGCCTGACCATGTTGTTCATTTTTCTGGCCCTATTGTGGTTCGTTCAGTTCGTAAGTGTGCGCCTCGAAAGACAGGAGGCGGAGTTGCGCGGACAGGTGGCGCGTTTAACCGACCTGCTGGCGAGTCACAAGGACCTCACTCAGCGCGCCCGTGAATCAGCGGCAAGCACAGTGGCGTTGAACGAGAGCCTGTTACGCCGTATCAGCGCCGAATTGCATGATGGTCCGGTGCAGGAGATCAGCCTGGCGCTCCTGCGATTGGACCAGGCCCTTGTGCAGAACGAAGTATGCAGCCGCAGCCATCCGCATGCCATGTGTACCCAGCACCTCCCGCTGGTGCAGGATACCCTGCAGGACGCTCTGCGCAAGATGCGTTCTCTGGCTGCATGGTTTGGCCTGCCGCAATTGGACCATTTCACCCTGCCCAACACCATTCTGCATGTGGTGCGTGCGCATGAACAACGTGTAGGCGCGCGCGTGCAACTGGACATGCACGATCTGCCTGACGATGCGCCGATGTCGGTCAAGATCGCGGTGTATCGTTTCATCCAGGATGGCTTGAACCAGTTGGAGCCGCAAGGCAGCCCCGAAGCGGCAGTGCACGTCACTTACGCGACCGGCCGGATGGTGGTCGAAGTGACCGGACAGCGGTATGATGGAGAGGTGGAGGCAGGTCTGGATGGAATGCGTGAGCGGGTGGAAAGTCTCGGCGGGAGGTTCTCAGTGTTCGAGGATGCCGGGCGCTCAGTGGCAATGACCGCCTATCTTTGGTTGCAACCGATGGGAGAGGCTGTGCATGGATAAGATTCGTCTTGTAATTGTGGATGATCACCCGATCTTTCGGGAGGGGGTCGCTTCGATCCTGGGCTCGGAACCGGATATTGAGATCGTGGGACAGGGAGTTACGTCGGAAGATGCCTTGCGCCTGACACGTGATTGTCTTCCGGATATTATTTTGTTGGATATCAATATGCCGGGTGGAGGGTTGACGGCTGCAGAAGCCATCTCGGCCTCGTACCCGGTCGTAAAAATCATCGTCTTAACTGGTTCCGATGATAAAGATGTGGTTGTAGCGGCGCTCAAGGCCGGGGCACATGCCTATGTCTTGAAGGGTGTGGCTGCACGTGAGCTCAATAGTATTTTGCACACGGTTTATGCGGGAGAAGGATACGTTAGCCCATCGCTGGCGGCACATCTGCTTTCGGAGATCTCCACGCCGCATAAATCCGCGCGCGCTGACAAGGACGGTTTTGATGAATTGACCGAGCGTGAGCGCCAGATCCTCGAGTTGATCGCGGTGGGCACCAGCAACAGGGAGATCGGACAGAAACTATTCCTGACCGAGAAGACCATCAAAC
>CAZJMZ010000340.1:0-2963 GCA_964547115.1 uncultured Anaerolinea sp. | reverse complement strand
TAGGCCAGCATGCGCTTGGCATTGTGTGTCCCTGCCGCGCCGAAGCCACCATACAATACTCCCGCCACCCCGATCACCACCAGCAGGGTCTTGAGCAATTGCACTTCAGGGAAAAGCAAGGTGGTCAGGCGGAAGAAGGCATACACACCAACCTTCACCACCAGCGACGATAACATCGCGCTGACGGGTGTGGGGGCAGCAGCATGGAAATCGGGCTGCCAGAAATGGAACGGGAAGGCTGCGCTTTTGATGAGGAACGTGGCAGTGAGGAACGCCAGCCCGAGCATGGCCAGCGGCGCGGATGGAACTGCCGCGATGCGCACGGACAGATCCGCAAGGTTGAGCGTGCCATATGCCACGTACAGCGACCCGACGCCGATCAGGAAGAAGACCGAGGCGAGGGTGGAAATGTAGAAATATTTATAGGCCGCTTCCACGCCGAACTGGTCGTCGGCATTGGCGGTAAGCGCCGCGCCTGAGATGACGATGATCTCGGCGAAGACGAACAGGTTGAAGAGGTCACCAGTCAGGAAGGCGCCGCTCAAGCCGGTGGTGAGGGCGAAGAAGAGTGGGTAAAAGGTCGGGTAGTGGGTGGCTTTTTCGGTGGAGCCAAAGGCATACAAAAATCCCGCCGCAAGGACGATGTGCGCCATCAATAGCATGAACACATTCAACGGGTCAGCGGTGAGGGTGATGCCGTAGGGGGCCTGCCACATGCCCATCTGGAAGACGAGTGACTGGCGCGTGCTGAGCACCGTGTACAACAATGCGACCGTGAAGCCGAGCGTAATGAACATCCACGCTACGGCGAACGCGGATTGAACGCGCTGATTTTTGCGCAGCAATAGCGCCAGGGGCACGCCTGCAAAAGGCAGGATCAACGGAAGGAGCAGGAGCCAGGTCTGCATGTCAGTTCTTCAGCCCCTGTACTTCATCGGTGTCGCTGGTCTTATAACGGGTGGAGATCACGTAGAGCAGGCTCAATACAAACGCGAACCCGCCCATGCTGATGACGATGGCGGTCAGCACGAGGGCTTGCGGCAGCGGGTCGCTGATCTGCGAGACGGCGGTGGTGTAGGCCGGCGACTCGCCGTTATATGCGCCGGTACTGAACAAAAAGAGATTGACCGCGTTCGAGATCAGCACCAACCCGATCGCCGCGCGGATGACGTTGCGTCGCAGCATCTGATAGATGCCCGCCGCGAACAAAACGCCGATGGCCAGGGAGGTCAGTAGATTCATGAGTGCTCCTTGAGCGCCGCCAAGTCCGCTTCGGCGGCGGGATCCTCCTCGCGCGGATGACCGAGATTATCGAGGATCAACGTCGCCGCGCCGAGCACGGTAAGACAGATCGCCAGTTCGAAAAGGAACGAATTGGTGATACCAAAGCCGGGTGGCAGGGGCAGGTTGAGCAAGGCGCCATAATCCACAGGGGCGAAGAAACCTGCGCCGAAAAAGGCGCTGAAGAGCGCGTTGAGCAGTGCCACAGAGAGTCCCGCCGCGATCAGGTTCACCGATTTCAACCACGGCAGTTTGTTGCGCGTGGCTTCGAAGCCGAAGATGATGGTCCACATGGCTACAGCGAGGCTGATGATGACGCCTGCCGTGAAGCCGTCGCCGGGCTGGTCATGGCCGTACATCATGTGCGTCATGCCGAGCATGAAGGCCAGCGGCAGGATGGCATAGGCCAGTACATGCATTAGTGAAGAAGTGGGCAGGTTGTAAATACCGAGTGGCGTGCCTGTGGGCAGGGGTGCCTCAGGCTGCTCACGCGGCGGGTCTCCGGCTTTGCGCGTGGCGTAATGCAGCAGGGTGTAAATGCCGAGCGCCGCCATCGAAAAGACCAGGATCTCGATCCACGTATCCGCGCCGCGGAAATCCACCACCACCGCACCGACAATATCCTTCGCGCCGGTCAGCGGTTTGGAGTTCTCGGCATAGTAGGGTGTCACCAGGCTGTCACGTGGACGTGTCTCGAGTGCGGTGTAGGTCGCACCCATCACCACCAGTCCGAGCAGACCCGCGATGAATGCATCGCGCAGCATGCCACTGCGGCTGTGCAATAACTCGTTCGCGCGGTCGCGCAGTTTACGGGGAATCAGCGTCAGGCTCAGGATCAGGATGATTGTCGAAAGGATGTCCACCACCACCTGCACCAGCGCCACATCGGGCGAGGGGTCGAGCGCCATCCATAGCGCCACACCCAGCCCCGAAACGCCGATGGCGATCACGGCGTACAGGTCGCGCTTCACGAACACGCTCACCAACGCCGCGACGGTCAGCATCAACAATGCGAACAGGCGCAGGCCGCTCATGCCTGCTAAGTTCCAATCAAAGGATGGAATGGGGACTGCGTTCACGCCCGCGAACAGGAACGCGATCAAAGCCGTACACAACACCATCACGCGGAGGTAGAACCGCATCTGACCACGCTGGAGGCTGGTCGCCGTCCGAGCCAGCCAATCCAGGCCTGCAAGCGTCCCATCGAACAACGCGTTGGCAGTGACGTTCGGCAGGAAAGCCATCATCCACGGACGCACACGTCCGCGCTGCCAGAACAACAGCGCGCCGAGCGTGATCGCCACGAACGAGAGCAGCAGCGGCACGTTGATGCCGGTCCACAGGGCCAGCGAGACCTTGACCTTGTCACCATACGCGGCCTTGGCGGCCGAGGCGAGGAAATCTGCCAGGAAGGTCGGCTCCACGGGTGTCAGGCCGACGAAGAGTGATAACACGGCGGGGATGGCGGGGGCCAACCAGAAGCCCCACTTGGGGTCATGCCCGTGCGGAGGATGCTTCGCATCGGCGGGGTTGCCAAGGAAGGTGCCGTAGACCAGCACGCCCGCCTGCGCCAGCAGCAACGCACCCGCGGCGACCGTTGTCAGCGGGAAGAGCAGGTCCACGAACGGAGGCAGGCTCGGGTGAGTCGCAGAAGCGAGCAGCGTCTCCTTGGCGAGAAAGCC
>CAZJMZ010000339.1:0-2965 GCA_964547115.1 uncultured Anaerolinea sp. | reverse complement strand
AACGTGGCATGCCCACCGTCGGCCTGGGCGTCGATGCATCCAATCCCACCGGAGCCACACGCTTGTATCAAAAGGTCGGTATGCAAGTTGCTGTGGAAGATGTGATCTACGAAAAAGAACTGCGCCCCGGCAAAAGCATTGAGTAGCAGACTGAAAATAGGAGAACGGTTTGAAAATATTAACGAACCTCGACGCTCGTCTGAATGTGCGTCCCGCCCGCTGGGCTGACCTGAACGCCGTCGCCGAACTTACCCGCACCGTTGCTGAAATGGAAGGCGATGCCAGCTTTGTGCTTACGGCTGAAGAGTTGGCGAACGAGTGGCGGGGCACAGGCTTTCAAGTGGAGCGGGATGTCTTTGTGGCCGAAACCCGTGATGGTCGTATTGTCGGCAGTGAAGAACTGTATTGCGAATCAGATCATACCCACCTCAAAGCCGATGGTTGTGTTCATCCTGAGTTCAGAGGCTTGGGCATTGGTTCAACCCTGTTGGCCAAGGTCGCTGAGCGGGCACACGCCGAATTGGCGCTGACTGAACCAGGCGGGCGCATCCGTGTGCAAAGCATGATCAACAACAAGGATGAAGCCGGGCATATGTTGCTGCGTCATGAAGGCTATGTCCCCATCCGTTATTATTGGCGCATGGAAATCCAATTCAAACAGGCGCCCGCGGCTGCAGACTTTCCGGCCGGGATTGAGATACGCCCGTTCATCAAAGAGCAGCATGCTGTGGCTGTATGGCAGGCGAACAATGAAGCCTTCCTCGACCATTGGGGCAGCCACGAACAGACGTATGAAAGTTGGTCTCATGCAAAGTTCGGCAATCCCAATTTTGACCCCAGCTTATGGCTGATTGCCTGGGATGGCGATCAAGTGGCGGGTTTCTCTCAGAACCGCTTGCGGCAGGGCATAGGCTGGGTTGGTACCTTGGGTGTCAGACGTCCCTGGCGCAATCGTGGGCTTGGGCTGGCGTTGCTTCAGCATACATTTCGAGTGTTTGATCAGCGCGGCATCCAGACCATTGGGCTGGGTGTGGACGCCGAAAACCCCACGGGCGCCACGCGCTTATATCTCAAGGCGGGTATGCATGCCGCCACAGAGTTTGCCACCTACGAAAAAGAACTACAGCGTCTGCCTGTAGACCCAGAGTAGGCTATACTTCGACCATTACAAAAGGAGACACCCATGAACATCAAATGTTCTTTCTGCCAAACCCCGTATGCCATCGGCCGTACCGAAAAGCTCCTCGCTCTGCAACACATGGACGCTGAAAAGTTGAGCCATTACGATGCCCATTGCCCGCGCTGCCGCCGGGCCACGCCCGTGCAGCGCCAGAAACTGGAAATGACCATGCCCAATTGGCGCGCCGCGCTCGCCGAATTACAAAAGCAAGCGGATGCTGCGCCCGCCTCGGCCTCCCAGCCGGAGCCTGCTCCCGCGCCGCAAGCCGAAACCACGCCTGAACCTGCGCCTGCCAAAAAAGCCTCCAAGCCCAAAGCTGCCGCCGCCGAAAAGAAACCGGCCGCCAAAGCCAAGGCTCCTGCCAAGAAAAGCCAATGACCGTCAAAGCCGTGCTCTTCGATCTGGGCGGAGTCCTGCTTCGCACCGAATATCAGGCCCCACGCCAGAACCTGGCCGAACGCTTCGGTATGGACTATGAAGACATCGATAAGCTGGTCTTCGCTTCGCCAACAGCCCGCCAGGCCACGGTGGGGGAGGTCACTGAAGAGGAGCACTGGCTGGCGGTGATGAAGCTGCTGAAGCAACCCGCCGAAGCCCGCCATGAGATCGAGCATGCGTTCTTCGGCGGCGATGTGTTGGACCGCACTCTCGTACAATTTTTGCGGTCGCTCCGCCCGCAGTATAAGACCGGTTTGATCTCCAATGCCTGGAGCGGGTTGCGCAGTTACATCGTCCGTGAAAAGTTCGAAGATGCCTTCGATGCCATGGTCATCTCGGCGGAGGTGAAGGTGGCCAAGCCATCAGCGAAGATCTACCAGATCGCGTTGGAGCAGCTGGGGGTGAGTCCGAACGAGGCGGTCTTTGTCGATGATGTCTGGGAAAATATCCAGGCTTGTGAGAAGGTCGGCATGAAGGGTGTGTTGTTCAAATCAGCCGAGGCGACGGTCAAACAGGTCAGAGCTTTGTTGTAATCCACCGCTCCGCGGGGGTCTCAGACCCCCGCGCTGTTTTATGAGAGTGTATGTTCCAATCTTTAAAACTCAATGCGCGTTTTGTATATTTATTCATCGAGTTTACGGCTTCGATGCTGTTCTCGATGATGTTTGTAGTGGTCTCGCTGTATGAAGCCACCGTGGCGGGACTCTCGCCCTTTCAACTGGTGATGGTGGGAACCACCCTGGAACTTGCGGCCTTCGTATTCGAAGTGCCCACGGGCGTGGTGGCCGATGCGTATTCGCGGCGAGCTTCGATCATTATCGGGTATTTATTGATGGGGGCGGGCTTTCTGGTGGAAGGCTTGTTCCCGTTCTTTGTGCCCATTCTGCTGGCGCAGGTGATCTGGGGCCTGGGCTATACGTTCACCAGCGGCGCCACACAAGCCTGGATATCAGACGAGATCGGCGAAGAAGCCGCGAACAAATTGCTGCTGCGCGCCAACCAGGTGAGCCTGTATGCCTCGTTGCTGGGGATGGGGCTGGCGATCGTGTTGGGTGGGCGGCAGGTGAATCTGCCGATCCTGCTGGGTGGGGCCGGGGTGATGCTGATCGGCCTGACGCTGGCGGTGATCATGCCCGAGACCGGGTTTCATCCCACGCCCAAGGAAGACCGCAACACCTGGCAGCATATGTGGCACATCTTCCATGAGGGCCTTACGGCGGTGCGGGCACGTCCGCGTTTGATCAGTGTCTTGCTGGTGGGTTTTTTCTACGGCCTGTATAGCGAAGGTTTTGACCGGTTATGGGTGAAACATCTGCTTGATACGTTCAGCATCCCGGTCATTTTGGG
>CAZJMZ010000338.1:0-2968 GCA_964547115.1 uncultured Anaerolinea sp. | reverse complement strand
AACCAACCATCAGCCTGCGGCGCTGGCAGGCTTCAGACCTGCCGCTGCTCGAACGCCTGCTCGGCGACCCGGCCATGACGCAACACATCGGTGGACCTGAAACACCTGAGCAACTCCGCAGGCGCCTGGAACGTTACTGTCAGGATAGCGCCATCAGCCATGTATACATGTTCGTCATCCAGTTGGAGCCCATCAAAACAGGCATCGGCTCGATCGGTTTCTGGGAAAGGGCATGGCAGGGTGAGCCGATCTTGGAAAGCGGCTGGCGCATACTGCCCGAGCATCAAGGTCAGGGAATCGCCACTCAGGCTTTGAACATGCTCCTGGAACTGGCACGCGATCAGAAAAGCAGGCGCTACTTGCACGCCTTTCCAGCAGTCGACAATATTGCATCCAATGTCTTGTGCAAAAAAAGCGGCTTCCACCTGCAGAGCGAGGTCGATTTCGAATACCCGCCCGGCCATTTCATGCGCAGCAACGATTGGCGCTTCGACCTTTTCGAAAGGGAATCATGAAACTACAGCCCATCATTCGTCCGGAAACATCCGCCGACTACGACACCATCACCCAGGTGACACTGGCCGCCTTCACCGGGAAATTCTCAGACAACCCAACAGAGCACCTCATCGTCCAAAGGTTGCGCGAGGCCGGCAGCCTGACCCTCTCCTTAGTGGCCGAATTGAACCATGAGGTGGTGGGACATGTCGCTTTCTCGCCAGTGACGATCAATGCTGATTTCCTTGGTTGGTATGGTCTGGGACCGATCTCGGTAGTGCCCGCGTTACAAAAGCAGGGCATCGGCTCAGCCCTGATTCATACCGGACTCGAACAACTCAAAGGCACGGGCGCACAGGGCTGCGTGTTGGAAGGCGATTTTCGCTACTATCAGCGTTTCGGATTCAGAACGTATCCGCAGTTGACCTATGCGGGCGCACCGGCCCCCGAATATTTTATGGCCCTGCCGTTTTACGAAACCGTACCTGGCGGCCGGGTTGAATTTCACCCAGCGTTCTACGGCCCCCTCGAGGCCTAGGAAAGAGAACCCGTTCAATCCGCGTCAGGGAAGGTATACTTCCCCTTACAGGTGACCCATGACCACTCTTTTTGATTCAACGAAGACCGTTAAGACCGAACTGAACAAACAGAAATACATCGCATCCGATGAGATCTCAACGATCGTGTATCTCGCACAAAAGCTTGGCAAGCCGTTGTTATCTGAAGGGCCTGCAGGGGTGGGCAAAACCGAATTGGCAAAGGCCATTGCCGGAGCCACAGGGCGCGAGTTGATTCGCCTGCAATGCTATGAAGGGCTGGACGAATCGAAGGCATTGTACGAATGGGAATACTCCAAACAGCTGCTATACACCCAACTGCTGCGCGATAAATTGAACGACACGCTGGGAAAAGCCGAATCATTGACCGAAGCCGCAGACCGCCTCGCTAAAGAGGAGGATGTCTTTTTCTCGAGCCGGTTCCTGCTCCAACGCCCCCTGCTAAAAGCGATTCTCTCCGAACAGCCGACCGTGCTACTCATCGACGAGATCGACCGTGCCGACGCCGAGTTCGAAGCCTTTCTGCTCGAGATCCTGAGCGATTTTCAAATCAGCGTACCCGAATTAGGCACATTGACTGCAAAACACCGCCCATTTGTTATTCTCACCTCCAACAACACGCGCGAACTCTCTGAGGCGCTGAAACGTCGCTGCCTGTATCTCTTTATTGATTACCCAACCTTGCAGGAGGAATTGGCGGTCGTGCGTCTCAAAGTACCAGACCTTAACCCCAAACTTGCCCAACAAGCCGTGGAATTCGTCCAGCGACTGCGCAAGGCAGATATGCGCAAATCTCCCTCCATCAGCGAGACGCTCGATTGGGCGAATGCGCTTGTGGCGTTGAACGCCTCCAATCTGGATAAGGACGTGTTGGACGACACCCTCTCCGTGCTCTTGAAGCACGAAGCCGACCTGCAAAAAGCCAAGCGCCAAATGACAAGCCCGCCGCCGCAACCCAAACAAAAGCCGGATGAGTACGGCAGGTTTTCAGGGAATTAGCCTGTCAACACTCAATCAAATTTTAGAGGTAGGCATGGACGAACAGACCAACTTCACCCGCCCCAACACCGTGGCGGAAATGCTCAAGCGCATGGAGAACTTCTCAACGCCCGAGGGTTGGCAGCGCGGCCTCGACTACAAACCCGCCGCCACCGAGGTGTTCATTGTCACGCCGCCCAAATGCGGCACCACCTGGATGCAACAGATCGTGCATGGGTTGCGCACGCGCGGCTCGATGGATTTCGATGAGATCTGCCGGGTGATCCCCTGGCTGCACATGGCTCACGATTGCGGCATGGATATTGACGCCCCCCAGGTGGCACAGCCGCGGGCGTTCAAATCTCATCTCCAGTTGGATCAAAACCCACAAGGCGGCAAATATATCGTTGTTGTACGCAACCCTCACGACGCCCTGCTTTCACATTACCTGTTCTTTGAGGGTTTTTTCTTCGAGAAAGGCTCGATCGATCTCGAAACATTCGCCCGGGAATTCTATCTCCCCCGGCAGGCAATCTTCCATCACATTCTGGCGCTCTGGCCCCGGCGCAAGGACCCGAACGTGCTGGCGTTGTGTTTTGAGAACATGAAGGCCAACCTTTCACACACCATTGACCGCGTGGCTGAGTTTATCGGTATTCCTCTCGACGCCGAATTGAAAGAGATCGTCATGCGTCAGTCGGATATTAAATTCATGCAAGCCCACGAGGCTCAATTCGAAGATCATCTCATTCGCAAGGCACGCGGCCCCGCCATGGGCCTGCCTGCTGACGGACGCTTGTCCAAAGTGCGTGATGGGCAGGTCGGGGCTGCCAAACTTTCTGTCTCTGCCTCGATCAAAAGCGAATTGGATGACCTCTGGGCTCGTGAACTAGCTCCAAAAATCGGATTGAACTCCTACGAAGAGTTGATGAAAGAAT
>CAZJMZ010000337.1:0-3027 GCA_964547115.1 uncultured Anaerolinea sp. | reverse complement strand
CGGCGTGGTGAACTGGAAAAGGCGTTTGAAATATGGGAAACGATCCGTCAGCATCCCAAGACTGATCCGGAGACGATCCAGAGTCTGGATGAGGTAATCAAGCAAGCAAACTACAGCTATACACAGCAACAAAGTCAACGAGGGGACTTGGACTCAGTACTGGAAAGGGTCTTGCATAGGTAGCTACCCAACTTTGCCCTACCAATGCCTTGACAGATCCCAGAAATAATATAAAATCCTGTCTATCGTTAAAAAATATTTTAATGATAGACAGGAATATTTTGATGAAGAAAACCAAAGAGAAAAAACATTTTCACATTGCCGACCTGGAAACCCTGCGAGCCATCTCAGACCCGCTGCGAGTCCAGGTGCTGGAATTGCTGGAAAGCCAGGCATTGACGGTCAAACAGGTGGCCGAAAAGCTGGGCCTGGCCCCCAGCAAGTTGTACTACCACTTCGGAGCCCTTGAAAAACTGGGCATGATCGAAGTGGCCGAGACACGCATGGTCGCCAACATGCTCGAGAAAACCTACACCTCGGTTGCCCACTCCCTCGATGTGGACCCTGCCCTCTTCAAGTTCTCGAAAGAAGGCGACAACGAGCCGATCAACATCCTGCTCTCCACCACCATCGATGCCACCCGGGAGGATATGTTGCGCAGCCTGCAAGCGCGCCAATTCCAACTCGTGCAAGGCGCCGACGAACAGCCCCGCCGCATGATCATTAATCGCGTGGTCAATGTCATCTCTGAAAAGCGGATCGGTGAATTTCAGGAGCGCCTGGTCAAATTGCTCCAGGAATTCGAAGCAGAAGACAAATCCGCCCCAGCCACCGACCAGCCATACGCCCTGACCGTGGCATTCTACCCAAGCTATTATTTTGAGAAGAAAACCAGGAAAGGCAAAAAGAAATGACCACTTTATCGGTACCGGCTCCCGTTGAAACCCCCAGGGATATGAGGACTTTTTTCATCATCTGGGCGGGGCAGTTGATCTCGATGCTCGGTTCGGGATTAACGAACTTTGCCCTTGCGGTTTGGATCTACGATCAGACAAAGCAAGCCACGCCCTTTGCCATTACGGTTCTGCTTGGAACGATTCCGCGCGTCCTACTCCTGCCCATTGCCGGATCCATCGCCGACCGCTTCAACCGCCGCTTTATCATGATCGCCGCTGATACGCTGAATGCCCTATTGAGTTTGATCATCTTCCTGCTATTGAGCGCCGGGAATTTGCAACTCTGGCATATTTATATGATCGCCCTGTTTGAATCCGTGTTTGCTGCTTTTCAGGAACCTGCTTTTACAGCATCGATCTCAACCATTGTGCCCAAAGAAAAGCTGGGGAGCGCCAACGGCATGCTCCAGATGCGTGAGGCAATCAGCACAGTCATCACTCCGCTTTTAGCAGGCCTGTTGTTTGTCGCCATTGGTTTCAAAGGCATCATTCTGATCGATTTCGTCACCTTCTTCTTTGCCATTGGAGCATTGCTGTTTGTCAGCATTCCCCAACCCAAACAAACTCAGGAACACAAGGACAAAAATGTCTGGCAGGATATTGTCTTCGGCTGGAAGTACCTGACGGAACGCAAAGGCTTGCTGGGTCTGCTGTTCTATTATGCGATGGTGAATTTCCTGCTCAATTGGTCGGCTGTGTTGCTCGTGCCGATGGTGTTGAGCCGTTTCTCAGCCAATGTATTAGGCGTGATTCAGACCGTGATGGGCGTCGGTTTACTGGCAGGCAGCATCTTGATGTCAGTTTGGGGTGGGGCAAAGCGCCGTATTCCCGCCGCCATTGGCTTCATCATCCTTGGCGTAACAGGCTTCATCATCGCAGGCGCACAACCCAATGCATATTTCATTGGCACAGGGATCTTCCTGCTGATGTTCTCGGTTCCTCTGGCCAGTGGCAACAGCCAGGTGGTCTTCCAAACCAAGGTTCCGCAGGAAATCCAGGGGCGCGTCTTCTCCGTCCGTTCGACCATTTCACAATCCATGATGCCGTTGGCGTTTCTGACTGCTGGTCCACTGGCCGATAAATTCTTCGAGCCGCTTTTGCAAAATGGCGGCGCGCTGGCCAACACCTTTATTGGAACCACCCTTGGCACAGGTGCAGGTCGCGGCATCGGCTTGATGCTTATCCTGTCCGGACTGACCGCCATCCTCGTCAGCTTGATGGTCTACGCCAATCCGCGCATCCGCAATATCGAGAACGAGTTACCAGACGCTCTCCCCCTCAAGGAACAAGCGCCTCAAACCTGACCCGAAACCTGCTTCAATAAAAAGAGCCTCATCCACACTGGCAGCATGGATGAGGCTCTTGCTTTCATAATTAACTTTGTAACTGTCTGGCTCTACCCACAAACGCAGCAGCGACTAGCATGATCGAAAATGGGACGAAGAACATCAGGTTGCCACTGCTGTTCGCACCGAGAAAATCCACCGCAGGGACGTTGTTCAAAGGACCCACATACCACAGACACATATAGAGCACTTCAAAGAGTTTGTGGCTGTTGCTCCACACACCAAGAGCCAGCGCAAAGGATGGAATGAAAATAGCGGCGGATATCCACGCGAGCAGACCCGCTGTATCGCCAGCAGCAATCAAGTTGATAAATACGCCAATCCCGGTAAGTGCAGTGACAAGGAATCCTGCCACCCACTGCGCAGGGAGTTGCCGCATCAGCGGGGCCGCGGAGGAGAAGATCATTTGATGCGTTTCGTTGTGTATCTCGCGGTTGCCCATTCCAGACCAGATGAGGATGGGGAAGATCCACGTGAAGGGCAGGATGAACTGCCGGGCGGTTTCAGGCGAGTTGAACAACCCCGCCAGAATAAAACCCAGCATGGCAAGATACCACCACACACGCTGTCCTTTGAGAAGCAGTTTGAGTTCCGAGACCAGGATGCGGACGAAGGCAAAGTGATTCGCCGAAGTGGATAGAGGAGTCAAATGAATCGGTTGAGCTAAGGCTTGAGGTGTTGAAGCAACATCAAGGGTCGGAGTTGAAGCGGAGTTTTTTATCCGC
>CAZJMZ010000336.1:0-3064 GCA_964547115.1 uncultured Anaerolinea sp. | reverse complement strand
CCAACAACAATACGGTGAACAACGCCAACGGAACCACCTCCAACCCCACTGTGGACTTTGGGTTTATAGGGTCAGGGAGTTTGGTCAGTGTGGGATCAACCGTCTTTGCAGATATTAATGGCAATGGAATTCAAGATGCCGGGGAACCGGGCATCAACGGCGTATTGATCGAGTTGTACCTAAGCAGCCAGACACCTGGCGTAAACCCGCCTGTTACCAGCGTCACTACTGACGCAAACGGTGATTACTATTTTGGTGGGTTGCAGCCTGGTAGTTACATTCTGTATATTCCCACTCCACCTGCCAGTGCCCCGCTATCGTCCAGCCCGGGTGTCACAGACACGAACGACAACGGCGAAGATGGTGATGATAACGGCACTCAAACGGCTTCCGGTCAGCCCGTTATTTCGCCCATCATTAACCTGGCTTTGGGCGGTGAAACGGCTAATGAGCCCTTCCAGGGTGGCAGCCAAGACAATGCCGACGATACCAACGGTGATATGACTGTGGACTTTGGCTTTGTGCCTACCAACGCCCTGGTAGCCGACCCTGCCATCGCAAAACGCGGCGACCCCAACCAAGCCTCTATCGGCGAACGGGTCGTATTTACCTTGACAGTCACAAATTCAGGGAACGCCCCTGCCAGTAACGTGGTCGTCACCGATCCATTGCCGCCTATTTTTGATGTTGTCAGTGTAACCGCTGTCAACCAGACAGGAGCCAATGTCGGGACCGCCTCTTTCACTCCTGGCCCGGCGCCTTATACAGTGACCGTCACCATTCCCACGGTGGATGTCACAGATGTGATCACGATTACCATTACCACTACGGTCAACGGCAGGGGCAATCCGCCGATCAACAACACCGCGCGCCTGGCTACGACATCCCAGACCGATCGACTCGTCAACAACGCGTCCACGGCAACGATTACGATCGTAGATGCAACCAGCCTTGTGCTGCCAGCCACCGGTTTTGCCCCCAAAGTGTCAACCATGCTTGGCTCGCAACCACAAAACAAGCAATACAAAGCCACTACGGTTGTGTTGGAAATTCCAGCCTTGGGGGTCAAGGTCCCGATCGTAGGTGTGCCCAAAGTCAACGGAACATGGGATGTGAGTTGGCTTGCGAATCAGGCTGGGTGGCTGGAAGGCAGCGCATTCCCATCCTGGAATGGTAATAGCGTATTGACGAGCCACGTCTACAATGCAAATGGTCTGCCGGGTCCGTTTGTGAATTTGAACAAATTGAAATACGGTGACAAAATCATCATCCATGCCTACGGACAGAAATACACGTTCGAAGTACAGGCAAACACAATCGTCTCGCCAAATAACACATCGGCACTCAAACACATGGATCGTTCCTGGCTGACCTTGATCACCTGCAAAGAGTACGACCAAAAAACAAACAGCTACAAGAAGCGTGTGGTCGTTGGCGCTGTACTTGTCACTGTAGAAGCAGATAAGTAGTCAGATAAAAAATGCCCCGGCTTACAGCCGGGGCATTTTTTATTTCTATGCACCTACCAACAACCCCTGTCTTTCCTCCGCCAGGGTAATGGCACCTTCGAATATCTCCAGGGCCTCGTCCATTTCAGATTTTGTAATACACAGCGGCGGTGCCAGCCGGATAGTGGACTTGCCACAACCGAGCAAAAGCAAACCGTGCTCAAAGCCAAGATCTTCGACCTGGTTGCGAAGTTCTTCAGCGGGTTGCCGGGTCGCCTTGTCGGTCACAAACTCCACGCCGATCATCAGTCCCTTGCCGCGCACTTCGCCAATCGACGGGTGACGCGCCTGCATGGCACGCAGTGCTTCGAGGGCATACTCACCAACTTCGGCTGTATTCGCCAGGTAGGACTCTTCAAGCAACTCAATGGTTGCCAATGAGGCAGCACACGAGATCGGGTTACCGCCATAGGTGTTGCCATGCGCGCCCTTGGGCCAGGTCATGACCGACTCACGGGCGATACAGGCACCCAACGGCATACCGGAGGCAATGCCCTTCGCCGAGGTGATAATATCCGGCTCGACCCCGAAATGCTCGATGGCCCACCACTTGCCGGTGCGCCCCATGCCGCTTTGCACTTCATCAGCCACCAGCAGAATGCCATACTTATCGCACAGCGCACGCAGCGCCGGGAAGAAACCCGCCGGCGGCACCACATATCCGCCTTCGCCCTGAATAGGCTCCACGATGATCGCAGCCACTTCATCGCCTGGCACATTATGGCCGAACACTTCCTCTTCGAGATAACGTACCACGGTCTCACCATAATCCTCGCCGCTTCTGCGTTCAAGCACCGGGCGGTATTCATACGGGAATGGGATATGGGTGACGCCCGGCATCAACGGATAAAACCCGCTGTGATACTTGGGCTTGCTGGCTGTAAAGGCCACCGAACCCATCGTGCGCCCATGAAACGCCCCGGTAAAACCGATGAAGTTACTGCGGCGGGTGTGATACTTTGCGAGTTTGATCGCCGTTTCCACGGCCTCCGTACCAGAGTTCGTCAGGAAGGTCCTGGCGTTTTCATAGAAAGGCGCGATCTCGCTCAACTTCTCGCTCAAACGCACCCAACCCTCATGGTAAAAATCAGAAGAGATGTGCAGGAACTTCTCAGCGGCCGATTGCACCGCGCCCACCACTTTGGGATGTGCGTGCCCGGTCGAGAGCACAGCAATGCCCGCCATCATGTCAATGAAGCGGTTGCCGTCCACATCCCACACTTCCACACCTTTGCCATGATCCATCACGAACGGATACCCGCGCGGATACGAAGATGAAACGACCTTCTTATCACGAGCGATCATCGCCTGAGCCTTGGGACCCGGCACATTTAATTTTTTCATTTGGAACTCCTTTGGTTGACTTGATGGATAGATACAATGCGCCTGAAAAAATCAGGGACGCAAAAGCCCGGCTCTTTCCAAGCCGGAAGCTGTCTCGGTTCCCCCAAACTTTATCTATGCCCTTTCAGCGGTCCACCATTTGGTAGCCAGCCAGGCCGGAGGCGGCACCATGAGCCAACGCTTCATGCCTGCTTCTCCTTTAACCTGGCCAA
>CAZJMZ010000335.1:0-3066 GCA_964547115.1 uncultured Anaerolinea sp. | reverse complement strand
GACATCCTCATCGAACTGCACGAACTTATTAGCGCAACTGCTGGAGTCTATGGCAGCCGTTTCAGTGGCGGAGGCTATGGTGGTTGTGTGGTTGCACTGGTGCAGAAAGCTTCAGCAGAAAATATCTGCTCTGCCATCACCGAATTGTTTTCAGCGCGCCATCCCGAACTCAAGCCACAAGCATTTGTCGTTGACTCTGTAGATGGCCTGGCCACCACCCATCACTCATCACTTGTCACTCGTCACCCGCCAATTACTTCCGCCGTATTACTCGCGGCGGGACGCGGCAAACGTCAACGCCCATATACCGATGTCACACCCAAGCCTTTGCTCCAGGTCAACAGACGTGCCACGCTCGATTATGTTCTGAAGGCAGTCAGCAAGGCTGGGATTCAACGGGTATGCATCGTCACGAACCATCTCGAAGAGCAGATCTTTGATTATGTAGGTGATGGCTCAAAATGGAATCTAACAGCGACTTTTGCCCACCAAGCCGAATTGAACGGAAACGGTGGCGCATTGCAAGCCGTGCCGCAAACCTGGATCCAAGATGAGCCTGTGATGGTCATTGCCACTGATTACATCCTTGAAGAGAACTCTCTGCATGAGTTGGTTGAAGCGCATCAACAGCACAACGCCCAGATCACGATGAGCTTGAAGGAATGCCCCATCGAAGAATTGTCTGCCCGCTCCAGCGTGGATATCGGTTCGGATTGGCGGATCCGGCGCATCGTCGAGAAACCGAAGCGGGAGGAGATCATGAGTCCCTATGCGGCTTCGATCCTGTTCATCCTCCCGCCGCAAATTTGGGACTACTTAAAACAGGTCAGGCCTTCGGCACGTGGCGAGATCGAATTGCAAAGCGCGGTGGATGCAATGATCCAGGATGGCTATCAGGCCTTTGGCTTGTTGCAACCAGCGCCTGATGAATGGGAAGCGGCACAGCACTTGCAAATTGGAATCTGAAACTTGAAACTTTTTGACGGAGACTCATGAAATATTTTCTCGGAATCGATGTCGGTTCATCGAAGACCCATGCGTTGATCGTGGATGAAACCGGTCAATGTGTCGGCTTCGGCAAATCGGGCGGCGGCAATCATCAGGGCGTTGGGTATGAAGGGACCCAGCGCGTGTTGGAAGAGTCGTTTGTGCGGGCGCTGGAAATGTCCGGGGTGGAGCAGGCTCGTATCGCGGGAGCAGGCTTCGGCGTGGCAGGATACGATTTCCCATCTGATCGAGCAGGGCATTTGCAGGCGATCTCCGCATTAGGGTTGGGGTGCCCGGTGGAAGTCGTCAACGATGGCTGGAATGGTCTGTTCGCGGGGGCAACGCGCGGCGTGGGCGTGAACGTCACAGCGGGTTCGTCAGTGAATGCGCGCGGACGAAACCCAGCGGGTCAGGAGGGGCGCATCGTAGGGAACGGCGTGCAGTTCGGCGAATTGGGTGGCGGCATTGAGATCGCCTTTCGCACGTTACAAATGGTGAACATGGCATGGATCAAACGCATCCCGCCTACAAAGCTGACAAGCTTGTTGCTTGAGTACACAGGCGCAAAAGATGAATTGGAGTTGGTGGAAGGATTTTCGAACGACCAATTCCATCTCGCTCCGTTTTTAGCGGTTGAAGTAGCTCGGCTGGCGAGAGAGGGTGACGCGGCGGCGTTGGAGGTGATGCGCTGGGCGGGCGAGGAACTCGGCTGGCTGGCTGTTTCAGTGGCGCGTCAGATCGGCATGGAGAACGACGCAGTGGAGATCATTCAGGCAGGCAGCGTGTTCGATGCAGGGGCTTTGATCACCGAGCCAATGCAGGCGTTGGTGTTACAACATTGCCCGAAGGCACAATTGAAACGGCTCGATGGTCCACCAGTGGTGGGCGCGGTAATGCTGGGCATGGAAGTGGCTGGCTTCGATGGCTACGCCGTGCGGGATGTGATAGTGAAGACCGCGAAAGAGATCATGAAGTAAATGACCGCCGACCGCAGACGGATGACCCTATGGAGTTCATGGTCATGCGGTCATGATAGGAATTCAAGATGAACATTGGATACGCTCAACAAACGATCACACCTTCGCTCAACAAGCCTGTCTTTCTTGCAGGCTTCGGCAACGACCGCCGCGCCAAGACCATTCATGATGATCTTTATGCTCGTGCGCTTGCCATTCAGACCGAACAAACTACGCTCGTGCTGGTTGCGCTTGACCTGATCGGTTTCTTCCGCCCGGATGTGTATGAAGTGATCGAGAAAATCAATCGCCCTGATGTGCAGATCGTCATCGCATCCACGCACACCCATCACGGGCCCGACACCATGGGGCTGTGGGGACCTGACCAAAAGACTTGCGGCGTGGATGCGGAATACATGCGTGACATCAAGCAAAAGATCGTGGATGTAATTCACGCTTCGCTTTCCACACTCAAACCTGCTTCTGCAAAATGGGCTTCAGTCCACGTCCCGGGCCTGGTCAAGAACGCACGCAACCCAGAGATTCTCGATGATGAGTTGACGCTATTGCAGTTCACGACCGCAGACGGCAGACCGCTGACGACGTTGTTCAACTTTCCTTGTCACCCCGAAGTGCTGTGGGATATGAACCCGAACATCACTTCCGATTATGTTCATTATCTGCGTGAAGAAACTGAAAAGCAGACGGGCGCTCCGTGCATTTTCTTCTCCGGCGCGTTGGGCGGCATGATGACACCTGATATGAAAGACCATTCGTTTGAAGAGTCTGAGTTCATGGGCAGGAAGTTGGCGGAGGAGGGGTTGAAGGCATTGAGCGCAGTGACTCTTCAGACCTCAGACGGCAGACCGCAGACGACTGGCAAAGAGGCGGTCGGCGGTCAATCGTCGGCGGTCAGATTTGAGAAGCGCATCATCAAAGCCAAACTCACTAACATCCTGTACAAACTTGCTTTTGGCCGCAAGTTATTGCCGGATACGCGCGATAAAAAAGGATACATCACTACCGAAGTGAATCTGATCAAGATCGGCGGGCTGTGGCTGGCCACTGTCCCCGGGGAGTTATTGCCCAAGTTGGGCTTGCAACTCAAGGCGTGGATGAAAGA
>CAZJMZ010000334.1:0-3099 GCA_964547115.1 uncultured Anaerolinea sp. | reverse complement strand
TACCGGTCTTCGTTGTTCTTGCCCGTCATACCGGGGTGCGTATGGGCTTCCACGTTCAGGTGGGCGCGTTGCGTGCGAATCATGTGCGGCTGATTCTACTGCATGGATGCGTCATTCGCCCAGAGTCAATTTTGTATGCCATGGCTGCCGGCTTTTGGGAGCTCCCCTCCGATGCCTGACTCCTGGCTTGTGCCCCCACTGCTGAAACGTCCTTAGACTCGCTCCACTTTCGGCTCCGACCCAGCCGGGGCCTGCCTCGCTTCGAAGCGATAAGCCATCTGCCCAAAATGGATGCGGTCCCCATGGTGCAACCGGCGGCCCTCGCGTGTGACCGGGTCATAGTTCACCCAGGTCCCTGCCACCGAGCCGTGGTCATGGATGGTGAACGTGCCATCCTCCAACTGCTTGATGCGGGCATGCAGTGGTGCAATCGAGGGGTCATCCAGCACTCGCATGGCTTGCACCGGGTCGGTGCCGAAGGTCATTTCCTTTTCGAGCGGGATCGGCGCGGCGCTGGCGGGCTCCCCTCCATTCGTCAGACGGATGAGATAAGCCGGCGCTTCAGGCAGGCGCGGCGATTTGGGCTGCATCCAGGCCGCGGGTGCCATGCGCGGTTTGGTCTTCGTTCTTTTTCCGGCGGCTTCTGTAATGGCAGGCACAGGCTGGGTGAGCGGGTCTTCGAGCCGGCGGCGTTGCTCCACCCGGTCGATGGTGGCTGTATGGCGCGACCCGCGCCAGAACAGCAGGATTCCTATCAAAGCCACACCCGCCAGCCCGATCGCTCCCAGGATGACATAGGAACGATACCGCGCCATGAACGCTTCCATCCCGCCGGGAGCCGGGATGACCGTCAGTGTGACCAGTGTGCCTGCACTCGCATGCTGAAAGCCCAGGGCGTCCTCCACTTCCACGCTCAAGGTGTGTTCGCTGGTTTCAGTGTAGGGGCTGATATCCCAAGTGAAGGTTTCGAACGGCGCCTCGGTGTTCTCGGCCACGGCTGTGCCATCCACGAACAGGGTGATGCGTTTCAGGTCGCGCACATGCCCATCCGGGAATTCCACGATCACTTCCAGTGGCTGTGAGTTGGGGAGCAGGATATCGGGATTGTAAGGATCGTCAGCCGGAGGCTGGCGCGTGATCTGCAACGGCGGCGCAATAAAGAACACGTTCGGCGGCTGGACATTCGCTGTGAAGGTGACGTCGGGTGCGGGGATGATGCCCTGGCCCGTATCCACATATACGCCGAGGGTATGTTCCCCGGCCTCCGTAACGGCCGAGGTGTAGGTGAGGGTGTAGATGTGACGCAAGGGTTCGAGATAGGCGTTCACATCGGGGAAGGACTCCAGGCCCGAATAAGTGAAGAATGCACCGTTGGTCTGCAGAGCCAGCGATTTGAAGGCATTGGCGCTCGGGCTGGTTTCGAAATTGGGTGCATCCACAAACCAGACGAAGACCCGGATGTTCTCGGTCACGGCTTTTTGAATGTAAGGCGCAACCCCGTTGTCGATATCGGGGTCATCCATGTGCGGGGTGATGAAGAGCACGGCGCGTTTCATACCGGGCTGTGGGGTGGTGGCTGCGGCGGTATCGAGCGCGATGGCGAGCGTTTGCAGGTTGGGGATGGTGTTGCGGAAATCGGGCTTGAACGATTGCAGGCTGACCAGCCAGTCGCTGGCGGGGGCGTGACTGATCAACGAGCCCGAAAGCGAGACCAGGCTCAGGTCATCCTGTGAGTCAGCCGGGAGCGAGTCGGTCCAGGCTGCGAGCGACTCAACGACCTTGCCGAAGCGTGTGACGCCTTGCGAATCGCGCACGGCGAGGGCCGGGCCCGGGTTGACGGCAGCCACGAGCTGCACCGGCAGTGCAGATTCGGTCAGTGCCCCGGCTTTTAGTTGGGCGCCGTTCTCATACACAGTCACAGCGGAAGGCTGCAAGCCGGTGATGAATTGTCCATTGGCATCGTACACATCCAGCAGGGCGGTGACCTGCGGGAAGTTGACCGCCTCCGCAGCAGAGAGGGCGGCATAGGCCGCAGTCTGGGCGGAGGCGGAGGCAACGATCCCGGCGAGCAGGCCGAGGGTGAGTACGAGCGCGGACAGTCTACGCATGCGGTGGGGCGATGAGGGTCTGGTCGCTATCAGAGGGGATGACCGGCTCAGGCGTCGCAGGTCCGGTGGTGTTGTTCTTGTTCGTCAGGCGCAGGTAGGTAAGCGTCCACGCTGATTCAGTGTATGAGATCAAAATGCCCTGCCCCAGCCACATCACAGGCAGGTAGAGACAAAAACAGATTGCGGCAAATATGACCGGGGTCATGTTTTGTGTCTGGCTGAAGGCAAAAGCGAACGCCGCCGGAACGACAATGGCCAGTAACGGGATGGATAACACCAGCCCCACACCAAAGCCGATCACGCCCAGGATGATCGCCAGGATGATGACGGGGCCGAGGTTGGCTTTGAAGATCTCCCAACCACGCGACAGGGCAGGCATCACGCCGAGATCTTCGAGCACAATGGCGCGTTGGGCCTGACCAAAGATGACGCCCAGCACCAGCATAAGCGGCACAAAGATACAACAACAGCCCAGCAAGATCGGCAGGATGGCCAGACTGCCCAGCGCGGCGGAGGGATTGTTCTCGCTGGCGGCGGCTGCCACGACGAACACCGCTGCAAAGGCTGCGAAGACCAGCACCGGTAGTGACAGGATCAGCGAGAGTCCGAACGAACGCCAGAAGTAGGGCATGCTTTCGCTGAACAGCTGGCCGAACACCAAGTTCTCTGCGCCACCTTCGGCCTGCGCCGCACCGCGGATAAGCCCGATGCGCCCGATGGTGCTGAGGAAGGTGGTGATGATCAGGATAATACAGACCACCGCCACGAGGATGGCGATGAAGGCGGCTACGTTGTTCTCGATCCAGCGCGCCCACTCCAGCATCTGCGGCGGCGGGTTGAAATTGGAACTGTCATTGCGGATGTTACTGTTGGAGTTGAAATTGCCGCTGCCCTGCCCGCAACTGGCCAGGATGCCAAAGACCCACAGGATCTTGTGTTTCCAGACGATCTGCCAGGCACGCGTGAGTACTTCACCAAAATTGAAATTCAT
>CAZJMZ010000333.1:0-3169 GCA_964547115.1 uncultured Anaerolinea sp. | reverse complement strand
CATGTACAGCCTCCCCCAAATCGCCGAAGAAAAAGAAGAACTGCGCGCTGCTGTTTTGAATGCGCGGGCTTACAAGCCGCTCTATGTCAAGATCAAAGTCAACTATGGCTGCAATCTCAAATGCGAGATGTGCAAACACTGGCGCGAGACCCGCGAAACACCCATTCCCATGGACCGCTTCAAAGAGGCCATCACCGAACTCGGCGAATTGGGGTGTAAAAAGATCCACTTCTCCGGTGGTGAGCCCATGCTCAGACCGCAACTTCCCGATCTGGTCGAGCATGCCACCTCCCTCGGTATCCGTGTGACCATGACCACCAACGGCACACTTATCGACAAGGTCAAGGCCAAACGGCTGGTCGAAGCGGGCTTGCGTGGCGTGAACATTTCCATCGACTCGCCCATCCGTAAAATGCATGAAAAGATCCGGGGCGTGGAAGGTTCGTTCAAGAAGACCACCCAGACCGTGGCGCTCTTCAACCGCTATGCCCACAAAGGGAAATTGACCGTCCGTATCAACACCGTGGTCGGACGCTCCAACTTCGAGACGCTGGCCACGCTCCCCGACCTGGCCCATGAGCTTGGTGCCGATGGCATCAACCTCATCCCAGTAGATGACCATTGCGGCGAACACCTCTCCATGCGCAAAAAAGACATCGCTTTCTTCAACACCGAGATCGCCCCGGTCATTGAAGCTCGCGCAACGGAATTGGGTATTCAGCTCGCCGATGATGATGCCTTTCCCTTCGGCAAAGACGAAACTGAAGTTAAGCTAGGGCGCGCCGGGCGCTATGCCTTGGGCTATTACAACACCCGCCCCTGTTACGCGCCGTGGACGCACAGCCTCATCGACTTCAACGGCCTGGTCTACGTCTGTTGCATGACCCGTGAACAGATTCAGCCGCTTGGTGATATTCGCAAGCAATCGTTCAAAGAGATCTGGGAAGGCGCGGCGTATCGCAAGATCCGCTTGAACATGCATCCACCTGCGCTCAAGCCCTGCCAACGCTGTGATGATTTTATCGAAGAGAACAAAGCCATCTGGGAACTGCTGGGCCCATACTAGCCTGATTTTCGGCCAACACCTGGGTTCGCACCAGTCTCTCGTAAGATCTGCTCAATATGCTGAAAGGTCTTGCGCGAATTCATGATAAACGTATGCAAAGCCGGCACAAGCAACACTTGATGTTCCGGTCCCAACTGGGTCTCCTGTACGGTCAAGACACTATCGTTGGGTTCAGGCGCGAGAGGAAACCATCTATTACGTGGCCCGCCGGTTCCCGCGATAATGGTCGTGGGAATGGTAGGCGTTGGCAGGCTTTCATATAGTTCAGCGCTGCCCACCCGTTGACCGCAATCGCTTGTCAGGTAACGATAGAGCAAATTATCCTTCATCAAAGGTGCCATGCGTGGAGGCCGGCTGGGTGACGCCAGCATGATCAAGTGCGCAGGCAGGTGTTTCGTCAGCGATGGTAAGCTGGCCCGCGCCAGCAAACCACCCATGGAATGCCCGATCAAGGCATAAGGCTGGTCAGGCGGCAAGGCTTGAATGGTCGCAACCAATCGCGGCACGATCTGTGAGAATTCTTCCCGCCTTGTATAATAACGAAAATAATGGATGTGATGACCACGCCTTTGTAACCGTACCCCCAACAACCGCATGGCATTTGTAGTGCGACCCTGACCATGGATCAGGAGCAGGTTCATAAACCGCTAACTCAGGTCAGAGAACATATCCGCGCGGTCATCATCATCCCACGTACTCGCGCGATTGAAAGTATCGAAATCGTGCGTGGTGAAAGATGCCGCAGCGATGGGCAAAGCCACAGGCATATCCAGGCCTTGCTGGCACGCCAGGCACACCCGTCCTTCCCGCGTTGCGTTGGTATGCTCATCGCAGAATCCACGCCCGCATTTCGTGCACTTCCCCAACGCCGGGTTATCACACCGGTGCGGTACCAAAAAACCGACCACCATCTCACATTGCTCAGCGGATGTGTTTGCCATGAAAATCGCGCTCCTCTCTGAAAAGTATACACCGGACATCGGCGGATTGGCAATCTCGACCGAACGCCTCGCCCGCCTGTTGACCTCAGCCGGACATACCGTCCGCGTCTTCTGCCCCACGTCGAACCTGCCTCCGTCCGAACAGCGGACGCTCATCTCTGGCGGCGTCCACATCACCCGCTTTGGGGCACACAAACGCACAGACGATACCCTGGTCGCCTGGTTCGAGTTGCTGGTTGCCGAACACCAGCGCGAACCATTCGATGTGTTGCATGCCTACTTCCTCACCCAGGCCGGGTTCGTTGCCACCTATGCCGGTAAATATCTCAACCTTCCCAGCGTGGTCAGCATCCGCGGCAACGACATCGAACGCGCCGCCTTCGATCCATCCCGCTTCTCACACACCTTATACGCCTTACAGAACGCCAATGCAGTGACAACGAACGCCAGCGTGTTGGCAAAAAAAGCCAGGGCATTCTTTGATCGAGAGATCACCTGGATTCCAAACGGAGTCGATACGGAACATTTCAAACCTGTGCCCAAGAACAGGGCACTGGCAGAATTGCTTGGGCTGGCCAGCGATGTCATTCTCGGCGAACCTTCCCTGGTCTCAGGCAAGATCACAACAACCATCGGCTTTGTAGGCGAACTGCGCGAAAAGAAAGGTCTTCAGACACTGCTCAATGCCTACGCACTGGCCCACAAGCAATTACCCGTTGAGCTACTGATCGTGGGTGCAGTGCGGGCCGGCGAAGACAAACAACTGGTTGATGAATTCCGTTCGGCGCACCCCAACCTGCCACTGCACGTTACCGGATATATCTCACCAACAAGCCTGCCGGCTTATTATGGTCTGATGGATGTATTCGTCCACCCATCCCTCCGCGATGGGATGCCGAATGCCGTGCTGGAAGCCATGGCCTGTGGCAAGGCTGTGATCGCCACGGATGTGGGAGGCGTCTCAGATGTGATTCAGGATGGGGTGAACGGATCAACCGTCCCGGTGAATGACGCGGAGGTTCTATCCAAAACGATCTTGAGCCTGCTGGGTGATGCATCGCTGCGCAACCGGCTCAGCCAAGCCGCTCGCGAGACCGTACAAACTCATTTCACACTCGAAAAAGAGTTGCACGCGAATATGAGCGTTTATAAAAAATTGGGG
>CAZJMZ010000332.1:0-3171 GCA_964547115.1 uncultured Anaerolinea sp. | reverse complement strand
CCCATCGCCAGCAGAATATCGCGGCTCTTCGGCCCCTGCAGGGCAATATCCACGCGCATCGCATCGCCGGCCTTGGGGTCGCGCAAATTGCGAAGCTCGGCGTTATACCCGAACGTCCGCGCCCACGGTTTGGCGTTGTCAATGCGCACCTTGCCATCGCGCACGCTCTCCAACCATGTGCGGTCCTTGTCATCGTTCGAAGCGTTCACCACCACCAGGTAATCATCCCAGCCACGGCGATAAACCAGCGTATCGTCGATCACATCCGCATCGGGTGTGAGGAAATGCGTATACAGCGATTCGCCCGGCATCAGCCCACCACAGTCGTTACCGCAGACCGCATCCAGGAACGAAGCCGCATCCGCGCCGCGCACATCATACACACCCATGTGGCTCACATCGAACAACCCCGCCGCCTGCCGCGTGGCCAGATGCTCCTCATAAATACCCGTGTACACCACCGGCATCTCCCAGCCGGCAAACGGGACCATTCTGCCGCCGAGGTCGCGATGGGTTTGATTCAAGGCCGTTTTCCTTAACTCGCCCTCGGTCTCACTCCACTGGAAGGACGGCAGCGCCTCTTTCTGCGCCTTGGCCTGATCGCCAACAAAGAAAGGTTTATCTTCATCCACACCTTTGCCCGTCACCGCTGCAACCTTCGCCTTCACCTCTTCCACTGTGAACGGTCCGGGAATGCGCCGCGTGCTAAAATCCCGTCCGCCATCCAAACGGAACGACATATACCCGTCCGAGAGGTCGCGCAGCCAGGTTGCCACGAGTCCCGCCTTTGCTGCAGGCACCGCCAGTTGGAAGAAAATATCATCCACATTCTTCAAGGTACCCTTCACCACACCTTTAGGCGTGGCAATGGACGTCGCCTGACTCATCCCCGGCTTCAACGCGGAGAGATCTGAGGAAACCGTGTAATCCAACACCTGCCGCACACGGTCGCCGCTCAATTCATAAACAGCCACAGCCTTCGCTTTCGACTTGTCATCGATGTAATAGAAATGTGGGTAACCACTCTTCGCATACTTGAAGTCAATGCCAGCCTTTTCAGACAGTTTGCGCACCTTCAACTTGGCCGTGTTCAATACGTTGAAGTCCAGTTTGGCGCGGCGCTGTTTGCCCTTGCGCACCGTATCCACGGCATGAGGGGCACAGGCCAGCAGCACATCGGCCATGATGTCGGCAAGTTCGCGGGCCTGCTTTTCGGTGAAGCCGCGCTGCGTGATCCACGGCGTGCCCAGGCGAATGCCCGAAGGCGCCGCCGCGCTTTTATCACCGGGAATGGTATTGCGGTTGACCACCACGCCTACAATATCGAGAATGCGCGCGGCCTGGTCACCGCTCAACTTCGTGCCATCCTCACCCACAACGGAGGAACAATCCACGTTGAGCATGTGACAGTTCGTGCCGCCGAAGGGCACACGCAATCCACGCTTGGTGAATTGGTCGGCCATGGCCTGTGCATTCTTGATGGTCTGTGCTTGTAACTGTTTAAACTGTTTGGTCTGCGCGAGCTTGAAGGTCAGCGCCAGCCCGGCGAACACATTGACATGCGGTCCACCCTGCTCGCCAGGGAATACCGCCTTATCGATCTTCTTCGCCACCTCAGCCTTGGTGGTCAGCAACACCGCGCCGCGCGGGCCATCGAGACTCTTGTGCGTGGTGGACATGACCACATCCGCAATGCCCACCGGCGAAGACACCACACCCGCCGCCACCAACCCACCGATGTGCGAAATATCGGCCAGGAAGTAGGCACCCACTTCATTGGCGATCTCACGGAACTTCTTCCAATCAGGCACCCACGAATAGGACGAGTACCCGGCGATGAGCAGTTTCGGCTTCGCCTCCAGCGCCAGTGCACGGATGGCTTCGTAATCCAACCGTTCATCGGCACCCACGGAATAATGCACTGCCTTGAACCATTTGCCGCTGCGGTTGACCGGCGAGCCATGTGAAAGGTGCCCGCCATGCAGCAGGTCGAGGCCCATCACGGTATCGCCCACTTCCAGCAGGGCCTGGTACACGGCGTTGTTGGCGGGTCCGCCTGAAAGCGCCTGCACATTGACGTAAATCTGGTCGGCGCTGAAGCCGTTGGCGGCAAAAGCCTGAGCAGCGCGTTTGCGAGCCAGGGCTTCCACAGCATCGGCATATTCCACGCCTTTGTAGTAGCGCGGGTCACCGTTACGGCGATAATTCGCAAGACGCAGCGGATAATCGAGGATCTCTTCTTCGCTCATCCAGCGCGATTCTTCATCGGGGTAGCCTTCGGCGTAAATGTTCTGGAAAGCAGAAGCCAGCGCTTCACGCACGGCCATCGGCGCGGTGGATTCGCTGGGGATCAGGATCAACTTCCGCGCCTGCCGCTCAGCCTCGAGTTGGGTCAGAGCGTATACGTCCGGGTCGAGGTCGGCTAGTTTGCCACGGAATAAGAAGTCGGTCATGTTAAATCTCCTTCGGGAGCTGTTGGTTTGTCAGACACTTGAATTGTAGGACGGGTGCAAGGTTGGGTCAAGTGAGAAAAAGCAGGTCGCTTGCAAACGAGCCGGATTTGTTGTATGCTGAAAGTGGCGGGACGTTTTACAGGTGGAAAAATTGGTGTGTTTTACTGAACATGCTCATATTTACAAGCGGCGCAGAACCGATCCTTTTGGATGGTCGCTCAACTCACGGCATGTGAGCGCGAGGGTCGGGGAGCCAATAGCGAAACCGGCACATCACTGTGTCGGTTTTTGTCTCAGAAAGGAGGCTCTATGATGAATCCAATAATATTCATGTACCCGGACAGGGATCTGCGTGTTTACACCGGGCAGCCCACAGTCGAATCGTATCATAGGCGGCTTGCCGCCAGGGAGAGTTTCATGAATTACCATGATTATGAAGTTAACGGAGAATACAACCGTCAGCGCATAAAAGCCGAGATCGAGCATATTCGCCAGGAAAACAGGGCCTTGAAATCCGCTAAGGCAGCAACCAGGCAACTTACGGGCACTTTGTTTGCTATGCTGGTCGCTATTGAAAAATCAATACTACACCACTTGTCCGTGTTGCTGCACGTCCACCCGCGCCCGGCAGCAATCCATATCCACAGGAGGCACTAACGCATGGCCCAGCATTTCACCGGCTGACAGTCCGTGCAATCTGTCAGCCGGTTTTTGTTTT
>CAZJMZ010000331.1:0-3187 GCA_964547115.1 uncultured Anaerolinea sp. | reverse complement strand
ACGAACCGCGCCTGCCCCGATTCCAACACATACGAAGCAAAGTCGCGGTTGCCCGTTTCCAACCCAGAGTAGGCCACCGGCTTGAAGCCAAAGGCCTTCCACCAGTAATACATGGCATGTTTGGCGTTGCCCACATAAAAATGCACATGGTCAACCGATTTGATCTGCAAAAAATCCGCCTCTTCGGTCATCGGACGCGCTTCGGGTTTGGATACAGTAGCCATTGAGCCTCCTTGAGTAAGATGGGATGATTGTACGCCAAAGAAAGTCTGGATGCAATTAAAAAATCCCGTGGGATGAAGACCACGCTTCACCCCACGGGGGAACTGCTCCGGCTTTCTGATTCCCAGCCCTACGCTGACACCGTCTGCCGGCCTGCCGCCCAATCCTTCAACAGGAACGGCAGATACAACACAAAACACACGGCCAGGGCAATGACCTCCAACTCAAGGATGTACCACGGCCACGGCGCCAGCACATCGAGCAGGGTCGGGAACTCAGGCTTGTGCGCCACGAACAGATAATTGCTGCCGATCGCCAGATTGAGAAAGAAGATAAAGACCATGTACACGTTCGTCCACAGAAAGACGCGCTTGAACGAACTCCATGTGGGGCGATAGCCTTCCACGATGGTCATGTACAGCGCCGCCAATACGATTCCGCCATGCGCCGCCAGTGTTTGCACCGCGCGGAAGTGCGGCAACCCATAGATACCTGCATCCGGTGTGATGAGGGCCTGGCTTGCCCCTCCAATGCCGAGAAAATAGGCCAGCTCATAGATGGTGGTATTTTTGCGCATCAGCATAATGACCGACAACCAGACAAAGATGCTGCACAGGTGCAACGGCAGGTTGGTCTGGATCGTCCATGTGCCGTAGTAGATGCTCCAAACATGCCAGCTCAACTCCCAGACCACCAGCCAGGCCGCCAACGCATACCGGAAGAGCATCTTTTCACGCTCGCCCCATAATCTGCGAGCCATCACGAACGAAAAGCCCAACAAGACGACGATGCCCAAAGCCGCCAAATGTCCCGGCCCAAATAATTGAAAGGGTGCACCGGCATAATCCTTCGCAAAATAGGGTTCCAAGTTGTTCCTCCTGAGGCAGGTATTGAAAATTAAAACGCCGTCGCAGGGACGGCGTTACGGTCTTGGGATCCGGGATGGGTTACAGACAATACTTGATCGGCATGCCCAACACTGAACCGCTCGGGTAGGCAGTGATGTTGCCCAAGTTGTCCTTGGCAAAGAACTGATATTGGAGCGTGCCATTTTGCGTGCCCAGTTCGGTGACCGCCTCGGCGCCAATGGCGTAGTTGAAGCCGTTCACCCCACCGGCGGCATTATCGTTCGGCAGGACGGTCCGCCAGTTCCCTACATAACCGCCGTCGCTGGTGTAACGATAGCTTAACCACACCGAATTGATACCCTTCCCCGCATCCGTCACACGGATGGCCACCTGCAGGGTGTTGCTCTTGCAGTTGCCCGGGTAAGAGAGTTCCGCCACCAGCGCGATCGGGTCACCCAACAACGGACCAGCCCCGGCCACACCGGTGGGAGTCGGCGGCGCGGCCACCACAGGCAGGGCATTCACATCGCCGGTGGTGCGCCCGGTGGCACCAAAGATCCAGCAGGTGGCCGAGCCGGTGGAGACGTACCACCAGCTGTTATCGGCGTTGCGCCCGGTCAACGGCAGGTAAATGCCCGGGGCAAAGGACGTGAGCTTGTCGTAGTTCGTGCCGGGGCCCACACGGCAGTTGGCACCCTCGTTCACGATGAAGAAAGGACCAGAGGGCGTAAAGGTTGCAACCACCGCCGTCGGCGCGGGTGAAGGCGGCAGGGACGTGCTGGTGGGGATCAGCGGCACATTGGTCGTGGTCGGTGTCACAGAAGCCAGCGGCTGGTTTTGTGCAATGGCGGTCAGGGTCTGAGCGGCGGCTTGATTCGGGTCAATGGGGGTTGGTTGCTGACTATTCGGCAGGTTGCAGGCCACACTGGCCAACACCAGAGCCAACAAGGCAGAGACAAATCGTTTTCTGGTTTTCACGTACAACTCCTTGAAAATGAATCGAACAGATGAATTATATAGTTCAGCTCACGGCTGGCAATATCTGAAAACCCTACACTTCTGTCTGTGCGTCCCTGAAAAATTTGGGGAGTGGCTACAAGGAAGGGCATTAATTTCCTTAGCCACAGAGATCGCAGAGTTCTTTGAGAAAAATCTCAAAATCTCTGTGTGCTCTGTGGCTAAGCCCACGACATTAGCCACTCCTAAAAAATTTGCCGCCTAGGCAGGCGGCAAATTGGCTTTGAGAAACGCATCCCAGATCGGAAAGTCCTCCGGGTTCCACATCCGCTCCATCACCGGAATGGCCTCACTTTGCTGCCACCCCAGCCGGTTGACCCGATACAACATGATGAACGAACTTGCACGGTAATTGGCCTCACAATGCACATGGACCTTCCTGCCAGCCTGCGTGTCCATCACCTCCATGAAGCGGACCAGGTCGGCGGTCTGCGGCGCGCGCCACACGACCGGGATGTGCACATACGCCATGCCCAGCGCAGTCACCAATTCGGCTTCAGCAGGCAGCGCATTCGGCACATCGTGCGGCGCCAGGTTGATCACCACCTGCACACCCGCCTCGGCCACCGCTTTCATTTGTTCTGCAGTGGGCATCCCGCTGCTGGAGAGCTGTTCGTCATACCGCCAGAAATGATAGATATCGTTCATTTCACGCCGACGATCCGTCCATCGGTTAATTTTTGCAGGTCAGCGGTCTTCAATTCAAAGATGGCGTTGGGCGTCCCGGCCGCGGCCCACACGGTCGGATACTGCAGAAAGTCCTCATCGATGTACGTCTCCAGCTTTTGGACATGCCCGAAGGGCGGCACGCCGCCGATGGCGAAGCCGGTCACGGCGCGCACGAAATCGGCATCGGCCTTGCCGATGCCTTCGCCTGCATGGTCACGGATGCGTTTCTCGTCCACGCGGTTGGCGCCGCTGGTGAGCACCAGGATCGGCTTGCTTGAGTCTTTGCCTTTGAAGATCAACGATTTCACGATCTGGCCCAATTCACACCCGGCGCGGTCGGCGGCCTCCTGCGCGGTGCGGGTGGATTCGGTGTGTTCGATCACGGTATAGGCGTAGCCGAGCGAGTTCAACAGGTCTTGTATCTTTTGAGC
>CAZJMZ010000330.1:0-3218 GCA_964547115.1 uncultured Anaerolinea sp. | reverse complement strand
CTGGCATTCGGGAAGTAGCCGCTGCCTGAGGCCGGCAGGACGTTGTACCAGGTCGTGCCGCCGTTATTGGTGCGCAGGGTGTAGCCATTGCCAAGGGCCCAGCCGCTAAACGAGTCGAGCATATATAGCTTGCGGATGATCGGGCTAGATTGGATCGTCCCGGGCATGGTGATGGGCGGATTGGTCGGCGTGAGCGTCGGTGGCACCTGCCCGGAGGTGTCCACGCGGACGATATAAGGCGCGGTCCACACGGCCTTATCGTTGGCCGCGGTGCCCGTGGCGAGGAGGGTGAGCACAAAGCGCACATTCTGCCCGGCCAGCGGTGCCAGGTTGATATCGAAGCTGTTGTTCTTTTTATCGTTGCTTTCCCGCCACGACCAGAAGGTCTTGAGCGTGCCGGTGGCGGTCAGATAATCGAGCCGGAAGGTGACGTAGCAGCTTGAACCGAACGCACATCCGGTGGAGCCGCGGAAGCGGTCACCGGCTTGTACGGTGAACAACGGATAGACGCCTTGAATGTACCCGTTGTAGCTGTTTTGCGGAGCGACGAGCAGGGAGGGTGCGGGGCCCATGGTGCCATCTTCCAGCTGCGTGGAATTTTTATTGATGACGAAACCTTTGGCATCGCCTTCGGTGCCGGGGCAGGGCAGGAGTCCCGCACCGCTCTTCCATTGGGCGGCGCAGGCGTTGGCGGCAAAGTCGTAGCCGTTGACGGCGGGCGCCGGGCCGGAGACGTTCACTTCCACCCAGACCGGTTTGGATGCGTCTGCGCCAATGCCGAAGAGTTTATTGGCGACGTTGCTGAGGATCCAATAGCCGCGATATTTGCCAGCTATCAGTGGCGCGGTCATGTTCACGCTGAGATCGACCGTTGCGCCTGGCGCGACTGTACGCGGCAGGTTAATGGAAGTCGGCGCGGAGAGTTGTTCGCCGTTGTAGAAGGTGAGTTTGTAAGCGGTGCTCCAGGTGCAGGTGCCGCTGTTCTTGAGCCGCCAGGTTTTCACGAAGGCGGTGCCGGGCGTGAACAGCGTCCCATCGGGGACGGTGACGTCAGCGACGAAGGTCGCTTTATCGCAACCGGCGGGGGCGACGGTGGGCGGAGGCAGGTTCGGTGTGAGAGTCGGCGTCAGAGCAGGGAGCAGGGTGAGGGTGGGTGGAGGCGCGGGGTTCGTTATCCCGCCTGTGCGGATGAGACGCGGCGAGCCCCAGAGGGCGCGGTCACCGCTGGCGGAACCTGTTGCCAGAACCATGAAGGTAAAGCGGACGTTTTTTCCGGCGAGCGCATCCAGCGCGATGGTTTTCCGATAGAACTTTTTATCGTAGGCTTCCTTCCACGTCCACAAGGTGCCGCTGGTGTTATCGGGCAGGCGGTAATCGATGCGGAAGGTGACGTAGCAACTCGTGGCGGCGAACTCGCAATTGACGAGCGTTTGCAACTGGTCGCCTTTTTGAATGGCGATCTCGGGGTAGGTGCCCTGGATGTAGCCATTGAGCTTGTTCTGCGGTACGACCAACAGGCCCGGTGCGGCATCGAGCGAATCGTCTTCGAGATGTGGGTTGGCGATGGAATAGGCATAGCCACGGTCGTCACCGCCGCTGACGGGGAAGGGCAACGCGCCCGCGCCGCTCTTCCATTGGGCGTACGCTGCATTGGCAACGAAGTCATAGATCACAGCCCGATTGTCGATGATGTTGATATCCACCCAGAACGGGTTTGCGCCTGCGTCACCGATGCCGAATTGTGCGCCTGCGAGATTCTGAAGTTTCCATAAACCCTTGAAATGCCCGCCGGTGGCTGGGGTGGTGAGTTTGACGGAAATATCCACCAGTTGCCCCGGCGCGACGTTGACCGGCATCGATATAGCTGCCGGTGCGCCGAGGATGTCGCCGCCAGTGAAGACCACTTTGTAAGCAGTGCTCCAGGTGCAGGTGCCAATATTTTTCAGCCGCCAGGTCTTGGTGAATGTGGTGTTGGGTGCAAAGGTCGCGCCATCGGGCGCAGTAATATCTGAAATGAATTGGGCCTGATCACAGATCGCGGCGCGTACGGGGGTTGCTGTTTGCCCAAAGACCAATCCGACCAGTAGCAGCAGCCCCAAAAGTTTTTGCTTCAACACAAGGGACCTCCTCGATGGTACAGCGCGGTGCCATCATCTCATCATTGCACGGATTTTGCCCGGCTACATTAAAATCCATGGCAGGTTGCCTGACAGTTCCAATGCAGGAAATGCCTGCATTTTGCTGTAGAATCAAGACATCTTGACCCTGGGAGCGCCAATGAATCTCGACGACCTTGACCGTTTCAAACAACTCGACCCGCAAAACCTGCTGGGTGAGATCGACAACCTGCCTGACCAATTCGGTTATGCCTATCAACTTGGGCTGAAACTTGAATTGCCCGCCTGGACGGACATCCGCCAGGTGGTGATCGCCGGCATGGGTGGATCAGCCATCGGTGGTGACCTGCTCGCCGCGTACTGCGCTTCACTCTCCCCGCTGCCTGTTTCTGTCCATCGAGATTACGACCTGCCCCTCTTTGCGCGCGGCCCTGAGACGCTCGTCCTGTGCCTCTCACATTCCGGCAATACTGAAGAGACTTTATCCGCGTTTGAAGCCGCGCACAAAGCCGCCTGCCGGGTGTTGGTCGTCAGCACCGGCGGGGAACTTGTCCGCCGCGCCAATGCCGCGGGCCTCGCGGTTTGGTCCTATGACCATGCCGGGCAGGCCCGTTCGGCGGTGGGCTTCAACTTCGGCTTGTTGCTGGCATTGTTCGAACGGTTGGGCTTCGTGCCGAATCAAAAAGCAGCTGTGGACGATGCCGTTGCGTTCATGCAGCGCACCCAACAACACCTCAAGGCCGATGTGCCCGCGGCCAAGAACCCGGCCAAACGCTATGCCGGTCAATTGATGGGGAGGTGGGTCACGTTTGTCGGCTCGGGGTTGATGGCGGTTGTTGCGCGCCGCTGGAAAGACCAGATCAATAAAATGGCCAAGGCCGGTGCAAGTTTCGAAGCCCTGCCCGAAGCCGATCACAGCACCCTCAGCGGCATCTTCAACCCGCAGGAAACCCTCAACGCTCACACCATGACCCTCTTCCTGCGCGCGCCCTCCGACCATCCGCGCAACCGCCTGCGCTCCGATATGACCCGCCAGGCCTTTCTGCTCGAAGGCATGAACACCGATTACGTCGATGCGCGCGGCAACACGCCTCTGGCCCA
>CAZJMZ010000329.1:0-3220 GCA_964547115.1 uncultured Anaerolinea sp. | reverse complement strand
CGCGGACGATTTCGGCGGCGACGGGGTCGGTCACGCCGGGGCGGAGGGAAACTTCGAGAATAACTGAATCAACCTCAATGTTCGGAGGGGATGCGGGCAATTCATCCCATGAAGCGCTTTGTGTCACAGGGTCGCTTAAAAGTTTGAGAGCCAACTGCTGCAATTCTTCCTGCGACAGTTGGCCCTCGACGAAGTAGAGGTCGTGACTCTGCAAATATCGCAGGTCAGTGAAACCGAGGGTGTGCGCCTCGCGCAACAGTGCTTTGGAACGCGGGTCAAGTTGAAGGGGGGTAATGATGAAGCGATAAATGGACATGGCAACCTTGAAAGAAGTTGGCGCGATTGTACACAAAAAGTATGTATAGTCAAGTTGTCAGTCAACTGCCAACAAAAAAGCGCCGGACGGCGCTTTTGATCGTTAGAAGGAGGCTAGTGCAGTGGGTTTGTCGTTGAAGGTTTCGATGAAGAGATGAAACCCACTGAGGTTGAATGCCGTTTGCAACTCGGGCGAGAGGTTGAGAAGTTTCAAGTGTGGCGATTTGTGTGCGCCGGGAACCGGCGGTGTTGAGTTGGGGTCGGCTTCGGCGGCGAGAGTGCGGAGCTTTTTGAAGATATCGTGCAAGGCCCGCAGGCCTGCGCTGCTGACAAAGGGCGAGCGGGTCAAATCCACGAGGATATGCCGGGTGCCGGCTGCGATGAGTTCGTGAGCTTTGGTCTGGAACTGTTCGTGAGTGATCGAGTCGATGTTGCCTGCGATATGCATGACCGTGACCGGGACTCGGGCTCGCTCGGTTGAGACGGTGATCTCCATGCGGGGCTCCTGGGGTGTGGATGGATTGGGAATCAGGATACTTGCAATTGATCAAGCAGGCCGGGCAGTTCGGCCAGCGATGAAAGACTCGCATCGGGCCTCACCGCTTCCTGCTTCTCCATCAAGGGGTCTGCGCGGCGATTGATCCAGACGCCATACATCCCCGCCCGTTGCGCCCCCTGTACATCGGCAATCAGGTTATCGCCGACCATCACGGCTTCAGAGGGGAGCAGGTACCATTTGGCCAGCGCCAGCTCAAAGATACGTGGATGTGGTTTGCGGTAGCTGCAGGCGGCGGAGGTGAGGATGAAGTCGAAATAGGACTGGATTCCGAACCCGCGTGCCAGTTGCTGCACATCGGCATCGTCTCCGGCGTTGGAGATCATGCCAAGGTTGTAGCCGGTATCGCGCAATTTTCGGAGGGTGGGGATGGCGTCATTTTCCAGCGCCCAATTGGTCTGGGTGACCGCAAAGAGTTGGTCAAGCGCGGCGCGGATGACCTCGCTGGAGACTTCGTCGTAGCCCTTTTCAGTCAGGAGTGCGCGCAGCACCGTGGTATAGGTGGCCTCGAGCAGGTCCTGTTCACGTTGTTTGAAATACTCATCGAGTCTCCGGCGGAACTCGGTGGGGAAGGTGCTGATGTTCAACTCCAGCCCTTGTTTGCGGAGGTACTCGGTAAGGGCTTCGTCGGCCTTGGCGATGACAGGCTCCCAGGCACGCCGCCCGAACATGAGCGTGCTGCCGAAATCGAAGATGACTGCGCGGAAAAAACGTGGCATGGTTTTATGGGGTGGCTACGGCGCGTTGTGGAAGGGTGGTGACGAGTACCTTGTCCACGCGGCGGCCGTCCATGTCGATCACTTCAAAGCGCAAGCTCTGCCACTCGAAGTGGTCGGCGGATTGTGGCACGCGCCCCAGTGACATCATCACAAACCCGCTCAGGGTTTCGTATTCGTCCTCATGCGGGAGCGCGTTCAGGTTGAAGATCTCCTTGAATTCGTCCACTTCCAGCATGCCATCCAACAGCCAGGAACCGTCCTGTCGCTGGGTGGCCTGCGGTTCTTCCATTTCGATCTGCCCCACGATCTCTTCAAGGATGTCATTGATGGTGAGCAGGCCTTGAATGCCGCCGAACTCGTCGATGACTAACAGGAGTTCAGTGCCTTTTTCCTTGAAGATCTCCAGCGCCCGGGAGGCCAGCATGGTCTCAGGGATGAAATAGGCGGGCTTGAGCAATTCCTTCAAGCGGATCTCTTCACCGCTCAAGCTGCGCACCAGCATGTCACTGGCTTTGACGATGCCC
This sequence comes from uncultured Anaerolinea sp., assembly GCA_964547115.1. GTDB lineage: Bacteria > Chloroflexota > Anaerolineae > Anaerolineales > Villigracilaceae > Defluviilinea. The sequence continues at coordinate 1,106 of CAZJMZ010000329.1, read as the reverse complement.
AGGATCGTATCGAGTGAGTCCTGCCTTACTGGGAAGCGTGAGAGTTTGCTCTCCGCGATCTTCTCACGAATCTCGTCGATCGTATCGGTAATATCGAGATAGACGATATCAGTGCGCGGGGTCATGAGCGAATACACACGCTGGTCACCGAGGCTGAACACGCCTTCCACCATGTCTTGCTCTGATTCTTCAAAGACGCCCGCCTGCGTGCCCTGATCGATCAGCAACTGGATCTCTTCTTCCGTTACGGGCGGTTCTGAGCCGGGTTTGACGCCCATCACCTTTAACACAAAGTCGGTGATACGTCCCAGCACCCATACGAAAGGCGCAAAGACTTTCGAAACCACCATCATCGGCCCGGCCAGCGTCGATGCGATCTGCTCAGGGTTTTGCAGGGCAATGCGCTTGGGCACCAACTCACCCAGCACGATCGAGAAAAAGGTGATGAGCAGTACAACGATGCCAATCGCTAGCGTCTCGGCATACTCTTTGAGCAATGGCACCCCCGCCAAGGCCACAGCCAGTGGCTCAGACAGCGTTGCACCGCCGATGGCGCCGGTAAACACACCCACCAGGGTAATGCCGATCTGCACCGTGGAGAGGAACAGGTTGGGGTTTTGGATCAACTTCAAGGCGGTGTGAGCGCCGCGGTCGCCCTCATTGATGCGTTGCTGCAGGCGCGCCTTGCGCGAAGACGCCACCGACATTTCAGACAGCACGAAAACGGCGTTCAGCAGAATGACGAACAGAATGACAAGGATATCGGTTGGGATGCTCATCGAAGATTTCTAACGGTAAACACCGGCGCGCCAAAATGACTGCCGGTGTTAAGCAGGTTGGGTTTGAAAGATGGTTTATCTATGGGGATGTCGTCCATGACTTGACTGGCTTCTCTGCACGCCCTATATTGTACTATGAATGACCCGCGCCTCTTACCGCACGTGCAAGCCTGCTCCTGTTTCGACTGTTCCCACCTCCCAGACGGCCTGACCCGCTACACGCGCCCGCTCATGGAAAGCTGTCAGTTTGTCCTGCGGCACACCCAGCAGCAATCCGCCGCTGGTCTGTGGGTCGAACAATAACATCTGGCTGGGATCATCAAGCCC
>CAZJMZ010000328.1:0-3239 GCA_964547115.1 uncultured Anaerolinea sp. | reverse complement strand
TTGACTTTAGAACAACGACATCTTGCCCAGCATGAACATGGCCAGGGTGCCCATCATGCAGACGGTGAGAAAGATCATGAGCGTTAGAAAGAAGCGCTGTGGGGCAGTCATGCCCAGGGTGCGGGATGTGCTGCGCCGGGCCTGCCGGGGAGCGGCATAGGCGGCCTTCGCTTTGGCAGGCGCAGCTGCCACGGGCGCAGGCTCCTTGTACAGGTCGTTCGGCTCTTCTTCATAAAAGGATGAATCGGCGGACTCGCGAAGATTATCAAACATGGTTGTACCTCGTGAAAAAGTATATCATGCAAAGAGGCGCAAGCGCACATCCCCAAAGCGTACTGTCACGGGGTTGCCACGCTCGTCCAGCAGTTTCAGGCTGCCATCGGATTCCAGCCCGGTGATGCGGCCGTTCACCACCTGGTCGCCGCCCATCTCCACGCGCACATCCTTGCCATACCAGGCCAGCGACTTGCTCCAGGCGTTTACAAAGGCCTCGGTTTGGATGTGTGGCCGCAGGGCGATCAGAGAGGCCAGAATGTCGCGCAACAGGGCCGCGCGGTCGGGGATCTCGTTCAGGACGTGTTCCATGCTGATCGCTGGAAAGCGCAGCACATCGGTTGTTGGAGCCGAGGCGCGCATCACATTGACCCCCACGCCGATGACCACGTAGCGCACATCTTCATCCGCCCACGAAAGCTCGATCAAAATGCCTGCCACCTTGCGCCCATTCAGCAAAATGTCATTGGGCCATTTGATCTGGGGTGCCAGGCCGCGTTTACCAAAGGCGTCTACCACTGAGAGCGCCGCCAGCCCCACAATGCGGGAGAGGTGTGGCAATTCCTCGCGCCGCGGGCGCAGGATCAGGCTGAATGCCAGGGCTGTGGAAGGGGGGGTGAACCAGGGGCGGTCCATGCGGCCGCGCCCGGCAGTCTGTTCATTGGCCACCACCACCGAAAGGTCCTCGGCGCCTTTGGCGGCCCAACTCATGGCTTCGTCATTGGTCGAACCGATGGAATTGAAATAACGCACCCCTCTCAAAGGCAGTTGCGCGAGCGCTGACTCGAGTTCTTGTTGATCCATGCCACTCCCTATGGCAAAACGAACCAGGGATTGATGAACCCGCCGTTCTGGCGGACTTCGAAATGCAGGTGTGCCCCCTGCGAATTGCCGGTGTTGCCTGCCGAGCCGATCCACTGACCGGCACTGACGCTGGCACACTGGCCCACTCCGATCACGCTCAAGTGCGCGTACAGGGTGGAATAGCCGTTGCCGTGATCGATCTGGATGACGTTGCCGTAACCGTAGTTATAGCCGCCTGCGGCCATCGTCACCACGCCGCTATCGGCTGCGTAAATAGGCGCACCTTCACCGGCGGCAATGTCGATGCCCAGGTGCCCCGACCAGTAATCGTTGCCTGAGAGGAAGTGATTATCAGCAGGCCAGGTGAAACCACCGCTACCCACCGCGCCGCCTGGGCAGGCGCTCTGATTGGTGGGGGAGGTGCCAGACCTTCCGCGCGCGATCGTCGGCACGATCCACTGCACGAACTCGCGCTGCCCGTTGGGGATCATCACCCATGAGCCCGATTTAACGGTAGGGTCGGCCAGATCGATGCTATTCCCCGGGTAATTCAAAATATCGTCCACTTTGGCTTTGAATTCAGTGGCCACATTATCCAGCGAGTCGTTTTCTTTCCACTGGTAGTAAATGCCATCCACGGGGGGGATCTTCAGCACCTGCCCGGGTTTTAGGCTATGCGGATCATCCTGTAGTACATCGTAGTTCGCCCACAACACGGTCTCGGGTTTCAATTTGAACGATTCAGCAATGGCAAAGATCGAATCGCCGCGCGAGACCCGGTATTCCTCGATGTTATAACGCGGCTTGTCAGCCGGGATGTTGGTCTTTAATTGGATGTTGCGTTCAATGGACAAAAACGCCTCAGGCCCCCCGAGAGCTGGCATCGCCACCTCAGGCTGCGCCTCCGCTGGAGCCGCTGTGGGCTGCGGCGCCAGGGCCTGCACCGGGGTCGTGGATTGTTTCCACATCAAGCCCCCAGCAATGATCCCCGCTGCGATCACGAGGGTCACGGTCCAACTGAGGATATTGAGTTTGTTCCGTCCAAGAAATGCTGTCATTTTTGCCTTACAGTACCAGAAGTTAAACCGGGATGACTAATCGTCGCGCCCGAGATTCTCCAAAAATTCCTGATTGTTGCGTGCCCGGTCAAGCCGGGTGATGATGGCTTCGGTCGCCACTGAATGGTCCATGCCGGCGCCTTGCGGCTGCTGGGTCGTCATCTGAATGAACATGCGGCGCATCAGCCAGACGCGTTGCAGAAGATCCGGGCCGAGGAGCAGGTCTTCGCGGCGGGTGGATGAGCGTTCGATATCCACAGCCGGGTAGATGCGGCGTTCCTGCAGTTTGCGCGAGAGGTGCAACTCCATGTTGCCCGTGCCCTTGAATTCTTCGTAGACTACATCATCCAACCGCGAGCCGGTATCCACGAGACAGGTGGCGATAATGGTCAACGAACCACCTTCTTCGATATTGCGGGCCGCGCCAAAGAAACGCTTGGGCGGATACAACGCCGAGGGGTCCATACCGCCTGAAAGCGTACGGCCTGAAGGGTTGACCACCAGGTTGTACGCACGTGCCAGACGGGTGATCGAGTCCATCAAGATTACCACGTGGCGGCCGATCTCCACCAGCCTCTTAGCACGCTCTAAGGCGAGTTCCGCCGTGCGGACGTGGGAGGTCACCGGTTCATCGAAGGTGGATGCCACGACTTCAGCGTCCACCGAACGGTCCATATCGGTCACTTCTTCAGGGCGTTCACCGATCAGCGCGACGATCAGATGGACATCAGGATATTTAACTGCAATCGAATTAGCGATCTGTTTGAGAATGGTGGTTTTCCCCGCTTTTGGTGGCGAAACGATCAGCCCACGCTGCCCGCGGCCAATGGGAGCAATGAGATTAATAAGGCGCGGGGCCAGGGTGTCGTGGTCAGTTTCTAGGTCGAAACGTTTTTCAGGGAAGATCGGCGTCAGGTTTTCAAACACCGGCCGACGCCCGGCTTCTTCCACATCCAACCCGTTGATCGATTCGACTTTGAGCAGACCAAAATGCCGTTCGCTCTCGCGTGGCGGACGCACCTGACCGATGACCAGGTCTCCGGCGCGCAGGTCATGCCTGCGGAGTTGCGCCTGTGAAACGTAGACATCCTGGTCGCTGATGCG
>CAZJMZ010000327.1:0-3282 GCA_964547115.1 uncultured Anaerolinea sp. | reverse complement strand
ACCTCCACATAATCGGTCATCAGATCATAAAAAGCGATCTGACTCAGTTTTAGCACAGTGGTGTCTTCCATGGCGCGGATGGTGGCTGAGCGTGGTTCAGAATCGAGCAGGGAGAGTTCTCCGAACACCGCCCGTTCCCCCAATTCGTTCAGGCGATTTTCGCCATCCAGCACTTCCACTTTGCCGCGCACCACCACGAAAAGACTATCGCCCTCAGCGCCCTTTTCCACAAGAGTTTGCCCCGCCTCGAATTCAAGCTCCTCCAGATGGTCTGCCAATTCGGTGAGAGCTTCCTCGGGTGTGGTGGCAAAGATACTGATGGTCTTCAACAACATGACTCGTTCAAAAGTGGACAACATACCAGACTCCGTTCTAAGCAAAATAGCCAATGGTTCCAGCGAGTGATTTGCAGGGCTGTTGGTCTCGGGCAAGCGCAGTGTTTGGGCAACATGCAGGGCGGTAGCGCCAACCCAGGGCGCTCCCAGCGTGTAGGGGCTGGAGAGAATATTTCGGATGCCTGCATCCCAGGTCATGCGCTCAGTTTGAGAAACGGCGCCAAGGCTTTGCAACAGGCCTGCTTCTGTTTGTTGCTCAAGGATTGGCAACAAGATGCGTTTATGAGCGTTCGAAAGAATACCATCAAGAGCTTCAATGGCATATGCCCGCCGGGCTTCGTCGCTTCGTTTCACCACTTGCATGGTCCAGCGTAAGGTCATTGGGTCGTATAGAAAGCTGAACAAGAAGAACAGGCGGTTATGGGTCTCAGCAAGGTCGCGCCGCAAGGCCTCCACCAGCAGGTCCGTGCCGGGGGTGTGCTGCAAGTCAAGCATGCGTGTGAGTGACCAGGCAGCACGTTGCACTTCCTGTTCGATCTGTGCCTCAAGGCGTGGTATGAATTCGGCCTCAGCTGAAAAGCCACAAGTGTGCAGGGCCACCAGGATCCTTGAGCGTAACCCGATATGCGGGTGATCGATCATTTCCTTCAGACCATGAATGGCTGTGCGGCTTCTGATGCGCGCACAGGCCCGGGCCAGGCGCATCCGTGAATGCAACGGCAGTTTGTGATCTGCGATGCCATGCATGATAAACCCCAGGGCCGCCTCGCCTCCCTCGATCAACGCAGCGAAGGCTGCCCGCCGGGTGGCAAGTGCATCCAGCCCGCTGACCACGAACGCCCAAAGGTCTGGATGCTTGATCCGTCCTGCTGCGTGCAATGCATCTGCTCGTACGGTCGCCTCAGGGTCGGATAAAAGAGGTTGCAGAATATCGACCAGATCTGTGTTGCCGCTTTTGGCAATGAGACGGGCTGCCTCCCTGCGCCTCTCAGCCGACGGGGAAACTGCCAGCGCTCCCAATCTTTGTTTTGCCTCTGGGAACTTATCCTCGTGATGACCGCGCAGCAGCCCTGCCAGGGCCCCGCGTTGAACTGCCGGTTCCATGTCATAGATCAAATGGGCATACCGGCTGCGCATGGCGGTCAGTGCTGAGCTGGCGGCTTCCCGAATCGATGCGTCTGTTTCGTATTTCAACTGATTCTTGATCGCCGGGAGCGCCTCGACAAGATGCAGTTGTTCGACCCGCTTCAAGATATGCACACGCACCTGCGGATGTTCGGAGCGCAGCGCCTGTCGGGCGAGCTCTATGAAATTTTCGCGCCCGCTTTGTTCGAGTAATTCAAGGGCATAGATGACCTCATCAGGATGTGGGCTGGACAGTGAGCGCTGCAAAAGTTCGTAGCTGGCAAGGTCCATCAGGCTGAGGCCCGCATCACCGAAGCGCCGTTTACGGAGCGCCTCCTTCAACGCTTGTGGGTAGGCGTTTAATAGGGAGAGTGCCACTCCCACCCACACCACAGCGATCAACAGATACAAATAGGAAAGTTCAAGCGCGGTAAAGTCGAGCAGGTTGGTGAAGAGGAGTAGCAGCATGCCCGCCAGGCCCGTCGCCAGCGGACGGATGATCCCCTCGGTGATGGCCTGCACGCGGGCACGTTCTTTTTCCTCCAAGGGCTGGTTGAGCACCCCAAACGAGGACTGGTCCAGTGAAAAGCCCAGGCCTTCATTGGCAAAGCGGGCAAGGACCGCCAGCCAAAATGTCAGGGTAAGCAACGCTGGGTCGAGTTTGCCGGTGAGTGCCAGCCCTGCAACGCAGAGCGTTGTCAGTGTAGGAGTGATCAATAGACCGGCACGCAGGCCAAAACGAGAGATGATGCGCCCGGTCAGGAAGGTGTCGGTGATGAAGCCCAGGAGTCCGGCTGCGGCGAAGAAGCGTCCGATGAATCCGGCCAGGGCCTCTGCATCGGTGAACTGGAAGGCGGCCCGGTCATAGAAGATATTGTCCAGGAAGTAAAAGGCCATATGCCAGATTGCCATGAGGCCAAAAATGAGGACGATGTAACGTTTACGAAGCAGGCTGCGAACGGAGATGGGTTGGCTGTGCAAGGCCACCGGATGTGGCTGAGTGGTATGCGGGTTGGCACGCAGGATCGCCAGCAAAAACGCGAGCCCGATCACCAAACAAAGAATGATGAACGTATACAGGTTCTCAGCGCCAAAGGCGTTGACCAGCGGCGTAATAAAGAACCCAACCACCACGTAGGCCAGCCATGAGCCGCCGTTCATAAGCCCGAAGACGCGTTTACTCTGGCGGATATCGAAAATGTTGCCGGCAAGAGTCCAAAAGGCGGTGATGGACAGGGTGATGAGCGTGTTCGACCAGATGGGCAGTGCGAGCAGAAGCCATTTGGAGGTTGTGAGCGCCAACCCGATGCGGAAGGCAATTGTGCCGAACAGAAGCAAAGCGATACAGGGGATGAGAAAGCGGGCCAGGGATGTGCGCTCGGAAAATTTCAGAAAGAGTGCTGTGATGGAGGAGACGATAACGGCAATGCCCAAATACACATAGGGCAGGGTGGCGCTATCCCAGGCTTCAAAGAACAGGGCCAGTGAAGCGGAGGATGAGAGCAACATGGCAGCGCCCATGAAGAAATAGTGCGCCATCATGAGCGAGACAGTCCGACCTTCGCCAGGTCGGATATTGAGCATATTCATCAGTCGAGTTTGCATGGGGCTGGGGTATGCCTTGGGGTTTCTGCCAATTGTGTGTGATACGGCCCTACGGAAAATACAACCCTGAAGGCTGATGGCGGTTTCGCTGATTTTCCTAATTCCACTTTTACCAAACAGGAGTATGATTCGGTCATCGGAGGCACCATGCAAAAAGACCTAACCAACGAAATTCTGGAGCTTATCCGCCGCACCTCATCCAGCCTGCCGAAGGATG
>CAZJMZ010000326.1:0-3287 GCA_964547115.1 uncultured Anaerolinea sp. | reverse complement strand
GGGCGAAATAGTCCTTGACGATGGTGTCGTTGTAGAAGACCAGGGAAAGGATGCCGACTGCCATCGAGAAGAGGTTACCCGCCAGGGCGCAGGCGATCTCGAGCACGGCAATGTTCGTGGAGGGCTGTACAGCCTGTGGCGGGTTGCTGAAAAGTTTGGCGGCATAGATGAGTTCGAAAATGCCAAGGACGGTCGGCAGGATGGTGAGTGGAATACAAAAGATGCCGATGATGGTGGCAAGGGCCGTGCCAGAGGCGGCAAAGCCCCAGAAGAGGTTAACCAAGCCGCTGGCCAGTGTAGTCCATGCGATAATATTGACAAGGGTGGGTTTTTGAAGGGTGTTCATGATTTTCTCCTGAAATGATTTCCATGTTGGTATACGGTATTTCAGAAGATGGGTTGCACCGACACGGCTTAATCGGGCATGCCCGCAGGTTTGATATCTTTGAGGTTCAGTTGCAGGGTGGTGCGCCCGTTCCATTCGTTGGCTTCGAGGGTGTAGAGCAAATCCACACGTGGGGGCATGGATTTTTGCCAATGCCCGAGGCGAAAGCCGATGCAATCGAAATATGAGCCATCAACGTCGGTGACCGACAATTTGAGATGTTTGCCATCTGCACCGACCGTGCGCGACGATTTGACCTTGACGTCGCGCGAGACAAAAACCGCATCCGGATTGCCATAACCGGTTGGCTCCACATACTGGAGATGTTTCAACACTTCAAAATTGATCTCAGGCAGGGATACTTCCATATCTGCTGTGAGGGTCTGGCGCAAGTCTTTGCCCTCCAGTTTTTCTTTGGCGATCTGCTTGAGGCGAGCCACCAGTTCGGGCAGCAGTTCGTTCTTTACCGTGAAGCCCGCCGCCGCTGCATGCCCGCCGTGACGGACAAGCAGGTCTTTGCATTGGTCGAGGGCATCGGTAATGTGGAATTCAGGGATGGACCGGCACGAGCCGCGAGTCTCTTCGGGGCCTTGGGCAGCCACCACCGAAGGGCGGTAATAGGTCTCGGTCAATCTCGAGGCGGCCAACCCCACCACGCCGGGATTGAATTCGGCATGGGCGGCAAAGAGTAGCAAGGATTCCGGGTCTTCGCCAAGCGCCAGTTCTTCAGCCTGTTGCTGCATGGTGCGGGTGATGGCCTGGCGTTGTTTATTTTGTACATCGAGCTGCTGGGCCAGTTGACCGGCGCGCATGAAGTCGATGGTGGTGAGCAGTTCAAAGGAGGCCAGCGCCGATTCAAGCCTGCCAGAGGCATTCAGGCGTGGGCCAAGCATGAAGCCGATGCTGCCCGCTGTGACCTTGTCGATCTTGAGTTCAGCGACACTGGCCAGAGAGAACAAACCCTGTCGCTTTGTCTCACGTAGTTGGCGCAACCCCTTGCGGACAAGGACCCGGTTTTCGCCGACAAGCGGAGCCAGGTCGGCTACGGTGCCGAGAGCCACGAGGTCGAGGAGGTCGGTGAGGTTAAGTGAGTCGGTGTGCAGTGTGGCAAGGGCTTCTGCGATCTTGTAAGCAATGCCAACCCCGGCCAAGTCCTTGTCTGGGTACATGTCGCCGTGTTGTTTGGGGTTGATAACAGCCAGGGCGGGGGGGAGCGAGTCGCCGTCAGGGTGGTGATGGTCTGAGATGATAAGATCCAGCCCGATGGTGCGGGCGTGAAGCGCTTCGTCCGGTGAGCGGATGCCGCAATCGACCGTGATGACCAGCTTGACGCCGTCAGCTTTCAGCGAGTCGAGCGCCTCTTTGTTGAGACCATAGCCTTCTTCGAAGCGGTTGGGAATGTAGCCGCGCACGTTAGCCCCGAGTTTTTGCATGGCTTCCACCATGAGTGCGGTGGCAGTCACACCGTCCACATCATAATCGCCATAGATGGCGATGGGCTCGTTGTGCTGCAGGGCGTATTGGATGCGGTCCACGGCCGGGCGCATCCCGGTCATTTGAAAGGGATCGTTGTCGAAGTTGGGTTGGGCGCGCAGAAAGGCCCGGGCATCGGCGTCTGTGCCGAGGCCGCGGTTGAAAAGGATCTGCGCCAGAATGGGTGGAAAGGCGGTCAGTGCCTCGCGCGCTTGCGGGGTGATGGGGGATTGGATGATCCAGCGTTTGGAATGTGTCATGAGATAGGAACGAAAGGGGGAACTCCCTTGGCTTGGTTCATGATTATAATGGATGTGCCTGTTCATTCAGAAAGGATTCGTATCATGTTCACATTGGCCCCTGATGAAAAATCCACGACGGTCATGGTGTATACGCAGAACCAGTTGGTGCGGGGCGAGCTCGTGACCAAACAAAGCGCGCGCGTGAGCATCTGGCTGAGGATGCAAGGCCAGGTGAATTACATGCAGGTCCGCAAGCCGCAGGTGCTCTCGTTCGGCGGCCCGTTGACCAAGTCGGTGGTGTTCGATGAGATCTATTTGCCGATCGCGCAGTTGTGCGCCTTTCATATGGTGACACAAGGCGATGAGCCGCTGGATTATGATCCCGGCGAGCCGAACCGGGCCATGAAGGAGGTGAACCTGCTTCTGGGGAACTTTGGCATCAAGGGCAAGGTGCGCATCTCCACGCATGCCGATTTTGCCACCGGGTTGGAGGTGGCTCACGCCGGCTGGCTTTCTCTCTATGAAGCCGAGATCGTGCCACTGTTCGTGCCGCAGTTCCCGGTCTTTCAGGCGCAGATGATGCTGGTCAACCCGAAGTTTGCGAGCTTTGGGGTTTGATCGTCTGGGTGTTTGATGCAACCACTCCTGCCGGGCCATTTGGCCCGGCAGTTTGTTTTTAGGGATGGCGATATAATCTATTGCATGGAATTGAATCTCACCACCCCTGCCTTGTTGTTCCCGACCATTTCACTATTGATGCTGGCTTATACCAACCGGTTCCTCACGCTGGCTACCATCATCCGCAATCTTTATGATCGCTATAATAATGACCATGATGAGAACCTGCTCGGCCAGATCGCGAATTTGCGCTTTCGGGTCTACCTCATTCGCAATATGCAGATCGCGGGCGTGTTGAGCTTGTTGATGTGTGTGGTCAGCATGTTCGCGTTGTTCGCCGGGTGGCTGACCGCCGGGCAGTGGAGTTTTGCGTTGGCGCTGATCTTGATGATCGTTTCGATGTTGATCTCATTGCGTGAGTTGTTCATCTCGGTGGGAGCGTTGGATCTGTTGTTGACAGACCTGGAGGAGCACGAGAAGTTCGGATAACCATTGTCGGGGGAGGCAGCCATGGGGTGAATTTTTATAACATTTTTCTTATAAATTCCATGTACAATGCGGGCATTGAA
>CAZJMZ010000325.1:0-3290 GCA_964547115.1 uncultured Anaerolinea sp. | reverse complement strand
CCATGCGACCCATCGAAAAATTCCTGCTCTTCTGCCTGCTCGGTCTCACTGGCTGCACCACCGCCCCAACCCCGGTTGTGACGACGAACACGCCTCCGCCCCAGCCGGTCACTGTAACGCCCCAACCCACCGACCCCACCCTCACGCCGCTGCCTGCCATTACCGTCACCCCGGTACCCACCGCCCTCCTGCCCACCTCGGCCCTGGCCTTTCCCGTCGGCCCCGGTGGCGCGGATGTCATCCCACATCAAATCGTCCGCACCGCCAGTGACCACCTGTATATCTTCTCCGCCACACAAAGCTCAAACCTCCTGCGCGTCTACCACACCCTCCAACCCGGGTTCCCCTCCAGCGCCGCAGACTTTGCGCCTGTCATCGAGTTCACTGCCCCCGCCGAGATCATTTCAGTGGATGCGGTCTACGATGGGGCAGAAACCATCCATGCCCTCATCAATACTCAAAGCGGCGCCATATTCGATGTGCCCTTCGATACGGGTAGCGATCAATTCCGGCCTGTCGTGCTTCTGGCCGAAGATGGCGGGACCATCGCCTCGGGCTTATACATTGGCACCAGCGGCGTCAGTGGCATGGTGGACCTGACCGGCCGCTTGAACATGGCCTACTGGCAGGACGATGACCACATCCTCTTCCGCGCATATGATTATGACCATGCCGCCAACACGCTCACCCCGCAAGCGGCCTTCCTGCAAGTGGACGACGTCGGCCAGGCCAATCATCCAGTATTGGCCGTTTCACCCGCCGACAATTCACTCACCATTGCCTGGGTCTCCGAAGCCGATAGCCCAACGCTCATCCGTGCCCGCACCCGCGCCAGTGATGGCTCCTGGGGTGCAGTGGAAGTGGCCAGTACCTTCAATTTCCCGCCTGAGGTCGCAGTGTGGACCAGCCCGGACAACGGCCTGAACATTGACCAGGGCCCCAGCCTGTTGATCGACGCCTCCGGGGTGCGGCACCTCGTCTACATCGAAAGTTTCAACGGCGCCATTGGCGATTATGGACGGGTGCATTACGTTACTGGCACGGCCTCCGGCTGGGTTGACGAGGCGCTTGCTTTTCTTTCACATGACCCTGCGTTAGCGATCAACGCTGCGGGTGAATTGTATATTTTGGGGCATGGGCACCATCGCAATGCTGCTGCAGACTCGGCCTGTTTTTCCATGGATGTGATGTGTTTTTCGAAACGTTCGGCCGGGAGCAACTGGAGCGTACCCGCGCCGATACTGGCCCCCACAGGTTCCTATTCGTTTGATGCCAGCCCCTCGGTCAAGTGGTCGGCGGTGGGGTTCAACCGCCCTGAGGTGATCGAGTTCATATTCTTCAGCACACCCTATGATGCGCCCACAGTGTATTACGCGCGCCTGCCATAAGCGCTGCAGGAATGTACCAGTGGAAAGCAAAAGAACAGGGAAATGGCGCACAAGCCATTTCCCTGTTCTTTTTAATGGGCAACCGATCAATGCGAATGCAACAGAGGCGGGCTTTTGAACAGGTCGCGCAATAATCGAATACCCCCCACACCGACCTCGACGACTGCCAGCGTATACACGATCAGCGACCCGATCACCAGCATCCACGGCCAGCCGACGGGTTCGGTCTCACCAGAAGCCAGCCCGGTGACCACGGCCAGTGCCTGCCCGCCCACGACAGAGAGCAGGGCAATGCCAAGCCCCCAACCGATCCACTTCCAGTTTGCGTGAGCCAGGAAGGCCGCCACAAGTAACAGCACGCCGCCGCCAAAGGCGAACAGGCCCAATTCGGCGGGCATGAGGTAATCGAAGCGAAATACCCCGTCATACGCCAGGGCGATCACAGAGATCAATATGGGAGCCAGGATCGGCAGCCAGACGAACAAAGTCCCCAACATGGCCAACCCCTTTGAGAGTGTGCTTTTGGTTTTCATATGTCACCTCCTTTGAGGTTCATCGTTTACCAGAAAGCCGTTGGTGAACGCGTTTGCGCTCGCTAATTTCATTATAGCACTGGCGTCAAGTGCGCCATCGCCTGCAGTTGACCGACCGCCGTGACTATCGATCCGTCAGCAACTGGCACATGGCAGGGGTATAGTCGGCGGTCAGTTTATCGAACTCGATGGCAGTACGCTGGATGGCGGCTTGCATGGCGTATTCGAATTTGAAGCCCTGCTCAGGCGAGTCGAGATTCATCCAGGCGTGCGAATCGCGGGGGAGGATGCGTAGCGAGAATCTGCGGGTACCGCGCATGAAATACAGAAATTCAAAGGGATAGTACGTGCGGCCGGAGCGCAGGTTGGGGCTGGCGATCAGGTCCAGGTCCAACGGGTCAACCTCGGCGGGAGGCGGAGGCGTCTGCCCGGCAAAGCGGTCGAGCCAGAGGGTGATGTAGTTCGAATGGGCGTAGAAATCCTGCAGCGTGTGAGTCATCCGGCCGAAGGCTGCCCGCGCAGCATGGGTCTCGGAACGTTCCAGGGCGGCACGCATGAGTCGGTTCTGCTCATCCATGTAGGCATAGGATTTGGCGAAGGCGTTGTTATCGAAGTGAAATTCATCATGGCCAAGTTGCCCGGCGATGCGGTCCTGGTAAATATTGGCGTTGATGACCTCGGCCAGTGCGCGCGGACTGAAGCGCCGGCCGAGCGCGCTCATCATGATCTCGATATGATATTGGGTAAGCATGGGCCGATTATACGCGCAAGGTGGGATTAAGAAATCCTTTGGATCGCAGCCACCCACACCGCGGCGGGTATAATGACCGCATGAGTTTTTACACATCCAAAGGCGACGACGGTACGACGAACATTCTGGGTGAGGGACGCGTGGCAAAGTATGTGGCGCGCATCGAAGCGGTGGGGACGCTGGACGAATCGTCCGCCGCATTGGGGCTGGCGCGTGCCCAATGCCTTGACCCTCGCTCAGGCCCGATCCTGCTCGAAACCCAACGCGACCTGTACAAGATGATGGCCGAAGTGGCCGCCACCCCCGAGAACGCGCAACGCTTTCATTTCATCGATGATGCGCGCGTGAAATGGCTCGAAGAGCAAACCGACTTCCTGAGCACCGTGGTGGAGATGCCCAAGGAGTTCATCCTGCCGGGTGATTCGCTGGCGGGGGCGGCACTCTCGCTGGCGCGGGCGGTCATCCGCCGGGCCGAACGGCGCGTGGTGGAGTTGTACGACACCGAAGAGGTCATCAACCCCGACCTGCAACGCTATTTGAACCGGCTCTCCTCACTATGCTTTGTGCTGGAATTGCTCGAGAACAAAGCGGCGGGTCACCAGACCAGTTTGGCCAAGG
>CAZJMZ010000324.1:1221-3293 GCA_964547115.1 uncultured Anaerolinea sp. | reverse complement strand
TGCACTCTCAGCCTGCCATCCATTCTCAATGACGAGTCCACTGTTCGTGAATGGCTCGACGATCCACGCGGTCGGGTTCTTTTTGCGCCGGTGTATCAGCGTATGCGTGAATTGATGAATGCCACGTTCGGGAACGAGGAAGCTGGCAGCGATGCCATCGGCATGAGCATGGATAATTTCATGATGGATATGCCCTTGCTCAGCATGTTGCAATTCCAGGAAAAAGAATTTGGACGAGCCGGGCGTGAGGTCGTGGGTGAATTACTGAAGCAGGTGCATGGTTGAAAAAAAGAGCGGACCGTTCGGTCCGCTCTTTTTATTCCTTCTCGCCACTTACTTTCATCCAGGCCTTTTTCATGTTCAACGCATCCTCTTCCATGATGGGGCTTTCGCACAGGATGCGTCCACCACAACCGAAGGCATGCAACGCTTCGAACAAGGCGTTCAGTTTCAGGTCGGACTCTTTCAACGCCAGATGATTCTTCTCACCTTTGGGACCATACTCGATGCCCGAGAGGTGGATATGCAAACGCTTCAACGCCTCTTTCCCCAACGCCGTCTGATACGCTTCGAGTAGCCCGCTCCACTCCTTGACCGAGTTCATCGTCCCATCGCCAGGCCGGGCGTGCAGGTGCGCAAAGTCGATGCAGGGTAACACGCCTTTGATGGCCTTGCTCATCGCCAGCGTATCTTCGAAGGAACCCAGCATGGCCGATTTGCCCATTGTTTCCGGGCGCAGCGTGACCGGATTCTTCGCCTTGCGCAGTTCTTCCACACAACCCTTCAAGCGAGGGATCGCCACCTTCAGTACATCTGCTGGTGGGCGCTCAAAATACGAACCAGGATGAAAGATGATGTCTGTGGCTCCGGCCAGGTTGCCGTAGTGCGCCGCATCCATCAGGCGTTTGCGGCTCTTGGGCCATTCTTCCTCATCCGCGTTCAAGTTGATGAAGTACGGCGCGTGCACGCTCAAGGTCACGCCTTGTTCTGTTGCCTGTGCCTTGATCGCTGCACAGGTGGCCTCCGTCACGCGCACCGATTGCACCCAGCCCAGTTCCAACGTCCGCAGGCCAATGGATTGACTGAATTCGATCGCGCCCACCGAGCCACCCGGTTTCTTGGGTGTGCCCATCGGCGAACCGACCGTGCCGAATTGAAAAGATAAAGCCATGTAGGTCTCCTTGGGTATTTGCGTGGCTTGATTGTAACCGGTGACCTTACCCACATGAATATGCAAAACCAGCGGCTTTTCACAGCCGCTGGTTTGTTTTATCTTATTTTGCTGGTTGCCAGGTCACTTGCCAGGGGCCGGAGATGCTCAAGCTGAGGCCGGAGATGGTGAAGGTTTTCAGGCCAGCCGGTTGGTAGCCTGCCAGCGCAAAGCCGGTGGTGAATGGACCATGGGCGATGCCACTGTCCATGCCCCCGCCTCCGCCACCTCCACCGCCGCCGGCAGGCAGGTTGAGCACCGGGTTGGCATCGGTGACATTCGCACCAGAAACAGCCTCGTCAGATGTTATGGTAAAGGTATACCCTGTTTCGGTGGCTGTACGCCCGCCGGTGAGTTCAATGCGTTCAATGTGGAGGACATGCCCGGCGATGGGCACATCAAGAGACGCGTCCCATACCTGCCCGATCTGCGGGTCCGCGCCAAAGTCGAATTGGAAGGTGCCGGTATCAGGCAGGGTGGCAATGACATTGTCAACCGCAAGCGTTAAGGGGAAGGCGTGCTCTTTGCCGGGGATGTGGAAAGCGAACGGAAGCTTTTTCACAGCCGGGTCGGTTTGTGCTTCAGCGGAGTCCACGAACTCGAGGGGCACATCGTTGCCATTCGCATCCTTGAGGATGATCAGGGATGGGTAGGCTGAAAAACCATCAAAGCGAGGGTCGGTCCATTGATAGGAGCCGGTGAGCAGGTAGCCATCGGGGAGTTGGGTCTCGCTTTCGAGCACGATGGTAAAGCCTTCAATGGAGGCTGAGCCTGGGTCAACTGTGGCAGGCTCCGGCTGCGTCAGAGGCGTGGCTGCAGTGGGCAGTGCGATGACCGGCAGCACCTGAGTCTCGTCTGCAGG
>CAZJMZ010000324.1:0-1121 GCA_964547115.1 uncultured Anaerolinea sp. | reverse complement strand
AAGCTTGCTCCGTTGGATACCCACTGACCGTAAACAGGATGACAGTGCGTTGTTCATCAGCGGCCCCATTGGTGATGGTGACGGTGAGCCCGTCTTTGGTGAGCGTCACCGGTTCGGCCAGCACGCGCAAGGCGTCACCGGGTTGCACAAAGCCCACACCCGGCACATAGCCAAACAGGCGTTGCAGGGCTTCGGCGGCAGCTGGTGCCACCAGCACAAGTGTTGAGAGCATCAGCACCAGGGCCAGGCCCCAGGCCAAAGGACGATACGAACGGTGGTTTGTTTTCATGGCGGACCTTTCGAGTAATTCGGCCCGCAGGTCACGGACGAAGGTTGGATTCGCCTGAGGTGCGTTGAGCGTTGCACGCATTTCTTTTTCAAATTCAGGAGACGGTTGTTCATTCATGGTCGGCCTCCAGTTGGGTCTTCAAACGGGCCACAAGCCGGTACAACGTTTTCTTGACGGCGTCCTCGTTCTTATGCAGCGACTGGGCGATCTCGGCGAACGATAACTCGGCCACATATCGCAGGTGGATGAGTTCCCGTTCCTCCTCCCCGAGGGCCTGGATCAATTTCAACAGGCTTTCGCGCCGCTGACGTTTTTCCAGCGTCAATTCCAGGTCCATGTGCAGGGGCGGGAGTTGCGCCTCTTCGAGCGATGTGTGCGAAGTGCGCCGATAGGCATCGGTGACCTTGCGCCGGGCAATGGCGAACAGCCAGGCCGCAAAGTGGCCATCGTGCCGGTACCGTGGCAGGGCTTCAAGCGCTGCCAGAAAAACCTGGGCCGTGAGGTCTTCAGCCTCGGCTGCATGATTGACACGATACAGGCAATAGCGATAGACACGTTGCACATACCGGTCATACAGGGCGCCAAAGGCATGCGCGTCGCTTTGGGCGCGACGCACCAGGGCGGATTCGTCGGTGAGTTGGGAGAGTTGCATGCACACGTTCCCGTTCTGCGGGTTCCATCTATTAAGTCGCAGCTGAGGCTGAAAAGGGACAGGGTTGCGCAGGGTTTCAAAAAGAGGCCGTGTCCCAAAACGGACACAGCCTCTTTTTGAAACGGATGGCGCTCAAGGCGCGCTCGTATTGGTGGGCCAGGGGGTGAGGGTGGGAGCCGG
>CAZJMZ010000323.1:0-3299 GCA_964547115.1 uncultured Anaerolinea sp. | reverse complement strand
GCCCTATGCGCCGGGTTCCTGCCCGTGCCGCTCACGGCCTTGATTTGCTACCCGCCAGGCATCGTGCTGGGAGTTGTTTCACTGGTCTATGGGTATCAGGGTCTGCGCGAGTTGAAGCAGGATGGCAAGCGCGGGCGGCGGCTGGCGCTGCTCTCCATGTGGGCGGGGGGACTGATGATCGTCATGGCTGTGTGCGCCATTGCGGTGGGGATCGCAGTCTGGCCGTACGTGGCGGATTTTTTGAATGAAGCTTGGAAGCAAATACGGCGGTAGGGTGGGTAAATGCAATTGTTGATTTTAGTGAACGACTGATGAAGTTTAAAAAAATGCAGGTATGTCACCCTGAGCATAGCGAAGGATCTCTGCTGCTGAGATCCGAGACCCTTCGGTCGCGAAGAGCGCTCCCTCAGGGTGACATTGTATTTTTGAGATACGTTACTACGTTTTCTTAATCCCTCCTGATAATCCCGCTTGCAATCCCTATCTCCATCGATTATCCTTGACCGCGGGAGTGGTTATGTCCCGGTGGGCATCCTGGTCTTCAAAACCTGTGGCGGGTCGCGTTGCGGGTCGCGGTGGGTTCGACTCCCATCCACTCTCGCCTATCATATCGAAAAGACCCTAAAGGTTTCAAAAGCCTTTAGGGTCTCATAACAAGGTAACCATGACTATCCCTGATATTGAAGTTCTGACCGGCCATGTAGCCAGGATATTCCGCATTGATGACGTCACTGCCGGCAACCCGCGTGAGTGGCTTGTCCGTTATCGCGGGCAGTTGCTCGGCGACGATTCCGCTGCTGCGTATGACCAATTGGCAGAGGCGGTGCGGCCCTACGATCTGACGCCGCTTTTCCGCAAGGAGCCGGGCGGGCGCCAGGTCATTTATCTGGCGAACATGCCTGCCATCCCCGCACCATCCACGCGGACAGTTGTCAATGTGTTGCTGTTCGTGTTGACGGTCCTCAGCATGATGCTGACCGGCGCCGATGTGCCCGAAAGCGCCATGACGCCCGATGCTTCGATCCTGCTCTTGTTCAAATACATCTTCACCGGCTGGCCTTTTGCCCTGAGCATGATGGGCATCCTCTTTGCCCATGAGATGGGGCATTATCTTGCCTGCCGCTATTACAAAGTTCCGGCTACGCTGCCGTTCTTCATCCCTGCGCCACTCATCAGCCCGCTGGGCACATTGGGCGCGTTCATTGCCATGCGCGGCATCCCCAAGAATAAGCGCGTGCTGTTCGATGTGGGTGTGGCGGGGCCGTTGGCCGGGCTGGTGATTGCCATTCCGGTATTGCTGTATGGCTTGTCCATTTCGCCGCTGGGGCCCATTGCTCGTCCGCCCGAGGGCCTGGCCGGGTTTCTGGAAGGCAACTCGCTGTTCTACCTATTTTCCAAGTTCGTCATCTTCGGCAAAATGCTGCCTGAACCGGCCGGTTATGGCGGGCTTTCTCCGTTCGTTTACTGGCTGCAATACTTTTTCTCGGCGCATCCCATTCCCTATGGTGGGTTGGATGTGCAACTCTCCGGGCCGGCGATGGCGGGGTGGGGCGGCCTGCTGGTGACGGCGTTGAACCTCGTGCCGGTGGGCACGCTCGATGGCGGGCATGTGGTGTATGGCCTGTTCGGCGAACGGGCGCGCAAACTCTTTCCGTATATGATCGGTGCATTGATTGCTTTCAGCATCCTGCCTGTGCTGCTCACCTTCTCGGCGGCGGCGTTCAATTATGGCTGGTTGTTATGGGTGGCCATCCTGTTCTGGCTGGGCAACGTCCGTACCACGCCGCTCGATGACATCACTGAACTTGGTCCAGGACGCCGCGCGTTGGGTATTTTCATTCTAATTATGTTCGTGCTGTTGTTCACGCCCATCCCGATGGTGACCTATTGATCAACCTGAAAAGTGAAGCCCTGTCCATGATGCGAAAAATCTTTAGTAGTTATCTATTGCTGGTACTTTTTCTTTCGGCCTGTACGGCGAATACCTCCACACCGGTGGTGACGGTCACCGCGACCGCAAAACCGTCAGCGACGGCCACGGCGACCGAAGCCACGAGTCAACTGGGGGTGGAGCAAGAGGCGCTGCGTGGGGCGCAGGTCAAGGTCTGGCATCCGTGGTCTGGTGCAGAGTTGAGTCTGTTCGAGACGCAAGTCGCTGAATTTAACCAGACCAATGAATGGGGCATTGTGGTCAGCGCGGAGGCCCTGCCCAATTACAGTGAATTGTTCACGCAAACCACCGCTGCGTTGCAGGCCAACAGCCAGCCGCAGATCGTGGTGGCGCTGCCTGAGTATGCGTTGGCGTGGCGGCAGCAGGTGGTGGACCTAAACCCGTATGTGCGCGACCCTGAATATGGCCTGACCGCGCTCGAAGTTTCGGACTTCAACAACGCGGTCTGGATGCAGGATGAGGTGGACGGTGTGCGTACCGGCGTGCCTGCCCAGCGGACCGCGCGCTTCATTTTCTACAACCAGACCTGGGCGCGTGAGTTGGGGTTTGACTCTCCGCCGGTCACTGCCTCAGACTTCGAGACCCAGGCCTGTGCTGCCCACACCGCCCTCACGCAAGACACCGACCCGAACAACGATGCGCTCGGCGGTTGGTTGATCGATGCCCACCCGATGACGCCGCTTTCGTGGCTGCTGGCGTTCGGTGGCGGCGTGCAGGAGGAAAAGGGGTATCGTTTTCTCACTCAAAAGAACATCGATGCGTTTAAATATTTGAAGGTCTTGCAACAGAAAGGTTGTGCATGGGTGGCCTCGCCTGATCTGCCCGTTGCCGATCGTTTTGCAACACGCCAAGCCCTGTTCTCCACCGGCAGTCTGGAAGACTTGTCTGACCAGTCGCGGGCGTTGTTTGCGGCCAACAACCGCGATGCGTGGACGGTGTTGGCCTTTCCGGGCCCGGAGCAACAATCGGTGGTGTTGTACGGCTCTTCGTTCGTGATGTTCAAAACGGAGGACGTGAATCAGTTGGCCGCATGGTTGTTCCTGCGCTGGATGTTGCAGCCGGAGGTACAGGCAGATTGGGTGCAGAGCACAGGCCTGTTGCCCATGCGTTCTGCCACGCTCGGTCTGCTGGGCGAATATGCGTCATCGCATTCGCAGTGGGCGGCGGCTGTGAAGTTGGTCCCGGCGGCAGAGAGCGCGCCGCAATTGGCATCATGGCGGCTGGTGCGCGTGATGCTGGGGGATGGTTTCGCCAATATGTTCGATACCATCCGCTTCCCGGACCTCACCGATGGGCAGGTGCCTGCAGTTTTGAAGCAAATGGAAGATACGGCAAGTGAGTTGAATCA
>CAZJMZ010000322.1:0-3301 GCA_964547115.1 uncultured Anaerolinea sp. | reverse complement strand
GGTCAGAGCATCTTTGGAAAGGACCGGCACGCCCATGATGTGTTCGTTGGGGCTGTTGTTCGTATCGCGGATGATGATCATACGCGGGTCGTTGACCGTAAAATTGACAATCTCACCGACTTTGCTCTGAGCAATGCTTCCCAGAATGCCGGTACCCATTTCGATCGGGTCGTCTTTGATCGCCTGGGCATCCAAGCCTACGGCCGCAATCGCACGCAAGATTGGGCGGCTTTCGTCCACGATGTACACCGCGCTGGATTCTGCGCTGAGGAGGTCGCGGGCATATTCAGCAATGCGCAGGAGCACGGTATCCAACTGCAGGGTGGATGAGATGTCGCGCCCCACCTCGGCAATGGCTGCGGCTTCTTGTCCGCGCCGGGTTGTTTCCTGAAATAGCCGTGCCGATTCAATGGCAATGGATGCCTGATGGGCAATGCCCACCAGAAAGTCCAACTCAGTCTGGTTGAAAACACCATCCATGATGCGTCGCCAGGCATTGATCGCCCCGATAGGCTTGCCCAGCAAGATCAGCGGGGAGGAGATCATCGTTTCGTATTCGGAATCGTCCATTGGGGTGCCGGGAATAAACACCCGGCGTGCATCGTCCGACATGTTTTTGATGATCTCGGGTTTGCCACTGGCCACAACACTGCCTGTGATGCCTTCCCCGATTTTTATCGTGCGGTTCAAAAGCTGCATGCGATGCTCGCCCTGGGCTGTGACCGCCTTGATGGTTTGGTTGTCATCATGCAGGATGTAGATGGCCACATGATTGGCTTTCAGGAGTTCAAGTGTGCTGCTGGTGATCTCGTCCAGCACTGGCATGATCTCGCGCGTTGTGGCGATTCTGTTCGCAATACCGGCCATGACCTCGACGATTCGTGTGCGCCGTCGTTCCGCTTCGTAGAGACGGGTATTTTCCAGGGCAGTGGCGGCATGGTTGCCAAATGTTTGGGCGACTTCGGCATCTTCAGGTTTGAAGTACCCATCCAGCCTGCTATCCAGATTGACGAAGCCGATCAGCCGTTCGTTGGCAAAGAGCGGAATGCCCATCCATGACCGGATGTAGGTTGTCTCTTCGAACTTTTCGAAGCGGGGGTCATTCTGCACATTATCGATGATGATCGGCCTGCGAAGGTCGGCTGGGGTTCCCCATTTTTCCATTTTGAATGGATAACGGAGTTGGGCAAATTTTTCGGAGTTTGGCAAGCCCTGTGAAGCCGCGATGGTCAAATAGCCTTCATCGATCAATTCGATGGAGGCGCTGTCATACTTGAACAGCCGGGATAACGTTTCGAGTACCAGACTGTAGATCGCCTGCGTGTTTGTGGCATATGTAAGGGTCAAAGTGGCTTCACGCAGGATTTCGGCGTTTTGCCTGCGTTTCTGCTCGGATTGATAGAGTTGATTGAGTTCCTCGGCACGGCGCTGCTCTTCTGCGAATAGTCGCAGCCGTTCCAGTGCAGTCCCCAGGCCATTCGCAATAGTGGAAAGGTAATTTTCGTCGTGCTCAGTGAATTGGTCAGTGGTATGACTTTCGACGTTGATGACGCCAATGATGCGGCCATGCATCGAAATTGGCACACACAGTTCCGAGCGGATATCGGACGCGATCTCGATGTAGCCGGGTTCGCGGGTGACATCCCCGATGCGAATGGTACGGCCGGAGAGCGCTGAGCGGCCGGTGATTCCTTCTGTCAGTGGGTAGCCGGCCTGCCAGCCTGAGATATCAGCCCCGGCGTAGGAAGGATGCGGAGTCAGGAACTGGCCGGACGGGTCGATGAGCAAAATTCCACAGACTTCCGAATAGATCTGGCTGAGGATATTGGTTACCCGTGCGATGGTCTCGTCTTCGCTAGTGCTCTCGGCTTCGGCAGTTGCCACGGCGTGCAGGACGGTTAATTCACGCACCTGCCGTTCGAGCGCCTGTTCGGTTTGCTTTTGCTGGGTAAGGTCGGTAATAACCGAAATGGTGCCGTTGATACGATCGTTTTGCCGCCGGGGCACGCCGGTAATAACAACCGGCACTTCATGGCCGTCATTGTGGATCAGTCGGTTTTCGTAAGAGGATGTTTCGCCTCTCCTGCGACGCTCCCCTTCATCATTCAATCGTTTTTTGCTTTCTTGCGTTGTGAACTCATTGGGAGATTTTCCGAGCAGGTCTTCAGGTTGCAACCCTAGCATGTTGGCATAAGCCGGGTTGACGTATTCGAACAGTTCATCTTCGTTCAGCACAGTGAGACCCTGCCCCATGTTGTTCAATACTTGAAGGGCGAAGTCTCGCTCGGCTTGAATGGCAGATTGCGCTTCCATTTCTCCTGTGATGTCAAACAGAATTCCCTGCCAGTATCTGGGTTGGCCGTCATCATCGTGGATGATACGGGCAAAGTCACGCACCCATACAGTGGCGCCTGAACGATGGAACAGGCGGTAATCAAGCGTGAAATCTCCCAGAGAGCGGTGAGTTTCCTGTATCTTGGACATTAGGAGCGAAAGATCGTCCGGGTGAATATGCTTTAGCCAGAAATCGGGTTCGGCCAGCCACTCCTCAGCCGTGTAGCCGACAATGTCTTTGATCTGCGGGCTGATATATAGCCTCGTGCTGTTTTCATCATATTTGCTGGTGTACACTGCGGCGGGAATCTGCTCCACCAAAACCCTGAAACGATTTTCCACGGCGCGCAAGGCGGCTTGTTCGCGGGCAAGGCGGTTCTGCGCCACAGCGTTGGTGATGGCAGCAGGCAGGCGGTGCAAATAATCGCCCTCTTTGACCAGATAATCTGCCGCGCCGGATTTGAGCGCGGTGACCGCCACCGATTCGTCACCCTGCCCGGTGACCAACACTACCGCGGGTGCGGGCTGGCGATCTTTGACCATTCTCAGTAGATCCAATCCTGATCCATCGGGCAAACGCAGGTCAGTTAGCACCAGGTCGATATCAGGCTCCATTCCCAACATTTTCATGGCCCCCCGAAACGAGTCCACATGATAGAGCACGAACTTATCCTGGAGGTTATCCTCCAGGGTTCGCTGTGTCAACTCGACATGTGCTAACTCGTCCTCAACGTAGAGGATTTTCATGGGCTGAATCGTCCCGGCGAATTGCTGAAATTAAAGTATTTATCGTACGCGATGTGACGGCAAAAACATTATATAACAAATGCTCGAAACGACCATGGAATTTCATTGTTTGCTTCGTTACAAAATCGAAGGTGGTTTGCTCGACCTTTAGTTTGTTAGAGGCGTCAAGGGGATTCGTAGCATCTCCCCTGCAGAGAACCCCTGAATCGGGAAAACAAAA
>CAZJMZ010000321.1:0-3305 GCA_964547115.1 uncultured Anaerolinea sp. | reverse complement strand
GTTGTCACCCGTTCGGCAACACTTTCACTCTGCAATTCCTTGCAGACCTTTCTCAAGCGTGGATATGCTCCCTGCCACTTCAAGTCCGTGAGGCTTTCCTTGAGCGGCACATCGGTCCGCAAAGTGGATAACTCTCTGAACAACAAGGCGTCTTTGTAATTCGTCCTTAGATTTTCAAGCAACGTCGTAGCGCGGCCCAGACCCAAACCAAGTCGGTTCGGATCATCGGGAATCGCTTCAATGTGTTTATATTGTGCCAACACCGTCGCCGTGGATTTCTCACCCCAGCCCTGAATGCCGGGGTAGCCATCAGCCGAGTCGCCTACCAACGCCAGAAAATCCGGGATCGATTCAGGACTTACACCGAACTTCTCGATCACCCCTTGTTCATTCAAAACGATCTCGCGCCGCCTGTCCCAGCAAATGACGCGGTCGCCATCCACCATTTGCGTCAAGTCCTTATCAACGGAACAGATGACGACCTGCTCCACCTGTTTGGACTTCTTGAACTTCGCCACCGCTGTGGCAATGGCATCATCCGCCTCATACTTGACCATGGGCCAGGTCACCAACCCCAGGGCCTTGATCGCCGCCTCAGCCACAGGGAACTGCTCCAGTATCACCTTCTCCACGCCCTCACTGGATTTGTACCCCGCATACATTTTGTTGCGAAACGACTCGATCACATGGTCGAAAGCCACCGCCACATGCGTCACTTCCGGGTCGCTTAACAGCAACAGCATGCTGCGGAGCAACCCCACCGTCGCGCCCACCTCCTGACCGCTCAGAGATTTCTTTGGCGGCGCGCCAAAATGCGCGCGAAACAATTCGTAGGTTCCGTCAACCAGATGGATCTTCATGTCTACCTCTTTATTTGCCGATCAACTTGATCAAATCCCTCAGGGCTTTTTCCAACAGGGCTTTGTGGGCCTTCACATCGTGCATGTTCGCAAAATATACCATGCGGCGATCCTTGTAATCGCCTTCCAGCAACGGGTTTTTGACCTGGGGGATCAGCGCGTTATGAAATACCAGATGAACACGTCGGGTCTCACGCAGATTGAACGTCACCAGATATTCACCCTGGTAACTGAAAGATGGCGCCTTCCATTTGATCTCTTCCTTGATCTCTTTATTCACACCCTTGATGATGGAACGCACCGCCTCCACCTCCGCCTTGAGCGGGTGGCTCAGTCCCCGCAGGAACTCCTCCACTGCAGCCGTTCGGTTGACGGGCGAGCCTTTCTTCTTCAACTTTTGCCCTGCCTGCCCTTGTTTGAAGGACAATCCTTCCGCTTGCAACGCTTCGCGCAAAATCCCCAACGCTTTGGGGCCCATGCCATGCAGTTGCGCCAGCTCCGCTTCAGTGACCCTGGTCAATTGCTTGAGGGTTGTATATCCTGCCGCATCCAAAGCCCGCATGGCCGGTGCGCTGATCTTTGGCAGGGTTCCCATTTTTGACTGCATACATACTCCTAAAACATCTCGTGCTGATTAACTGACGCTTCAGGGACGGGCGGTCCCACATCTGTCAACTTTCCGGCTCAGCCACCAGCCATTGCGCCGACAATTCGAAAAACTTCGGCACCGCTCAACACGGCGGGGGGCAGTTGCTTATCGAGCCCGTCGAGGGAGAGATCTTCGCCGCAGGCAAAGAAGCGGATGAAGGGGCGCCGCTGCCCGGTGGCATAATCGCGGATCGTCCCGCGCAGCATGGGGTATTGGGCTTCGATCATATCCAACACAGCACCAATGGTCACGGGACCATCCGCCGGAAGTTCCACCTCCCTGCCGAGCTGTGCCAGCGTCCGCAGGTGGTGCGGGAGTACAACGCGGATCATGGCAGGGTCTGGACCTCCACAGACAAAACAGCGGGCAGGTTACTAACGATCGGCATCCAGCTATCCCCGGAATCCGAGGATGCGTAGACCTGTCCGCCGGTGGTGCCGAAATAGATCCCGCATTCGTCGAGGGTATCAACCGCCATGGCGCTGCGCAGGATGTTCACGTAGCAATCGCTTTGCGGCAGGCCGTTGGTCAAGGCCTCCCACTCATTCCCGCCACTGCGACTGCGATAAACGCGCAGTTTGCCTTCCGGCGGGAAATGTTCAGAGTCGCTTTTGATCGGTACGACATAAATGGTGCCTGGCTCATGGGCATGGACGGCGATCGGAAAGCCAAAGTCGCTTGGCAGATTGCCACTGACCTCATGCCAAGCATCGCCGGAGTTGTCGCTGCGCATCACATCCCAATGTTTTTGCATGAACAACACCTGTGGGTTCGAAGGGTGCATGGCCAGGTTATGAACACAATGACCAACCTCCGCGCTGGCATCGGGAAGTTCGTAAGGCGAGACCAGACCATGATTGATCGGCTGCCAGGTCTGCCCGCCATCTTCGGTGCGGAAGGCGCCCGCCGCAGAAATGGCAATGAAGATGCGCTGCGGGTTGCCCGGGTCCAGAAGGATCGTGTGCAGGCACATTCCGCCCGCGCCCGGTTGCCAGAGATGGCCCTTGGCCGAACGCAACGCAGAGAGTTCGCTCCAACTCTGCCCGCCATCGGTCGAGCGGAACAGGGCCGCATCTTCCACACCGGCATAGACGGTATCGGCTTCCGTCAAGGACGGCTTGAGTTGCCAGACGCGTTTGAATTCCCACGGATGCTGGGTGCCGTCATACCACAAATGCGTACCGGGAACGCCGTCATAGGTGAATTGATTACCGACCGGCTGCCATGTTTTGCCACCATCCTCCGAGCGTTGGATCAATTGCCCAAACCAGCCCGTGGATTGCGAGGCATACAACCGGTCCGGGTTCACGCTCGAGCCGTTGATGTGGTACACCTCCCAGCCCGCAAAATGCGGTCCGCTAACCTCCCATTTTTTACGCTTCGCATCGGAGGTGAGGATGAATGCGCCTTTATGTGTTCCTACCAATACGCGTACACTGCTCATGGTGTTCTCCTTAATGTCGTAGCCTGTCCTGTTTGCCACCTTGCTCAAAGCAGCAAACAGGTGGGTACCGGCAAGGTCTTGCTGGCATCCACCTGCTGTGCAGGAATTCATATTTTAGAACGCACGTTCTATTTAGTCAAGAGGCCAACGTGCCTCACGCTGTCGCCTTCTTCACGAGGGCAGTGATCTGCTTCTCCTCGGCAGGGGTTAGTTTGATCAGCGCAAAACTGGCCGCCCACATATTGCCATCGTCCAGCTTCGCATCGGGCTGAAAGCCGAAGGTTGCATACCGCACCCCAAACTTGCTCGCCGCCTGAAAAAAGCAAATGACCTTGCCATCGGCATTGGCATA
>CAZJMZ010000320.1:0-3314 GCA_964547115.1 uncultured Anaerolinea sp. | reverse complement strand
GCAACACCCAGTCGTTCGGGAAGAAAACAACCATCGTGACCACCAATTCAAGTGACCGGAAGTATGAGCGCACGCCAGATCGCAAGGTCCAGGTCAAGAGCAAGGACGTTGTCAAAAAGTACACCCACAAGCTCACGCTTGGCCAGGCTGGTCGCGGGAAACGGTAACATTCACTGCCCAGTAACAGTACATTATTGGGATAGAGGAACAGTCAACCGCTGTTCCTCTATCCTCTTAAGGACAAGGTATGAAAACAAATCGAGCAAGCGCCCTGGTTGGGCTGCTTCCAATGTTTGCCCTATTGATCGCTGCGTGCGCCAGTAACGTCACAACCACCCCGGCTGTCCAATACGTTGTGGTGACGGCCACCGCGCTTCCGGTCACCAGCACACCTGACCCGTGCGCACCGGAAAACATCGAGGCCGAGACTCAAAAGATCCACAAGTATATGCGTGAGTTCGACGATGCATCCACACTGGCGGCCAGCCGCCCCAAGGAACAGTTGACAGATTCCATTGCCGAACTGCAGCGCATTCGCCGCGCAGCAGAAGACCAATTGACGCCAGTTTGTCTTGCCAACCTGAAAACGTACCAGATCTCGCATATGAATTCAGTGATTAACACCCTGATCGCCTTCATGAGCGGAGCGAGCCAGGCCGACGTGGACCAAGGCATTGCCCTGGCTCGCGACCAGCATGATAAATACACCCTGGAACTGGCCCGGGTTCTCGGTCTGACCGTTGTAGCGCCGCCCGTTACAGCACCCTCCCCAACCAGCACGCCCAGTCCTTAATTCATACAATCCGCGCTCCAATCAAAAAGCGACGCTTCATCAGCGTCGCTTTTTGATTCCTGTATAATCTGCCTTATTCCACTTAAACAGGAGAATCTCCCAATGCGCCCAGACTGGGATTCGTACTTCATGAAGATCGCCTACGCTGTATCCGAGCGCAGCACCTGTGACCGCGCGTTTGTCGGGTGCGTGCTGGTCACCGACAAACGCATTCTCACGAGCGGTTTTAACGGCTCTCCCAAAGGACAGGAGCACTGCGATGAGGTCGGCCATCTGATGGTGGACGGGCATTGTGTCCGCACGATCCACGCCGAGACGAATGCCATTATTCAAGCGGCGCTGCACGGCGTCTCGACCAAAGGCGCGACTTGCTACGTGACTC
The DNA here is from genome assembly GCA_964547115.1 of uncultured Anaerolinea sp. Taxonomy (GTDB): domain Bacteria; phylum Chloroflexota; class Anaerolineae; order Anaerolineales; family Villigracilaceae; genus Defluviilinea. The sequence goes on along the minus strand of CAZJMZ010000320.1, from coordinate 2,139 downwards.
ACCTACCCTGCATCAACTGCACCAAGGCGCTCATCAATGCAGGCATCACTCGGATCGTCTACAGTGTTGCCTACCGCACTGATGAAAATGCGATGAGTTTTCTCAAGGCGGCAAATATTGAAGTGGAGCAGAAGGAGTTTATCCAAGATACAAAGTGACAGCCACCTTAAAGATGGCTGTCACTTATTCCCAGGGTTAACTACTCGCTCGGAATCATCATCCACGCCAGGACATAAATCAAAACTCCCGGCACGCCGCCTGGAATGAAGGCAATGAACATCCCCAGGCGGAACCAAAACGAACTAATACCGAAGAATTCCGCCAGACCACCACACACACCCGCCAACATACGGTTGCTACGGGAACGTCGTAAAACTTTCTTATTATCAATGACCATTTTCACTCCTTTGTTTTTTCATGAATACTTACGCAGGGCGTTCAAAAAAGTAGCAGAGAGAAAAAGCTGACCGAAGCTGAATCAGGCTGCGGGTCAGAAAGAAGCGTGCGTCGGCGAGGAGTTGGCTTCAAGAGTTGAAATTCATCAAAAAGATTAGTGCGGACGAGCAGACTAAAGATCCGTGGCAAAATTTCACATTCACAGGTATACTCCCGTCAGTACGATAAACTACCCAAGAGGTATAAAACACCCATGAGAGCATGATTTACTCCTACACCCCCGGTTCGAAAGCAATGCAAGCCATTGCCGATGTTTCGCACGTCCCCTATTGGCTGGACGACCCAGCTGCCCCCGCTCCCCAACCCCCACTAACTCAATCCATCTCTACCGACCTGCTCATTGTTGGGGCAGGCTTTGCCGGTTTATGGACCGCCCTGCTTGCCAAGGAAGAGAATCCAAATCGTGATGTTGTCCTTGTTGAAGCAGGCACAGCCGCCATCGGCGCCAGCGGGCGTAATGGCGGCTTCATGGATGCTTCGCTGACGCACGGTTTTCTCAATGGGCATTCCCGCTGGCCTCATCAGATCGCCCATTTGCATGCGCTCGGTGTACGCAATTTGCAAGAGATCGAAGCTACGCTCAAGCGCCTGAACATTGAATGTGACTTTCAGCTCGTCGGCGAGATCGATATTGCCACCGAAGAATATCTGCTTGAAGAGATCCAGGGCTTTGTCGAACTTGCCAAACCCTACGGTGTGCCGTTTGAATTTCTCGACCGCGCGCAACTGCAAGCCAAGGTCAGATCGCCGCTCTTCCTTGGCGGCATCAAACGCCCCGATTGCGCCATCGTCAACCCGGCGCAGCTCGCATGGGGTTTGCGCAGCACTTGTCTGAATCTCGGTGTACGCCTCTTCGAGAACACACCGGTAAAAAATCTCAGCGAGGAAGGCAATCACGTTGTTGCCACAACGCCACATGGGCAAATCAAAGCCCGCAAAGTTGCGCTGGCTACCAATGCCTTCCCCCCGCTGCTCAAACGCATTTCGTATTACGTTGTACCCGTGTATGATTACGTGCTGATGACCGAGCCGCTCACCCCCACCCAACGCGATTCCATTGGCTGGCACGGGCGCGAAGGGCTGAGCGACGGTAACAATCAATTCCATTACTTCCGCACCACAGCCGATGGACGCATTCTCTGGGGCGGATTCGACGCCATTTATCACTGGAATAACGGCTTTGGACCGGAACTGGAAAACAGACCCGCCTCACACGCCCTTCTGGCTGAACACTTCTTCCAGGCCTTCCCTCAGCTGGAAGGACTCCGCTTTACCCACGCCTGGGGCGGAGCCATCGACACGTGCTCGCGCTTTAGCCCATTTTGGGGCACGGCTCACCACGGCAAGACCGCCTACACCATGGGCTACACCGGGCTGGGTGTCGGCGCGACCCGCTTTGGCGCGCAGGTAATGCTCGACATTCTCGATGGCAAAAAGACCGAGCGCACCGAACTGGACATGGTCAAAACCAAACCACTGCCCTTCCCGCCCGAGCCCATCCGCTCCATTGGCATCAACATGTCGCGCTGGTCACTGGCGCAGGCAGATAATAATCAGGGCAAAGAGAATCTCTGGCTAAAACTCATGGATTGGGTCGGGCTGGGCTTCGACTCATAACATACAGTTTAAAAAAGAGCGCCGCCCGAACGGGCGGCGCTCTTTGCATTTCATCACAACTTACGC
>CAZJMZ010000319.1:0-3316 GCA_964547115.1 uncultured Anaerolinea sp. | reverse complement strand
GAGAAACTGTCGCCGTTTGGTCGGAAGGATTGAAGCGAATCTCGCCGACTTCTTTGCCGGGCGTGCTGGGTGAGATTTCCTGGGGAGCGGTGGCAAAGCTGAAGTGAATGCCTGCGTGTTCAATGGCCGTTGTGAGGGTGATATGAGTCATGGGTTCTCCTGAAAAAATAAAAGTGACAGTCACTTCAGAGAGCTGTCACTTGAGGGCTTCGATAAAACGCTTGATTCGCTTGAGCATTTCTTCATGTGCACTTTCGGCCTGCTGAAATGCATAACCGAACAACAGGTTGGGTGCTTGCATGGTAAATGTCTCATGCAAGATCACGCCGGTTTCCCTGGGGGTCACCCGGGTGATGTTGGTGATGTATGTACCCGGTGCTTGATAGGCTTCCGTGTGCACGGTATCTGCGGTGATACTGATGATATCGGCCCGGTATTTGATCTTGAACTTGAACGGTCCCCATTGCAGGCTGTCGGTAATGAAGTAGCGCCGCACGCCGGCAGGCTCGTCTATGGCACGCTCCACTTTGACGATAAGTGGATGAATTTTATGGTGATTGCTGTAGTCAGCGATGGCGTTGATGACGGTCTTTACATCAGACTGGATGAAGATCTGCTTCTCGAATGTGCCTTGTTTCATGCGAGTGATTATACTTGGGTCTGCGTGAAAGGAAAAAGTGCAAAGTAGGTCGCTAATTTCCTGAAGGCAGGTCTTTCCTCCGTATAATGCCGCAAGATTTAGAGTTGGAGGTCCCATGAAAACGAAGGTTCGATTTACCGGCCGGCACTATGAGACGGGGAGCATTCACAATGCGTTGAAGGCCCAGGGTGTAAAGGCGCCGCATACGGGTGAACCTTATTCAGAGGCCTTGCTGCTGGGCGTCAGCGGCGGCATTGCCTTCGGGTATTTCACGTTCGAATATAAGGGTCATTTGCCGCATGTGGCCCTGCTCACCCGCAACACTTTTGGTCCGTTCACGACGATGTTGGAGCGGCTGGGGATTGCACAAGATATACAGCAAACGAATAAGCCAGAGATCGCCGAAAAGAACTTGAAGACTGTGCTGGCCAGCGGTTTGAATCCGCTGGTGCTGGCCGATCAGTTCAGTATGCCGTATAGCGATCTGAATCCGAAACAGATGTGGAATATGGCGCCTGTTCTGGCAACCGCAACCGATGGCAGTACTGTGACGGTCGTCGACCGTTCCAGCCAGCCCTTTCACGTTGCGATGGCCGATCTGACGAAGGCTCGTGGACGAGTGAAAGAGGATCGATTCAAGCTGATGACCCTCGATGCGCCTCAGACTCAGAAACTACCTGCTGCCGTCCACCAGGGCATTTGGCAAACCATCCAGCTTTTTACTGAAAAACCACCCAAGGGCGGACGCGATAACTTCGGCTTTGCGGCCTACGAAAAATTTGCAGACCTGCTCGTCAATACCCGCAACAAACATGGTTGGGCACGATACTTCGAGCCTGGTGTTCGGATGTTCCATGCGTTGGTTGGAGCGCCGGGTCAACCGGGGGCGTATTTCTGGGTGAATCATTGGGGTGCCGCTGACGGCGCCGAGCGCGGCTTGTACGCGGACTTTCTGGACGAAGCTGCTGTGATCTTGAAGCGGCCCACCTTGCGCGAGTCGGCGGCGGTGTTTCGGGAGAGCCACAAACTGTGGCTGAAGTTTGCCGATGCCCTGCTGCCACAGGATGTGCCCATGCTGGCGGAGAGCCGTAAATTGATCGATCGGAAACAGAAGTTGTTCTTCGAACAAGGTGAGGCGGCTTTGGATGAGATTCGCGCAGTCAACGTTCAGCTGCGGGCATTGCTCAAGGAAGCTGAGACCGATTTTTCGCTGACGACGACAGCTGCAATGGATTTGCGCGCGAATTGGAGTGAGCTGATCCGACAGATCAGTGCAACGGAACAACAGGCGGTGCAAGGCTTGCAGGCGGCGATCATGTGATCGGGCCGGAGGCGTTACGGCGCGATGGCTTCGATGCGCATGAAGATGGGGTCGCCGAAAGGCAGACCGTTCGGGTCGATGGCCTGCCAGGCAGATTCGTATTTGCCATCGGCGAAGGGGGCGGAGAAGCTGATCTGAATAGTGGCTTGCGTCCCGGCCTTGGCGGGATAGAGGGGAATTTCATCGGGGGCGCCGAGTTGGGCGCCGCCAATGAAGCGCAGGCGGTAGCGCGAATCCCAATTGCAGGTGCCGCTGTTTTGCACAGCCCATTGCTTGTTGATGATGGCGCCATAGGAAAAGAAGGTGCCATCTTCGACGGTGAGATCGGCGACAAAGGTCAGGTTGTTGATGCAGTCTGCGGGGTTGGTGGTGGCCGTGGGGACAATGATGGTGGGCACCGCAGTGGATTGCACGACCTGCACTGGTTGGGTCGGTTGGATGATGAGAGTCGGTTCGATGAGCGGGGGTTGGGCAGTGGGGGGGATGAATGGCGTGGGGGTAGGGAGGGAGGTGCAGGCTGAGGTGATGAAAAGGATGGAGAAGAGAAGCAGGTATTGGCTTGAAAGGATGCGGAGTTTCATATCTCTATTTAACCACTATTCCTTTCGAGAATCATAAAGACACGGAGCTATAGAGATTCTTGATATCTCCATGCTCCGTGTCTGTTTGTTTTCGTGTGTGCGGATCGGTTTTTACGCTTCGTCGTCACCGCCCGCATCGTCATCGCCGCCACCCACTTCGAGGGGCATGGCGATCTCGCCGCTCAGGGCTTTTTGGCGGATGATGCCGTCGATCTCGTTCATGAGGTCGAGGTTGTTGCGGAGGTATTCCTTGGCGTTCTCACGGCCCTGACCGATGCGGATATCACCGTAGGAGAAGAAGGCGCCGCGCTTTTGGACGACTTCGAACTTGGTGGCGAGATCGAGGATATCGCCGGCGCGCGAGATGCCTTCGTTGAACATGATGTCGAATTCGGCGGTGCGGAATGGCGGGGCGACCTTGTTCTTGACGACTTTGACGCGGGTACGGTTGCCGATGACCTCTTCGCCCATCTTGATGGCTTGAATGCGGCGCACATCGAGGCGCACAGAGGCGTAGAACTTGAGGGCGTTACCGCCAGTGGTGGTTTCGGGGTTGCCGAACATCACACCGATCTTGGAGCGCAGTTGGTTGGTGAAGACCACAGCGGTCTTGGTCTGGTTGATGGCGCCGGAGAGTTTGCGCAGCGCCTGTGACATAAGGCGGGCTTGCACACCCATGGTGGCATCGCCCATATCGCCTTCGATTTCGGAGCGGGGCACGAGGGCGGCGACAGAGTCGACGACGACGATATCCACACCGCCCGAACGGACGAG
>CAZJMZ010000318.1:0-3318 GCA_964547115.1 uncultured Anaerolinea sp. | reverse complement strand
TCATCGAGACCGATCTGCTCGCCTTCCTTCATCATCCACGCCGTGAAGCTGGCGCGCAGTTCTTCGAGCGGCGGGTCGGCGGGCATCACCTCGTGCAGCCAGCGCGCCGCCGAGTTCAGCCCCTGCTCCACTTGCGCGATCTGCCACTCGGGGTCAGCGAACACGCCAAAGTGTGTGGGCGCAATGCGCGCGGGTTTCAGTCCACGCAGGCGGGCCAGGCTGGCATGCCAGCGCTCGAGGTGCAGTTCGGGCGGCGGCATCGGCACGCGCAGGTAGGCATACCCCGGAATGCGCACCCCCCCCACGTCCCCGCAAAAGACCGTCCCTTCGAACAGATAGGAGAAATGATGCTCCGCATGACCGGGCGTATGCAGCGGGATGAATTCCATGTTCCCAATGCGGATCGCCTCCGCGTCATTCGGCACCGTGAGCTGCTCCGGCGGCACGGGCAGAAACTCCCCCCATAGCGTTCCCATCCGCTCGCCGTAGATGCGCGTGGCGCTGGCGATCAACTTTTCGGGGTTGAGCATGTGCGGCGCCCCCAACGGATGCACAAACACCTGCGCGCCGTGCGAAGCCAGAAAGCCCGCCGCCCCGGCATGGTCCAAATGAATGTGCGTGAGCAGCACGTGCGTGATATCAGCGAAGGTGAGGCCGTGGGTTGAGAGTCCAGCCGCAAGGGCAGGCAGAGTCGAGCCGGGTCCGCTTTCGATCAGCACCACGGCATCCCCCTGTCGAATCAAAAAGGACGCGATGGCTTGCGGGCGTCCTTGAAAGTTCAGGTCAAGTGTGTCAATACGGGTCGGCGCCATGTGCGCTCCTGAGCGTGGGTGCTCGAATAAAAGCTGGAGAGGGTCTCGGCCAGGTCGGCGTCGCAATACACACGGCAGACCGGCACATTGCGTTCGGCCAGCGAAACAGCGATATCTTCGTTGCTCATGCGCGTGCCGAACGATTGCAGCATCAATAGTACCACCACCGGGCGCAAATTGCGGCGCTGCAGGCTATCCACGGCCAGCAGCAGTTCAGGCGAAGTGGTCGGCGTGACCAGGATGGCGCTGGAGCCCTGCGGCAATTGTCCCATCTGTGCGGTGACCAGGCTCGCCAGCGTAAAGGCGCTTTCGGCTTGTAGAAAGGCCAGCTCTTCAAGGATCTTGGCTTCCTGCCGTTCACTGCGTTCGGCCGGAATCACCTTGTAACTGCGCCCGGAGGCCGTCACCAAACCCACGGCGCGGCGGCCATCGAGAAAATAATGCGCAAGCGAAGCCGTGATGGTGATGCCATACTCGAGCGTGGAGGGCGGCAGTTTCACCTTATGCCGGCGCAACAGAAAGAGGTCATCCACGGGCGGGGCTTCCACCTGCTCGCCAGGCCGTGAAAAATGCACACCCTTCTGCGTATCCACGAACAGCCACACTTCGGCTTGCGGGTCCTGCTCGAACTCTTTGACCATCAACTGTCCGCGCCGGATGCTGGTGCGCCAGTGAATGCGCTTGACCGAATCGCCCGGCACATATTCGCGCACGCCCGAAGCGTGCGGCGTAATATCCAAAGACTTGCGCCGAATGGCCTTGCCACCCGGCAACAGACCCGGCGGCGAGAGGAACTCGGTCACCGGGGCGAGCATCGGCAACACCACCAGCGAGTCGGTGGCGTTGAACTGCTTCGCAACCCGAAAGATGCCAAACGGGTCACCCGAGCGCACAGTGGTGGGCCCGAGCAAAAATCCGCCGCGGCTGGTGAGCCAGGTGCGGGCGGTGTACGAACGCTTCTGCCGCCCGCGGATCAACGTGAGCACCCGCGAGCCGGTGGCATGCGGGATGGTCGTCTCGTTGATGATCTCCAGCCACAGCTTGGGGATGAAACTGGTATTGTGCACTTCGTAATGCTCTTCGAAGATATCCCCCACCGCGGCGCGTAACGTCCGTGCACGGCGCTCCACGCGAATGCCACGCAAGGCAAATGCCGAAAGCAACCACGCTACGATCAACAGCAGCAACCCCAGATACAAAATGCGGATGTAGAACGTCGCGCCGTTGACCGCCGAACCCACGCCGCCCACCAACAGCGTGAGCAACAGAAAGATGCGCCCAGGCGTCACTTGGCCTTGCCCTTTGGTTTTTCCACGGTCGCCTGATAATCGCCGCCGGGCACAGGTGTGTTGTAGACCACTTCCTGCACCAGCCGGTCGGCGCTCAATTCACGCAAGCGTGCCGCCGGTGAAACAATGATGCGATGTCCCAGCACCGGCACGGCCAGCGCCTTGATGTCATCGGGCAGCACATGGTCGCGCCCGAGCATGGCCGCGCGCGCCTGCCCCGCCCGAAACAGCGCAATGCTGCCACGCGGGCTGGCCCCCAGGTACACGTCGGCGCTTTGGCGGGTGCGCCCCACCAGGTCGATGATATATTTTTGGATGAGGGGTGAGACGTAGATGCCGCGAATGGCCTCGACCGCCGCGAGCAGCTCTTTCACCTTCACCACCGGTTCCACCGCCTCGATCGGGTGCCGAAGCTGCTGCCCGCTAAGAATCCTTGCCTCTTCGCTGGCGCTGGGGTAGCCCATCCGCACCCGCAGCAGGAAGCGGTCCAACTGCGCCTCCGGGAGCGGAAAGGTCCCTTCATATTCGATCGGGTTTTGCGTGGCCAGCACCATGAAGGGTTTCGGCAACGGGTGCGTCACGCCGTCCACGGTCACCTGGCGCTCTTCCATGGCTTCGAGCAGGGCGGCCTGGGTCTTGGGTGTGGCGCGGTTCACTTCATCGGCCAGCACGATCTGTCCCATGATGGGTCCCGCGCGGAACTCGAACTTGCGCTTCTGCTGGTTATAGATGGAAACCCCGGTCACATCGCTGGGGAGCATATCAGGGGTGAATTGGATGCGGTTGAAGGTGCAATCCAGCGATTTGGCGAGAGTGCGCGCCAGCATGGTCTTGCCCACCCCCGGCACATCCTCGATCAACACATGCCCCTGGCACAACAACCCGATCACCACCAGTTCCAAAGACTGGGACTTGCCCACGATCACCTGCTCGAGATTTTTGACAACACCATCTGCAAATGCCTTGAGGTCAGCCATGACGTACCCTTTCCTGTTTCGTGGAATGACAGTTCCCTGTCCGCCCTGATTGTACGAGAGTTCAAACCCGCGGGCAAGTGAATTCCACCCCTCCCGGGAGGGATATTCAGCCACTCCCTGCGCCAGCCGGGCGCATAATCCTTTTCGAGTATAATTTTGCACGCCCGCCCCCGTAGCTCAATGGACAGAGTAACAGACTTCGAATCTGGTGGTTGCGCGTTCGACCCGCGCCGGGGGCGC
>CAZJMZ010000317.1:0-3325 GCA_964547115.1 uncultured Anaerolinea sp. | reverse complement strand
ACTCGTTGTAGAACTTAGTCGCCAAAAACACCAGCCCGTCATATTCCTGCCCGTCATTCAAGTCGGCTTGTACGATGCTCAAACTGCCATACGGATACGGCGCGAACTGCGTGGACCACAACCCCACCGCCCGCTGCGCCGCATTCAGGATCGCCAGCCCCTGCTCTTCATAACCCGGATAATAATACGCGCGGATCGCCACGCTGCCGGAGCTGGTTTCGGCCACCTTGAACTGGTCGCTGGCTGACAATGCGAACGTGCGCGCGCCGAACAGGCGATAGCGTGTCCATTCGCCGTTGGGTTCCGGCACCCCGCTCGTGGCAAACTTGATATCCCCTTCCGTCGTGCGGACGTTCACCTCAAAATCGGCGGCATCATATACCAGGTGCTCGCCCACATACGACTCGTCATGCAATACCCAGCCATTGCTATACGGCACCACAAAGGGATACCAATCCGTGAGGTTGACCTGATCCACATCGTAGCCGTAGGGATGTTCCTTGATTTTGGCTGGCAGCGCAATACGGAAACGCATGGTGAGGGTGATCTGCGTGTTGGGTTGCAAGGCCTCCGGCAGATAGACCGTCATGCGGTGACTGGTCAGGTCATAGTTGAGAGCGTTGCCGTTGAGTTGGATGTTTTCGAGCGAGAAGCCGCCGCGGCTATTCGGTTCCACGGCCAGCACCAATTCATTGAGCGGTGTGCCGGTCTGGTTGGTGTAGAGGATGGTCTCATCGGCGGCGAGTTGATGGTTGTAGTAATCGAGCAGGGCAAAGAGCGTGTACTGCGTCCGCGCGGAGGCGGAGGGGATGACCGGCGGTGGCAGTGGTGTAGCGGTAAAGGCCAGCGTGGGGGGTGGTGTGTCTGTCGGCGGGAGGACGGTGAATGTGGGGACGGTGGCTGTGGCCGTGGGTTGGATGATGGGCTGGAACGGCGTGGGAGTGGCCGAAGCGTTCGGGTTCGCAGTGATCAGGCTGACGGTCGGTGGAGGCGGCGCCGCAGGCGCGATCCCGCAAGCGGATAGGATCAAAATGAAAATAACAATGATGGCGTGGATGATTTTCATGCGGTTGGACTATTTTACCTCCCCCTTTAACGAAAACATCTCCCACGATGTTCCTCATGGGAGATGTTTTCGCACGGCTTAGATCATGGCCGGTTCTTCGTAGGTGCCGAGCGTTTCTTTCATCACCTGCACGATCTCGCCGAGCGTGGCATAGGCGTGCACGGCCTCCATGATATGGGGCATGCTGTTCTCGGTGCCGGCGAGTGCGATGCGGAGACGGTCGAGTGTTTGACCGACACGACCGTTATCGCGTGTGCGGCGGACCTCAGCCAGGCGCTGCACCTGTTTTTCATAACCGGCAGGGTCCATTTCGAGAATGGGAATCGTGAGCGGTTTCTTTTCGGCATACGCGTTCACACCGACGATCCTGCGCACACCGAGGTCGATCTCGCGCTGGTAGCGATAGGCCGCATCGGAGATCTCGCTCTGGAAGAAGCCTCTTTCGATGGCCGGTATGACGCCGCCCAATTCTTCGACGCGCCTGAAATAATCATAGGTCTGCGCTTCGATACGGTCGGTGAGGGCTTCGACAAAGAAACTGCCGCCCAATGGGTCGACCGTGTTCGTCACACCGGATTCTTCGGCGATGATCTGTTGGGTGCGGAGCGCGATGGTCACGGCATGTTCGGATGGCAGAGCCAATGCTTCATCGAGTGAATTGGTGTGCAGCGATTGTGTTCCGCCGAGGACGGCGGCCAGTGCTTGAATAGCCACACGCACCACGTTGTTCTCCGGTTGTTGCGCGGTGAGACTCACGCCCGCCGTCTGGGTGTGGAAGCGGCACAACCATGAGCGTGGGTTTTTGGCTTTGAAGGTCTCCTTCATCTCGCGCGCCCAAATGCGGCGGGCGGCGCGATACTTGGCGATCTCTTCAAAGAAATCGTTATGGGCGTTGAAGAAGAACGAGAGCCGCGGTGCAAAGTCGTCCACGTCCATGCCGCGGGCGATGCCCCAGCGCACATATTCGAGCCCATCACCGAGGGTGAAGGCCAGTTCCTGCGCCGCCGTGGAGCCTGCTTCACGGATGTGATAGCCGCTGATCGAGATGGTGTTCCACTGTGGCACCTTCTGCGCGCCGAATTCCATCGTATCGACGACCAGTCGCATGGATGGCTCGGGCGGGAAGATGAATTCCTTTTGCGCGATGAACTCTTTGAGGATGTCGTTTTGAATGGTGCCGCGCAATTGGTCGAGTCGGATGCCACGATTCTCAGCGGTCGCCAGATACATGGCCCAGATGATCGCCGCAGGCGAGTTGATGGTCATGCTGGTGGAGACCTGGTCGAGCGGGATGCCGTCGAAGAGAAGCTCCATGTCCTTGAGCGATGAGACTGCCACACCGCACTTGCCGAACTCGCCCAAAGCTTCGGGCTGGTCGGTGTCGTAGCCCATGAGCGTGGCGAGATCGAAAGCAACCGAGAGACCGGTCTGGCCTTGTTCGAGCAGATATTTGAAGCGGGCGTTCGTCTCTTCGGCGGTGCCGAAGCCTGCGAACATGCGCATCGTCCACAGTTTGGAACGGTGCAACGTCGGGTGGACGCCTCTGGTAAAAGGATACTCGCCTGGCAATCCCAGCGCGGAGGCGTAGTCTTTATCCGCTACATCGAGTGGTGTGTAGAGCCGGTTGATGGGCTCGGAGGAGGTCGTGATGAATTCTTCGGCACGTTCCGGCAGGGACTTCAACGCCTTGCTCAAACTGGTCTTTTCCCACTGGTCCAGGGCTCGTTGCAGTTCGTCCAATTGTTGTTGATCGTACATGGCGACTCCTTTGGTATGGCGGGATTATACATGAGACGGTTGGACAAAGGCCGCTGGCTGCGGTCAACCGGCCTCTTCTGGTATACTCCCAAACATGCCACGCTTTGAAATTGACGTTGACCCCTGCGACCACCTCACCGCTGACGCCATCGGGCGACCCGGTCAGCGTGTGTTCTATATTCAAGCCTTTCAAGACCAGCGCACCATTACCGTGATCATCGAGAAGGCCCAGTTGAACCAACTCGCCATCGGCATCGAAAAATTCCTCGCGCAACTCAGCGAAAAGGACCCCGACCTGCCCGAAGCTTCAGGTGATTATGTGGATGATGTGATGCGCATCAACCCGCCCGTTGACCCGCTCTTCCGCGCCGGAGAGATCGGCCTCGGCTACGATAAAGACCGCGACCTCGTGGTTGTCTTTGTCAAAGAGATCCTGACCGAGGAGGATGACCCCGAAAATGCGGCCGTCATCCGCTTTTGGGCCTCGCGCACCCAGGTGCG
>CAZJMZ010000316.1:0-3350 GCA_964547115.1 uncultured Anaerolinea sp. | reverse complement strand
TATGTGTCTTGTGACCCATCCACGCTGGCGCGCGATGCGAAACGTCTCAGCGAGGCCGGGTACACCCTCAAACAGGTCACCCCATTCGACCTATTCCCTCAAACCTACCATATCGAAAGCATCAGTATCTTTACCAAAGACAGCAGGTGACAGGCACATCATAAAGAGACTGTCATCCTTTATCCATGAACATCGTTCCACTCGGCGATTCATCAGCACTTGTGCAATTGGGGGATGAGATCGACCTTGCCCTTAACCAGCGCGTCCATGCGCTTTCACAACTCATCGAAGCCGCAGCCCCAAGTGGCCTCCTTGAAACCGTCCCGGCCTACGGGACTCTCCTCGTGCACTACGACCCGCTCACTCTTTCATTCGAACAGGTCAAGCATTTTATCCAATCCAAAATGGAGCACCTGCACGAGCACAGCCGGCGCCCTCCCCGGTTGATCGAAGTCCCAACCCAATACGGTGGCACACTCGGCCCCGACCTTGAAAACGCTGCTCACCATCTGCAACTCACAACCGATGAGGTCGTCCGATTGCACAGTTCTCAAACTTACACAGTCTATATGATGGGCTTCATGCCCGGTTACCCGTACATGGGCAAACTTGACGATGCCCTGATCATGCCGCGCCTTGAAACCCCGCGCACCCGCGTCCCGGCTGGCACGGTCGCTATCGCAGGTTCGCAGACCGGCATCTACTCGGTCGAGTCACCGGGCGGCTGGAACCTCATCGGTTGGACACCGTTGACATTGTTCGATCCCACGTCTGCCTCGCCGTTCTTGTTCAGGCCGGGCGATGAGGTCAAATTCATTCCAGAGAAACCCTAAAGATTTTAAAAACCTTTAGGGTTTAAAAAATCATGTCCCTCGAAATCCTTGAATGCAGCGCACTGGCCACCTTGCAAGACTCCGGCCGCCTCGGCTGGAGGAAGTTCGGCGTGCCCACCTCCGGTCCCATGGATTGGTTCGCGTTTCGGGCGGCAAACCTGCTGGCCGGCAACCCACCAACCTCCGCCGCCCTCGAGATCGGCCTCGGTGATATCACCCTGCGGGCGTTGCAAGATTGCGTCATCGCGGTCGCAGGTGTTGGTTATGGCCTTTCCGTATATATCTGGGACTTCCCACTCTGGAGTTCCTACTACGTGCGCGCCGGGTGGACGATCCGCCTCACCAAACAGGGTTCTGGCATGTGGGCCTACCTCGCCCTCGCCGGAACGCTTCAGACTCAGCCGGTACTTGCTTCAGTTTCAACCAACCTGCGCGGCCGCTTCGGCGGACTTGAAGGTAGACCCCTGCAAGCAGGTGACGTTCTTCGATCTGGATCACCCTCCCGCCCGCTCCTTGATCTCGCCGCACGGACATTGCCCATCTCTGCCCGACCTGCCTACACCGACAGCCCCATTGTGGACGTCATCCCCGGCCCGCAACAGAATCAGTTTAATGAAGCGAGCCTTGCCACATTCTTCTCACAAAATTACACGGTCAGCTCCACCTCTGACCGCATGGGCTACCGGCTCGAAGGCCCGCCTTTGACCCATCGCACGAAAACTGAACTCATCTCCGAAGGCATGACGATGGGCGCGATTCAGGTCCCTGCCAGTGGGCAGCCCATCGTGATGATGGCTGATTCACCCACCACTGGCGGCTATCCCAAAGTTGGGGCGGTTGCCACCGCCGACCTGCCTCTACTCGCACAATGCGTGCCGGGCCGAAGTAAAATCTATTTTCAAGAGACAACTGTTGCAACAGCACAAAACAAGTATAGCGAGCTGATGAGCGGTTTGGATAAGATCGTAGACGCAGACACTAGCATGTCATTCTGAGCCCGAAGGGCGAAGAATCTCCAACGCTGTGACGGAGACCCTTCGCGTTCGCTCAGGGTGACGCATACCGGAGAAATCATGACCATCGATATCAACTGTGACATGGGTGAGAACATTGGCAATGACGCAGCCGTCATGCCATTCATCACCTCCGCGAACATCGCCTGCGGCTTCCATGCGGGTGATGCAAAGACCATGCGCGACACGGTGCGACTGGCCAGGCAGCATGGTGTGAAGGTCGGGGCACACCCCAGTTGGTTGGATGTGGCTGGCTTCGGACGGCGCGAGATGTCTTTGCCAGGCGATGAGGTGGAAGCGTTGATCCTGTATCAGATCGGCGCGCTGGCAGCGATTGCCAAAAGCGAAGGCGTGGCGTTGACGCACGTCAAGCCGCATGGGGCCATTTACAATCAGGCCGCAAAAGACCGGGCGTTGGCCATGTCCATTGCGCGGGCGGTGAAAGCTTTCAGTGTAGAGTTGATTCTGGTGGGGCTGGCAGGCTCGGGGTTGGTCGAGGCGGGGCTCGAAGTCGGATTAAGCGTGATGAACGAAGGCTTCCCTGATCGGAACTACAATCCCGATGGGACGCTGGTCTCACGCAAGGAGCCGCATGCCATCATCGAGTCACCGGAAGAGGTGGCGCGGCATGCGGTGGAGTTGATTCAACATGGAATTTTGTTTGGGGGAAAACGCATCGCGGTGGATACGCTGTGCCTGCATGGCGATCATCCACACGTGGTGGAGAATGCAAAGTTGATTCGGGTCATGTTGTAGGGGCGCAGCATTGCTGCGCCCCTACGTTGATGTGTTTATTCTTTCTTGTCCGACGGCTTGCTGGTCATGCTCTTGCGAATTTCAGAGCGGAGTTGTTCGACCTCATCAGAGCGTTTGCCCTGGGCCTCGTTGGCCAGCGCGCCGAAACGGTCGGAGAGCAACATGGCAAGCAGGGCTTCCATGATGTTGCCGGAGCCGCCCTCCTTGCTGGCGCCCACGATCACGCGCGGCACCACGTCCACTTTCGATTGCTGAATGGCTTCGGCAAAGCGGTTGAGCACGGTCTGCGTCACCTGGAATTGCGGACCGCCGTAGGCGCGCACCTGCTCTTCGGTGGCGAGCGCCTGCGCGATACCGATGCGGGCGGTCTTCTCGGCTTCGGCTTCAGCCAACGCACGGATCTGTGCGGCCTGTTGGATGGAGCGTTGGTAATCGGCTTTACCCTGGTTGGCCTGGATCTCGATGTTGAGTTCGGCCTGGGTCATGCTGGTCTGCATTTGAGCGCGCGATTCAGCTTCACGCAGTTCGCGTTCCTTGACGGCGGCTTTTTCCTGCCGGTCGTAGGTTTCGATCTGTTCCGCGGCGATCTGGCGTGAGCGTAATTGGGTGAGGATGGTCTCGATCTGTTTGTCGTCGGCGGGTGAGGATGGCGTGCCGATCAGCACTTCCTCCAGTTCCAGGTTGTAGTGGCGGAACTTTTCCTGCATTTCGGTGCTGGCGATCTTTTGAATATCGCTGCGCTCCTGCA
>CAZJMZ010000315.1:0-3357 GCA_964547115.1 uncultured Anaerolinea sp. | reverse complement strand
AGCGCAAAACCCAGGGTGGCATCGGCTTCGTCGAAGACCTGCCTGGCGGCAGGGAATTTTTCAGCGAGGTCTTTGCCCATACCCACGGCTTGAGAACCCTGGCCGGGAAAGACGAACGCAGTAGTGGATAGATCAAGTTTCATTAATGAACTCCTCGGTTACTGAACAAAATCGGAATTACGGTTTAAAACACAAACGGGCCGTGTTCGTCACGACCCATTTGTGTTCCGAAAACCGACCTGCGCTTACGAATCCTGCTTCTTTTCCTTCTTCACTTCGACCACTTCGCGGCCTTCGTAAAAACCGCAGTTGGGGCACACGGTGTGCGGAAGGCGCATCGAACCGCAGTTGGAGCAGGCGGTCAGGTTGCGAGGCTGTAAGGCATCATGAGCGCGGCGCATGTTGCGGCGGCTCTTGGAATGCTTGCGTTTTGGATGTGGGGGCATTGTCTTTCTCCTTTATTACATGCGTAGGGGCGGAGCGCTGCTCCGCCCTTACATGGTTTTCTAATGAAGCGGGCAGATTATAGCGGCAGGAGGGAGGCGCGTCAAGGACAAGATGCGGTTTGCCGCCCAAGCCAGGCGGAAGCAAGCCGGGCTGACAAAAGGGTATTTTTTCAGGCGGATCCGTGATAGTTGGCCTGTTTTTCAAATGGTATAATGCGCGTGCGTTACATTCCGAATTGCTTCGAAGGGCAACATGAAACTTCACGAATATCAATCCAAGACTATTTTTGCAAAGTATGGAATTCCCATCCCAAAGGGACGGGTCGCGGCTACCGCAGACGAGGCGAAACACATCGCCGTGGAACTGGGGGGCCGCGTTGTCATTAAATCGCAGGTGCTGGTGGGCGGGCGTGGCAAGGCGGGCGGCGTCAAGGTCGCCAAGGATGCCAACGAAGCCGCCGAGTTCGCCGGGCAGATCCTGGCGATGCACATCAAGGGCCTGCCTGTCCGCAAGGTATTGGTGGACGAGGCTGCTGCGATCGAGCATGAGATCTATTTTTCCATCACCAATGACCGTGCCGCCAAGAAGCCGGTGATCATCGCCTCTGCAGCAGGTGGTGTGGATATTGAAGAAGTGGCCGCCACCACACCCGAAAAGATCGTCAAGATGCACATCGACCCGTTGCTCGGCCTGAAAGATTACCAGGCCCGCGACATCGCCGCCTCCATCGACCTGCCGCGCGAACTGTGGCGCGATTTCAGCAAGATCGCTTCAGGGTTGTGGCAGGCCTATCTGGACACCGATGCCACCCTGGCAGAGATCAATCCGCTGGTTATCACCAAGGACAAGAAATTGGTGGCGCTCGACGGCAAGATGATGATCGATGACAACGCCCTGTTCCGCCATGCGGACCTGGCGGAGATCCGCGACATCGACGAGGAAGCGCCCGCCGAAACCGAAGCCCGCCGCCATGGACTCTCGTTCATCAAACTCGATGGCAACATTGGCTGCATGGTGAATGGCGCCGGCCTGGCGATGACCAGCATGGACATCGTCAAATTGTTCGGTGGCGAACCCGCCAACTTTTTGGATATCGGTGGTGGCGCCGGAGCAGACAAGGTTGCCGCTGCCATGCGCATCATTCTCTCCGACCCGAACGTGAAGGCCGTGTTGTTCAACATCTTCGGCGGCATCACCCGCTGTGACGAAGTGGCGCGCGGTATTTTGGTGGCCATGGACGAAGTGAAACCCAAGGTGCCGATGGTGGTGCGCCTGGTGGGCACGAATGCAGAAGAAGGCCGCCGTCTGTTGGAGAACGCCAACATGATCACCGCCGAAACGCTGGCCGATGCGGCGCAAAAGGCTGTGGCCGCGGCGAAGGGAAACTAAGCGATGAGTATCTTAATCAACAAAAACACACGCCTGATCGTGCAGGGCATTACAGGCAATGAAGGTTTGTTCCACACCACCCAGATGGTCGGCTACGGCACCAACGTTGTGGCAGGCGTGACCCCCGGCAAGGGCGGCGAATGGGTGCTCGATGGCAAGGTGCCGGTGTTCGACTCGGTGAAACTCGCCGCCGAAGCCACCGACGCCAACTGCTCGGTCATCTTCGTCCCGGCGCGTTTTGCGCCCGATGCAATGTTCGAAGCCGCTGACGCGGGCATTCCGCTCATCATCTGCATCACCGAAGGCGTGGCCGTGCAGGACATGATGCGCGTGCGCAACTATCTCGACCAGAAGAAGGTTCGCCTTGTGGGGCCGAACTGCCCCGGCATGCTCACCCCCGGCGAATCGAAGGTCGGTATCATCCCCGGCAACATCGCCATCCCCGGCAACGTGGGCGTGGTCTCACGCTCTGGCACATTGACTTACGAAGTGCTGTATGCGCTCAAGCTCGTGGGCATGGGCGCCTCCACCTGCGTGGGCATCGGCGGCGACCCGGTCAATGGCACGAACTTCATCGATGTGCTCGAGATGTTCCAGAACGACCCGCAGACCGAAAAGGTGGTGCTGATCGGTGAGATCGGCGGCACTGACGAAGACAAAGCCGCGGAATATATTGCCGCGAACATGACCAAACCCGTGGTCTCGTTCATCGCCGGGGCCACTGCCCCTCCCGGAAAAAGAATGGGGCATGCGGGCGCGATCATCGAAGGCGGAGCAGGCACGGCCGAAGGCAAGATCCGTGCGCTCGAGGCGGCAGGCGTCAAAGTGGCGAAACATCCAGAAGAGATCCCCTCGCTGTTGAAGTAGCCATATCCCCCGTACACAGACTCTCAAAAGACTCTCATAAACAAGTAGAGCCGTCCAGGTTGGACGGCTCTACCGTTATAATGCTCGATAGCAGTAAAAAGACCTACTTGCGGTGCGAGTCGATGTAGGTAACCGCATCACCCACAGTGGTGATCTTCTGGGCATCCTCATCCGAGATCTCAGCGCCGAACTTGTCTTCGAACGCCATGATGAGTTCCACCAGGTCGAGCGAATCGGCTTCCAATTCCTCACGGAAGCGGGCTTCCATGGTGATCTTTTCCTCATCTGCGCCGAGCAGGTCCTTGATGATCGCCTTGATTTCGTTGTACGTGTCAGACATGACAGCCTCCTTGTTAAGTTTTCCCGTTACGAGCAAACGGGGCTAAAGTCGCGGCAATTGTACCCGGTCTACTGACCGCGTCAAGCCGAATTACAAACACAGGAACACTACCCCATGACAAAAGTTGCGCCCATTGAAACGCGAAAAGCAGACCATATCAAGATCAATCTCGAGCAGGATGTGCGCTCGGCGCTGACCACCGGCCTCGAAAAATACCACTTTACCCATGAAGCCCTGCCCGAATTGGACTTAAACCGCCTCGATACGACCCTGAGCCTGTTCGGCAAAAAGTTATCGGCGCCCATCCTCATCTC
>CAZJMZ010000314.1:0-3390 GCA_964547115.1 uncultured Anaerolinea sp. | reverse complement strand
TATCCGCCAGGGCCGGTGCAAATGGTGTGCGTCTCGTCAATGATGAGATACGTCCCGTATTTTTTAGTGATGGCCCGCAGAGCCTCATGGTAGCCGGGGTCGGGGTGAATGATGCCAATATTGGTCATGGCAGGTTCAGCCAGCACGGCGGCCACATCACGGGTAGAGAGCGCGGTTTCAAGGGCGGCGATGTCGTTGAATTCGATGACCTTGCTGGTCTCACGCGGGTCGACCTGCGGCCCCATGTTATTGGGTCGGGAGATGGGCGTGCCCTCTTCATCAAGCGAGATGAAGGTCTCATCCACCGAGCCATGATAACAATAATTGAACACCAGGATCTTGGGGCGGCCGGTGAGCATGCGAGCCATGCGCAGGGCAAAGCGATTCGCATCGGTGGCGGTCAGCGCGAACTGCCAATACGGCAGGCCAAAGCGTCGCTGGAGTTCTTCGCCCACCCAGATGACATCCTCATACGGCAACATGAGCGTGATGCCCTTTTGCGCCTGCTCTTGAATGGCAACGATGGTCGCATCTGGGGCGTGACCGGTCATGGCGCCGGTGTCACCGAGACAAAAGTCGATGTAGGAGTTACCGTCCACGTCGGTGAAGCGGGCACCTTTGGCCTCCTTGACGAAGACCGGGAACGTCCCCGCCCAGCGGATCATCCACAACATGGGCACCCCACCATGCAGGGATTTACGGGCTCGCTGATATAACGCCTGCGAGGCAGGATGGGTTTTGTGAAAAAGCTGCTCCTCCTGTTCGAGCAATACCTGCAAACGGGAGCGATCAAAAGTTTTTGTCATTTCATTTCACCATGTCATAGTTTTTATGGAGACCAACATATTGCCAAAACCGCTGAAGGGCTGTATAGTATCCAGTGGAAGTGTTGCTTGGGAATAAGATACAACATGCCAAGATACCGAAATTTCAAACTGGAGAAACGCATCATGGAAGATTTTGCCCTGGGCAATCTGCTCGATTCATATGGCCAGAACAACCGCTTCAAATTGTTTCCTTATTTCACGGTGTGCTTCGGAGCATTTCCGTCGGCGGTCAAACTGGCGCTGCCAACCGATGAGTCAAAAGCCATCATCGAGGTCGTCTTACAACAACTCGAGTTGGAGACCCATGCCTTCAAGCCGATCTTCAAGAATTGGTTGACCGAAGACTCGAAGGATGCCAGCCTCGCCGACGACTACGCCTACGAATATGTGTTCCGCAGTGAGACCAGGCAGATGCTGATCCACATCCTGCTGCAACACAAACTCCTGCAGGTGCAGTTTCTTTACAACCTGAACGACCCGGAAGCCGAACAATGGATCCTGCAAAAGAACCACAGCTTACGCCAGGCTTACGGTCTGCAAAAGCAACCGGGGTTCAAAGTGCTGATCGCCAGCGATGGCGGTTTCTACACCGACGATATCAACACGCTGGATTTCCAATCTGTGGATATCGGCGAACTGTACAACGACGACTTCATCGAGATCGACAACACCATCTGCCAGTCGTTGCAAAAGACCGAGTCGGGCATGATCCTGCTGCACGGCGACCCCGGCACCGGCAAGACCACCTACATCAAGCACCTGATCTGCAAATTCGTGGACAAGGAGTTCATCTTCATCCAGAACGATTTCGTCAAAGACCTGCTCAAACCGTCGTTCGTCTCGTTCCTGCTGCAGAACAAGAACGCCATCCTGATCATCGAAGATGCCGAGAAGGTGGTGGTCTCGCGCGAGAACTCGATGAACGATTCGGTCGTCTCGACCATTCTGCAACTCACCGACGGCCTGTTCAGCGATTACCTCAACATCAAGATCATCTGCACCTTCAACACCAACATTGAACGCATCGACAAGGCATTGTTACGCAAAGGGCGCATGATCGCCAAGTACAAGTTCACGGCCCTAACGCCGGAAAAAACAGCCACATTGGCGAAAAAACTGGGGTATGAGGGCGTCAGTGGCGGCCTGACCTTGGCCGATATTTTTGGGTATGAACAACGCAATTACAACCTGCCCGCCAAAAAGAGCATGGGGTTCGGGGCGTAAACCATCGCATCACAGACACACAAGGAGACCGGGCACATACCCGGCTCCTTGTTTTTATTTAACCGACTCTTTCAACGCTTCGCCAAAGATACGCAGACCTTCGTTGATCTGTTCGCTGGTCACGTTCAGCGGGGGGATCCAGCGCAGGGTGTTGTCATACGTCCCGCAGGAGAGCAACAGCAGGCCTTTTTCTTCAGCGGAGTGGATGATCTCTTTCACCAACGGCTTGGCCTTGTGGGCCCGGCCATCTACAATGAACTCGGTGCCAACCATCAAGCCCCGCCCACGCACATCGCCGATCTCGGAGTATTCCTCCTGCAGTTTGCGCAGGCCGGTCATGAGCTGGACTCCACGCTCGGTGGCATTGGCAAGCATGTTTTCTTCACGGATCGCCTGAATGGTCGCCACGCCCGCCGCACAAGCCACCGCATTCCCGCCATAGGTGCCGCCGATCGAGCCCACATCCATGCGCAGCATGATGTCGGTGCTGGTGAACACACCCGATAGCGGCATGCCCGAAGCGATACCCTTGGCAGCGGTCATGATATCGGGAGCGATGTCGAAGTGATCCATGCCGAACCATTTCCCAGTGCGCCCAAAACCAGATTGGACCTCATCGAAGATGAGCATGATCTTGTGCCGGTCACAGATCTCACGCAGGCCTTTCATGAACGCCTTGGGTGGGACCACGTATCCGCCTTCACCCAAAACTGATTCGATCAAAATGGCCGCCGTCTCCTTGGGGGCCGTTTGCGAAGCCAGCATGTACTCCAATTGCTCCAGCGAGTATTCAGCAGCCTGTTGTTCGGTCATGCCCAAACGGAAGGCATACGGGAACGGGACCACGAACACGCCAGAGGGCAAGGGTCCAAAGCCTGTGCGATAGACCGTCTTGGACGTGGTCAACGCCATCGTCCCGGCGGAACGACCATGGAAGGAGCCGCTGAACACGATGATGTTCTGGCGGCCGGTGGCCATGCGCGCGATCTTGACCGCATTCTCCACCGCTTCAGCGCCAGAGTTGGCAAAGTAGAACGAATCGATCGACGGTGGGACGATCTGCCGCAACTCTGAAATGAGTTGCAGCATCGGCTTGTGGATGGCGATATTGGCCTGGGCATGGATGAAGTTCGCAGCCTGGGCCTGGATGGCCGCCACCACCTTTGGGTGGCAGTGCCCGGTGTTCGCCACACCGATGCCACAGGTGAAATCAAGGAACTTGCGACCATCATCGGTATAGATGTAGGAGCCTTCGGCACGGTCCGCCACGAAATTGAAGATGCGACTCCAGGCCGGAGTCATGTGCGGGAAGTTTTCGGTATAGAGTTGACTTGGCATG
>CAZJMZ010000313.1:0-3395 GCA_964547115.1 uncultured Anaerolinea sp. | reverse complement strand
GAATCCGGCGATATGAACCCGACCCATCAGGATTGCCGCACCTGTCACCAGATCCATGTGACCTACACCGGCGCCGACTGGGCCCTCGAGACCAGCGCTCCTGTGACCACTGTTGTCAGTGGCGCGACCTTTGATGGTGGCGCGGGTAACCTGTGCGCCAATTGTCACCAGGCTCGTCGCTATATGGCGAACTTTGTTTCCAAGGATGCCAACGGCAACCCGATCGAAGGCAAGTTCACTCCCACCGTCCGCTTCAACACCCACTATAGCGTCCAGGTCGATAGCTTGCTGGGTAGCGTGGATGTCAACGCCGCTCTCGGTGTCGATGGCAAACCCGCCGCGCACTACAGCATGGTGAAAGACACCTGCGTGGGCTGCCATATGGGCGATGCCCGCAACCACGGCTTCGAACCCCAGGTTGCCACCTGCGTGACCTGCCATGCCGATGCCAAGGATCTTGACATCAACGGCGCAGTGACCGCTTTCGAAGCGAAGGTCGAAGAGTTGAAGGCTGCTCTGATCGCCAAAGGCCTGATGAACGAAGATGGCTCCAATGTGCTCAAGGATGCCGCTGGCAATCCTGTTCAGTTGGACCCGCCCCAAGCCGCCGCGCTCTTCACCTATCACCTGATCGAAGAAGACGGTAGCAACAGCATCCACAACCCGAACTACTACAATGCGTTGGTGGATGCCGCCCTCGCGGCCCTGAAGTAATCTGTCCGCTAGGACATAAGCAAGAACAAAAAAGACAGGCGCTTGCCCGGCGCCTGTCTTTTTTGTTTCTTTGCAAAAGGTGGGACTTTTGTTGAGGCCCCCCTGGATTAAAGCAAGTTTCGATTACGCTTTGATGATGCCCTTGCGGATGGCATAACGCACCAGTTCGGCGCGTGAATGCAGGTTCAACTTGCGCATCAGGTTCTCGCGATGGCGGGCCACCGTCTTCGGGCTGATGACCAGCGCCTGTGCGATCTCGTCGTTGCTGGCCCCCTCGGCCAGGTAGGTCAGGATCTCCTGTTCGCGTTCGGTGATATCCGAAGGCGCAGGTTCTTCAGCCGGGCGGCCTCCGGTCAGAAAATCGCGTACCAGCAATTTAGCCAGCGAGGGGTACAGATACACCTGTCCCTGCGCCGCCGCGCGGATGGCCGTCAGCAATTCCTCGGGCGCGGCGCGTTTGGGCACATAGCCTGTCGCACCGGCCTCCAGCATCTTGAAAAAATATTCCTCGTCCTCGTGAATGGTCAGCGCCACGATCGCCACCTCTGGCAGGCGTAGCTTGATCTCGCGCGTGGCATCAATGCCCGAAAGGTCGGGCAGGCCAATGTCCATCAGGATCACATTGGGCCGCAGTTCGCTGGCTGCCTCGATGGCTTTCCGGGCGCTATCCGCCTCGCCCACGATCTCCACATCGCGCTCATTCTCCAGCAACATGCGCAGCCCCGAACGGACGACCGCATGATCGTCCACCAGTAACAACCTCGTCTTCATCACACCACCTCACTTTTCAAATCGGACGCTTCGCCGTTCAGACTCACCCCGGCTTGCTCTGTCGTCCCCAAGCCTGACTCCTGCCGGTAGGGGATCGTCACCTCCACCTCGGTGCCGTACCCCGGCCGTGATTGGATCGCCACCGCGCCGCCCAGCAACGCCGCGCGTTCCTGCATCCCTGCCAGCCCCAGTGATGGGCGGGCCGTGCGCCTTTGCCGCACCTGCTCCAGATCGAAGCCAGCGCCGTTATCGAACACATGGATGCGGATCTGCCGCTCCTCGAACGCCAGGTGGATGTTAACCACAGTAGCCTGCGCATGCTTAATGATGTTGTTCAAGGACTCTTGCACAATACGGAACGTGGCGACCTTCATGACCTCTTCGAGCTCACGTTCCTCCCCGTGAATATCCACGCGGATGTTGAGGGAGGTGTGCTCCTGCAGGCGGCTGGCGTACCAGCGCAGGGCGGCAGGCAGGCCCAGGTCATCGAGATGTGAGGGGCGCAGGTCTGAGATCAGGCGCTGCAGTTCATGCAGAGACTCGGCCGTAAGCGTTTGCAGTTTGTGCAGGGTGCTGGCGGCCTCCTTGTTGCGGCTGACCTTGCCCTCCAGCCCGCGCAAGCCCATGCCAATGGCCGTGAGCGATTGCCCGGTCTCGTCATGCAGGTCGCGGGCAATGCGCTGACGTTCGGCCTCCTGGGCCGCCACCACCCGCCGGAAGAGCTCGCCGCGCATGATCTCACGTTCCTGTGATTCGCGCAGTTGGGCGCGTTGCAATTCGGCGATCTTCTGTTCCGTCTCCACTTGAAAGGCGCGCAGAAAGCGGATGACGAAGATGGCCGCGGCGAAAGCCGTCACCGCGCGGAAAAACTGGATCGGGAAGCCGAAAATATTTTCGAACAGGGTCTCGTTGATGATGGTGGAGGGGAATAAGGGGGTGGCCGCGGTAAATATTTGGCCGAACAGTCCATACCACCCGAAGGCCACCGCCGCCCACAACGCATCGCGCCCAAAGCCGATCAGGCCTGAGCGGCGGAACGCTCGTTGTTGCGCGATCAGCCCGATGGAAGTCAGCAGCGCGGAGGGGATGGCGAGCGTGTAGCGGGTCCAGGTATCGGCCAGGGCCCAGAGCATGTCGCCGGTGTAGATGGTCCGAAATTGATACAGCCCGAGCACCCAGAACGCTTCGAGCGTGATGGGAATGAGCAGGATCAGGCGTCGGGAGACTTCGGTATAAGCCAGCAGGAAACTGCCGAATGCCGCCAGCGAAATGAACGAGAAGGCCAGCACCGCCAGGCTGATGCCTGCGAAGAGCGTATCGTTGGAGAGGTGCCCCATGCGCTGGAACATTTCAAGCCATTCATGCACCGCGTGGACAATGCCAAACCCGGCCAGCGGGCGCAAGGCCTTGCGCAGGCGAATATCCGACGAGCGGCCACCCTCCAGCGCCACTAATAAGCCCATGCTGAAGAAGGCCAGTCCGTAAAAGAAATAGACCAGAACGATGAAGAGCGTATCCATGGTTCGATGTTTATCGACCGGTTCGCGTAAACGATGATAAGCCAAATTTAATTGTACTTGTCGTGCCTGTTTTGTCCCCTCGATAAATGTCACAGAAATCGGCAGAATATGTCCTGATTACCCACCGCTGATGGCGATCACAAAATGGACCTCGCTCGTCTCTGTCAACTGCTCGCGTAGTTTCAGTGGCGTAACCTGCCCATCCACCATCACGGATATATGTGGGCGGACCTTGTCTCCGTCACATAACCTTTCCTTCACCCCGGGGTGTACGGCTTCAAGCGACTCCAAAGCCTCACGCACTGTTGCGCCTGATACTGTTACCGAGCGTTTGCCTCCCGTGAGTTCACGGAGGGGGGCGGGAATGAAGAGGGTGGGCATAGGCTGGGG
>CAZJMZ010000312.1:0-3429 GCA_964547115.1 uncultured Anaerolinea sp. | reverse complement strand
GGCGTCCCATTTCGGTCAGGATCCAGCCGCTGGCGTTGGCAAGATACGGCAGGATGAGCAGGGAGGGGGTCCATTTCATCCATTTGGCTTTGGTAATGTCGCCACGCATGTTGACCCACAGGAAGAAGGCTGTGATGCCGATCATGATAAAGCCGAAGGTCATCATGATGCGGAACGTCCAGTAGGTGACGACCATCAGCGGGATGTAATCGACGCCCGCCCCATATTGGGCTTCGTACTCTGCCTGTATATCGTACACGCCTTTGACTTCGCAGGAGAAGTTGTTGCAGGCCAGGAAGCTCAACACACCCGGCATGCGCAGCGACCAAACTTCGCGCTTGCCGGAAAGGTCGCCGATAGTGATGATGGAGAAGGATGCTGGCTGGGATGTTTCCCAGTGCGCTTCGATGGATGCGAACTTCATGGGCTGGGTCTCATACATGTATTGACCCATGGTATGTCCGCCGAGGAAGACCAGCACGCTGGCGACTAGGCCGACCACGGTGCCCATCATGAAGGATGTCTTGAAGAATTCCACGTTCTGCTTGCGGAAGATGTGATAACCGCTTACAGCGATAATCACCATGCTGGCCATCAGCAAGCCGTCGGAAATGGTGTGCCAGAAGAAAATCCAACCCTTGGGATTGCCGATCAAGGCAAAGAAATCGACCAATTGTGCGCGGCCTGTGGCTTCGTTGATGATGTAGCCCACCGGGTGTTGCATCCAGCCATTGGCCAGCAAGATCCACAGCGCTGAAAGGTTTGAGCCAATCGCAGCCAGCCAGATGGATGCCAGGTGTACTTTTTCAGAAACCCGTCCTTCGCCGAAGATCCACACACCGAGGAAGGTGGACTCCATGAAGAAGGCCAGCAGGGCTTCCACAGCCAACGGGGCGCCGAAGATATCACCTACATAGCGGGAATATTCAGACCAATTCATGCCGAACTGAAATTCCTGAACAATACCGGTCACAACCCCAATGGCGAAATTGATGAGGAACAATTTGCCCCAGAACTTGGACATTTTGCGCCACATTTCGTCCTTGGTTTGATAGTAACGGGTTTGCATATAAGCTACAAACCAGCCCAACCCCAGTGTCAGTGGAACAAACAACCAGTGGTAGATGGTGGTGAGAGCGAACTGCAATCGTGAAAGAATGAGTGGGTCCATGGACTCTCCTTGAAAAAAATTACCCGAACCGCCATAATAGCGGCCCAGGTAGAATTACGAAGCAAATACCGGCATCGCCAACGAGATGCCGAGCGCCTCCTGCGCCAGGTCTTCGAACGTGATGGCTGCCATCTCACGCATCATCGCCACCTGCACCCGGCCCCACTTGGTGCGGACGGGGCAATTCGTACGGAATGGACAATCATCCTCGCCCCGGGCCTGCAAACACTCCGAAAGCAGGATCGGGCCTTCCAGCGCCTCAACCACGTCCCGCAGGCTGATCTGTGAAGCCGGGCGCGGCAGACTCAACCCGCCATCGCGGCCTGGGAAGGTTTTCACCAGATCCTCGCGCGCCAGTACAGCGACGATGCGTACCATTAAAGCCGGTGGGATCAACATCTCCTGTTGAATTTCTGCTGTAGAAAGCCGCACGCCCTCACCACGTTTGGCGAGAGCCAGAACAACACGGACTGCATAATCGGTCTGGCGGTTGATTTTGAGCATGATCGGAAACCTTGACTCCGATTGTAAGCATTTCGGTGTGGCTGTGATGTGTGATTTGTCACAAGGACACCATGCCGGATGTAATACCGGTTTTGCACAGGTTGCAACAACCTCGTGGATATAAACCTCAGCAGGACGGTATAATGCAGGAAACTTTGACTCTGAGGTGTATCTTGATCGACCCTATTATCTTTACCATTGGAAACTTTTCCCTGCGCTGGTATGGCGTCATTGTGATGCTGGGCGTCATCGCCGGGTCCCTGCTGGTGGAACGTGCCCTGAAGCGCAACGGTGAGAACAGCGAAGCCATTTGGGATGCACTTTTATGGGTGCTGCCCGCGGGCATCGTCGGCGCGCGCTTGTGGTATGTGGTCAATGCCACGCTGGGCGGCGATAACCGTTTCAGCAATGACCCCACCGAGATCCTGCGCATCTGGAACGGCGGACTGCATATTTTTGGTGGATTATTACTCGGCGCGGCGGCACTTTTGATCTACCTGCGCAACAACAAACTCGATATCTGGCTGTTCCTCGATGCTGCCGGCCCGGCAGTGTTGGTGGGGCAGGGCATTGGGCGTATTGCGAACTTCATTAACCAGGAACTCTACGGCCCGCCGACCACCCTGCCGTGGGGCATTCCCATCTCCATCCAACATCGCCTGCCGCAATTCCAGGACTTGGTCAAATATCCGGTCGAGACGACGCGCTTTCACCCGACCTTTGCTTACGAACTGCTCTGGAATTTTGCCGCGGCGGGACTCCTCCTATGGCTGGTTCACCGCTATGAAAAGGACCTCAAGCCCGGAACCATTTTCGCGGGTTGGTTGATCGCTGCCGGCGTGGGCCGTACCTGGATCGAGTTCTTTCGCCCCGACCAGCCGAAGATCGGTGATTCGCTTATTAGTTACTCCATGATCGTTGCGGCGCTGATGGCGATCACCGGTGTGGTGATGCTCCTGGCCCGTTACAAGATCATCCAGCTCGCGGCGGCGGAGGATTGGGAGGACGAATATCAGATTGCTCAGCCGCCCGCCAAAACCGAGGTGGTTGAGACGGTGGCGGACGATGTGGAAGAGACAGTCAAACCGAAGAAAAAGCCTGCAGCCAAAAAGGCCGTTACAAAGAAGACGCCGGCAAAGAAACCGGCTGCCCGCGGCGGGAAGACAGCCCGGTAAACAGCCGTGTGATAGGCAACAAAAAACTGACGGTCGCGTGACCGTCAGTTTTTTGTTACGGGGAAAGAGTTATCGGCTGGGCATGGGGTGTTCGGGTAGAACCAGCCTCAGACGAGGTATGAGGCGTTATTTCTCGTAGGGTTGCCCATCGGCGGCGGGCGGGATGGCGCGTCCGACGACGCCTGTGAGGATGATCATCGTCACAATGTATGGCGCCATCAGCAAAAATTCCGAGGGGATGGGCACGCGCAGGATCTGTAACTTTACTTGCAGCGAATCGGCGAACCCGAAGATGAGCGATGATGTATAGGCCCCGATGGGCGTCCACTTGCCGAAGATCATGGCGGCGAGACCGATAAAGCCCTTACCGGCGGTCATGATCTCGTCGAACCGGCCCACCGAGCCGATGGTGAAATACGCGCCGCCCAAGCCTGCGATCATGCCGCCCAGGGTGACGTTGACATAGCGGGTGAAGTACACATTCACGCCGAGGGTGTCTGCGGCTTTGGGGTGTTCGCCCACGGCACGGGTGCGCAAGCCCCAGGGAGTGTAGAACAACAGGATATGCATGGCGGCAAC
>CAZJMZ010000311.1:1777-3455 GCA_964547115.1 uncultured Anaerolinea sp. | reverse complement strand
GTGGCGATCGCGGCCATGCCGACCTTCTCTGCCCAGCACGCTCTTGGCAAAGTGGATGAGATGCGCTCGTCGCTGGCTGCCGCATTGCGTGGGATGCTGCTGTTGGCGTTGCCTGCCAGTGTGGGCTTAATGTTGCTCGGGCGCCCCATTGTGGCAATGCTGTTCGAGCGCGGAGAGTTTACCGCCACCACCACAGCCATGACCGCGTGGGCGTTGCTCTGGTTTGCAGCAGGCCTGGTGGGGCACAGTGTGATGGAAGTGCTCACGCGCGCCTTTTACGCCCAACAGGATACAAAGACCCCCGTCACCATTGGTGTGGCAGCGATGGGCTTGAACGTTGTGTTCAGTCTTCTGTTCTCGCGCTGGTTTGCTCAACTTGGCTGGATGCCGGTCGGTGGGTTGGCGTTGGCAAATTCGTTGGCCACGGCGCTTGAAGCAGCGGCGTTGTTTTTCTTCATGCGCAGACGCTTGGGCGGCATTGAGGGCAAGTCCATTGCGGATGGTGCGTGGCGCATGGGGGCGGCCGGGCTGGGAATGGCACTCGGCCTGTTGTTGTGGATTCAGGTGACGGGTGGCTTGAGCCGCTGGCTGGTCGCGTTGGGCGGTGTGGCGGTGGGTGGCACCCTGTATGGTTTGGGTGTATTGCTGCTCAAAGTCCCCGAAGTGCAGCAAGTGTTGGGCGCGGTGTTGCGCCGCATTAAAAAGTGACAGCCACCTTGCGGGTGACTGTCACTTGTGGGTTTGTTACTTCTTTTTGCTTTGCGCTGCGGTAAAAAAACCGCCGAGCAGTTGGGCGGCATCGGCAATATCGAGCTTGCCATCGTTGCCAGCCACCAATACTTTATCGATCAATACATCGAACGTATCGGGGAGTTTATCTTTCAAATATTGGATGACGATCTTGACGACCTGTTCGGCGGTCTGCTTGGGCAGGCCTGTCTTTTTGGTGATCAGATCTACGAGTTCTTTCATTTTCTATCTCCTGTGGTTTGATATTATTTCCAGATCATCCATTGTACCGTGGCAACAATGAGACCCAGTAGAATCCCGCCGATCACTTCCAGCGGGGTATGACCTAAAACCTCACGCAAGTCCTTGTCACTAAAAATATGACCGCGCAATAATTCATCGAACAACACGTTGATGCGTTGCGCGTGAATGCCGGCCTGTCGCCGCACGCCCGCCGCATCATAGGTGACGATCATGGTGATGGCCACGCCCAGCGCAAATAACGGATTGTCGAAGCCGTGATACAGCCCGATCGCGAACACTGTGCCGGTCATCAGGGAGGAGTGCGAACTTGGCATGCCGCCGGTGGTGAGCAGCAGCGCCCAATTCCATTTGCCGGTGCGGAAAAAATCGAGCGGGATCTTGATGATCTGCGCCAGCAACCACGCAGCCAAACCTGCGATCAAGGGCTGGTTCTGAAACAAGGCCAGCAGTTTCATGGGGACTCTTCCTCGAAGTCTGTGACCGACTCACCGGCCACCTGTTTCACTTTGAGCTCCGCCGCTTCGAGTAACACGCCGCAGCGCCCAGCCAGGGCCTGCCCCCGCTCAAACAAGCGGATACTCTCTTCAAGTTGCCCCTCGCCCTCTTCCAAAGCCGCAACGATCGCTTCCAATTCTGCGAAGGCTTCTTCGTAGGTTAGTTCGTCAATGTTCTTTTCGGTTTTTTT
>CAZJMZ010000311.1:0-1677 GCA_964547115.1 uncultured Anaerolinea sp. | reverse complement strand
TTCAGGGATGGGGCGTTTGCGGTCGGGGTCAAAGAGGCCTTCGGCGGTGAGTTGCGCCTTGAGCCGCATGAATTCCTGATACAGCGCGCCTTCGCCCACCGGGCGGATGATATCGGCGTAGAGTTGATATTGCCCGGCTGGCTCATACACCCCAATGCGGCCATGCACTTCCACGGCCATGCCATCGCGCAGGGGCAGGTTGAGGCGGGCGGCGCTGGTCTTCCACATCACAGATTTGAGCGAGGCGTTGGCGTCCTTGAGCGTAAAGTAGATATGCCCGGAGGCCGGGCGCGAGAGATTCGAGACCTCACCCTGTACCCATACATCCTGCAGGGCTTCATTCTCCTCCAGGAGTTTGCGAATGGCAAAGGTCAGCTTGGAGACGGTGAAGGTCTGTGAAGTGGAGAACAATGCGGGTTGCATGGGCAGGAGGATAACTTAAAAAGGATGAATTCGGAAGGCGTTACGCTCCGCTGCGTTCCTTGCAGCCTGTGGAGTTGTGGCGGTATGAGATGAGCGCCGTATTGTATAATCAGGGCCAGCAAGACTGCATGGTTGCGTTTTGCCCAAATCATCTCTCACCTTTTAAACTTTATGAATCATCTCTGGTCACCGTGGCGTATGGAATATATTGGCAATGCTAAAAAAGAAGAAGGCTGTGTGTTTTGCAACGCGCAAGCCCGGGCCGATTCCGCTGAAAATCTGATTGCTTATCGTGGCGCAGCGTCGTTCGTGATCCTCAACCGCTTCCCCTACACCAGCGGACACTTGATGGTCATCCCCTTCATTCACAAGCCAAACCTGGAAGAACTGGACCCCGCTACGCGTGCTGAAATGATGGAGCTGACCTCCCGTTGCACAACAGTGCTGAAGGACATTTACAAGCCGCACGGCTTCAATATCGGCGTGAACATCGGCGAAGCCGCCGGGGCGGGTGTGCTGGGACATGTGCACATCCATATTGTGCCGCGCTGGAATGGTGATACGAATTTCATGTCTTCGGTGGGTGGAACCCGCGTGCTGCCCGAAGCGTTGGAAGAGACATACCGGCGCGTGCAGGCGGCATTTACCGCCGCATAGATGTGACCTTTACCTGAATTGGCCGGGGGTTAGGCTGAGGCTGTATGGAGTTTGAATGATTCGTTTTTCCGCATCGATTTCCTTGATTGGTTTGATTACGCTCCTGCTCGGGAGTTGCGCTCCGCAGACTAATACATTGCCTGCGACGCCAACCTCCCAACCCAATGCGACATTGACTTCAGCGCCTACACAACCGACGCTGGTCTTGGAGCCGACTGCCACCAGCACCGTGCCGCCAACTCCGCGCCCGGTGGTGACGATCAACCCGTTGACTGGCTTGCCGGTGGAAGACCCGTCCTTGTTGAACCTGCCCTCGGTGTTGGTTTCGATTGCTCACTTCCCACCAGTGGCGCGTCCGCAATCTGGGTTGTCGTATGCGGCCACAGTGTATGAGGTCTATATTACTGCGGGCGGCACGCGCTTTCTGGCTAATTTTTATGGCACGTTTCCGCAGCCCGAGCCGTTCTTTACCGGCGGTTGTGAGGTCCGGGCCGAGCCTTTTCGACAGAACGATTTATTGATCGGCAATCGTGTCTGGCTTGATGCCAATCAGAATCAGCAAGAGGATGCCTGGGAGCGCGGAGTGGCGGGTGTATG
>CAZJMZ010000310.1:0-3460 GCA_964547115.1 uncultured Anaerolinea sp. | reverse complement strand
AGAGGCGGGTTTCTTTTTGGCACGGATTCGCCACCCGTCAGGGCTGCAGCGAGGGGGTTCGTCACTCCCGCTTCGCAATGGTGAAGAGCAGAGTAGTGTATAATCTCCTCACTAATCAATCTATGTCAGCAGTCCATCGCTGTTTTCGTTGTTGAGCAAGAAACTCATTCCCCCGAAACACACACAATCGACTTCTGAAGAACAGGAAATATTTTGAACTTCGAACAATTTAATTTGGATTCCCGCCTCATGCAGGGAATCAAGAATGCCGGGTATGAAACCCCCACCCCCATTCAACAAGCCGCCATCCCCGCCGCCCTGCGCGGACGGGACATCATCGGCACCGCCCAGACCGGCACCGGCAAGACCGCCGCGTTCGTACTCCCCATTTTGAACAGGCTGCTGGATGGCCCCAAGGGCCTGCCGCGCGCGCTCGTCGTCACGCCCACGCGTGAACTGGCCGAGCAGATCAACCAGGTCATCCATGCGCTATCAGCGGGGACCGGGCTGAAGAGCACGACCATTTACGGCGGTGTTGGAGCGGACCGTCAGATCAAGGCTTTGCGTCAGGGCGTGGATATCATCGTCGCCTGCCCGGGCCGCCTGCTCGACCTCATCCAGCAGCGCCACGCCAAAATGGAACGCATCGAAGTGTTGGTGCTCGATGAAGCCGACCGCATGTTCGATATGGGCTTTCTGCCCGACGTGCGGCGCGTCATCAAGGCGGTGCCTACCCAACGCCAGACCATGCTGTTCTCAGCCACCTTCCCCGCCGAAGTGGAACTGCTCGCCTCACAGTCGCTGATCGAGCCGCAGAAGATCGCGATGGGTATCAGCAAACCCGCCATTACGGTGACGCATGCCTTGTACCCCGTGCCGCAACATTTGAAATCGGCCCTGCTCGTCAAGTTGCTGCGCATGATCGATTCCGACTCAGTGCTGGTCTTTACGCGCACCAAACATCGCGCCGACAAGGTCGCACGCCAGATCGCACATGCCGGGTTCCGCGTCACATCCCTGCACGGCAATCGCACCCAGGGACAGCGTGAGCAGGCCCTGCGCGGTTTCAAGACCGGGCACTTCCCCATCATGGTCGCCACCGACATCGCCGCGCGCGGGCTCGACATTGACAGCATCACGCACGTCATCAACTACGATATGCCCGATACCGCCGATGCCTACATCCATCGCATCGGGCGCACCGGCCGTGCACAACGCACCGGCGACGCCTTTACGCTGGTCACCGATGAAGACAAGGACATGATCCGCACACTCGAACGTATCATGAAGGCCCCGCTCGAACGGGTCACGCTCCCAGACTTTGACTACTCGCCTCCGCCTCCACCCCGGTCTGCTCCTCACCATCGAGAGGGACAGCGCCCTCCCCGCCCCGCCCCCACCCCAACCAGTTACACCAAGAACCGCCTGGCGCCGAGGAAGAGGTAATTCGCCCCACGCAAGACGATATCGCCGCACATAAACGACACGACATCCCCGATGGGTGGCATCCCAAGCCACATTCTGTGAAACAGCCTTCGGGGAGATTTGTTATATATCACGCTCCAGGCGCAATCTGATTTCCCGATCCCCCGACCAATGCGCCTTGCAACAAAAATACAGATGGACAAAATTCCTGCAAATGGTGTAAAAACAACAAGTTCAAGGCTCAACCCATCGCCAATACCGAAAATTCAGGAGCAAACTGGTTTATGGAACACTCTCAGGCGGAACTATTATTCGATCAAGAAGCCTATGCCCGTTTGAATGACGCTCAATTTATTGCAAGCTGGCGGACCCTCCACGCAAAGTGTTCGCATGCAACCGTTTTCCAACACCCGGGCTTTGTCTGCGCCTGGTACGAATCCTATCGTCCCATCTGGAAGCCTGTCATCGCGCTGGCACAAAATGCAACCGGCGAACTGACCGGGCTTTGGACGCTAGCCTACGACCCCTCTACCAAAGTGCTTGTGCATGCGGGAGCGCATCAGGCCGAGTACCATGCCTGGCTCGCCCTGCCTGGCGAAGATGCGCACTTTTTGGCCAGTGCCTGGGCAAAGATCAAACAACAACTGGAATTCAAGTCGCTACTGTTTAGTTTTCTGCTAGATTGGAACCTTGTCGATGTGCTGCAAACCGCTGAAGGCCTTCAAGGATGCCTGACCGCGCAAAAATTCAGCCGTCCGCTATTGCATCTGGATCCTGATGAAGTCAAGTCTGCTTTCACCAAGAAGAGCAATAAAAGCAGGTTTAACCGCTTGAACAAACTTGGCAAACTGGAATTCCGCCGGGTCACCGACCCTGCTGACCTGGAGCAGTTGTTCGACGAACTGATCACCTGCTATGACTTTCGCCAGGGCGCCATCAATCAATCGAGACCATTTCAGGAAGACCCGTATAAGCGCCCATTCCACGTCCGGGTTTTCACTTCGGCGCCCGATGAGACCTATGTAACCGTGGCCAGCCTCGACGGCAAACCCATTTCAGGCTTTTGGGGCTCCGTAAGCGGGGAGACCGTGCACCTCGGGATGATCATGAACTCACCCTTTCTCGCCGAGCATTCCCCGGGCAAATTGCACATCATGCAGTTAAGCGAAAACCTCCTCAGCACCGGCAAACAAACCCTCGACCTGACCCCCGGTGGAACCTGGAAGGAACGTTTCGCCAACGCCAGCGCGGATGTGGCAAAGGTGGTGCTGTACCGCACAGCCAAGAGTCAAAAACGGGCAGCCATGCGCAACCGGCTGGTGGAGATCGGGAAGCGCGCCTCGAGGGCCATCGGCATACAACCCAGCCAGGTGAAGCAAGTTCTGGCCAAATTAAAACCGCGTCGAATCCCATCCACCGTCCGGGACATTAAAAATTGGATTCAAACAACCCGGGAAATCCGTGTGTACGAAGTCGACGGCTCATGGGCGGGAATGACTTCTCCTGATCTGCAAGTTCATCGTAACTCACTGACAGACCTGCTGCAGTTTGACCCAACAAACACCGGTCAACGCGATGCATTCCTGTCCAAGGCACTTGAGCGGTTGGAAAACGGGGAAAGTGTTTATACGGTCCTGCAGGAGGGACGCCTCACATGTTGCGGCTGGATGGTTGCCCAACCCGCCGTGCTGGAACTGGCCGAACTCTACCGATCTGCCAGTTTTCCGCAAGAGGCTGTTTTCATTCATGACCTTTACTCACATCCCACCCTCGGTGGGCCAGGGCAGTCCCAGGCTGTGATCGCAGCCATGCTCTCACAAGCGTTTGCCCAGGATGAGGCGGCCAGGGTTCACTTATTGGTCCCGGCAGAAAGCCAGCAGCTCAGTGAAGTGGTCGAGAGTATGGGGCTGCATCAGCGGGGCGCATTCTTTGGAAAGAGCAGGTTTGGCAAACCCGGGCAATGGACAAACACCTTGCACTCGCATCAAAACCAGCAACAAGAACTTCCATGACGGTCTGAGGCGCGAACATTCGC
>CAZJMZ010000309.1:0-3467 GCA_964547115.1 uncultured Anaerolinea sp. | reverse complement strand
GCCTCCTACGTGTTACCGCGGCTGCTGGCACGTAGTTAGCCGAGACTTATTCCTGCGATACTGTCCTTTCTCATCTCGCAGAAAAGCGCTTTACGATCCGAAGACCTTCATCGCGCACGCGGCGTTGCTGCTTCAGGCTTTCGCCCATTGAGCAATATTCCCTACTGCTGCCACCCGTAGGTGTATGGACCGTGTTTCAGTTCCATTGTGGGGGGCCACCCTCTCAGGTCCCCTACCCGTCGTCGCCTTGGTGAGCCGTTACCTCACCAACTAGCTGATGGGACGCAGGTCCCTCCCAAAGCGGATTACTCCTTTAGTCACCGGTTTCTAAATCCAGAGACCACATGCGGTATTAGCAATCCTTTCGGACTGTTATCCCACACTTTGGGGCAGGTCACCAACGCGTTACTCACCCGTTCGCCACTAGGATACTCTCGTATTGCTACAAAAGCACCTCGTTCGACTTGCATGTATTAGGCACGCCGCCAGCGTTCATCCTGAGCCAGGATCAAACTCTCCGCAAAAAATTTTTCACTCTTGCGAGTGTAGTTTATACGGATTTTTTACTGAATCGACAGAGTTGTTGCTTCCTATCACTGTTCAATTGTTAAAGTTCGGGTAACAAAGCGGACGGATTTTACTCGCCTCACTTTGGCCTGTCAAGGCTTTTGACAGACTAAAATACCGATGTCTTCTTTCGGCATCGGCATGTCAGACTGCAAAACCAACAGGCTTGTGTCTCTGACTGGAGACTGCTACTCAGTTTTCAATGATCTGTCAGGGGGACAAAGATCGTATAACTACTGGCGAGTGATGATTATATGCGTTTCAAAAACTTTGTCAATGGTTATCAGACAATTCAACCTTAAAAAATTACACCATCATCACAACTTCAATCCCACCTTCTCAATGATGTCAATAGCCAGCAACACCCCAGCATCTTTTCTCACAAACTGACTAACCAATCTAGCTTGTTCGCAAACTGCTTGCGATTCAGATTCAACCATCGCCTGCATTAATTGATCGGTGGAAATATTCTTTACAAGTAATGGATGTGACCCAACTCCGATTGCATGGATACGCTTTCCCCAAAATGGCTGGTCAGCCATAAAAGGGACAACGACTTGCGGAATTCCAGCCCGCAATCCAGCAGACGTAGTCCCTGCCCCACCATGATGTATCAACATTTTACAATGCGGCAACAACCAATCATGTGGAACAGCGTCAAGATATAACACATCAGACGTTGAAGTTCGATGCACACTACCCCAACCTGAAAGAATAACAGCACGTTGCTTAGATCGCTTCAAGGCGTCTCTGATAATTTCATCAATCCGTTCAGCATCACGATGGATCATACTTCCAAATGAAACGCAGACTGGCGGCTCGCCAGCACTCAGGAACGAACGCAACTCGGCAGGAGGCTCGTAAGCCATGTTTTCATCGAAAAAGAAATAACCAGTCACGTGCACATTGGACTTCCAGTCACTCGAGTGTGGGAGAATGCTTGGGCTCCAGGCACACAGGATTGGGGTTGGAGAACGAAGCGAGTCTTCGTCGAAGGGAGAATAAAGCTTGCGCTTGGGAAGCCCAGTCTGACGGCGGATTTGTTCATATCCAAGACGAGATGTCCACGAGGTGATTCGCTGAGAGACAATGTGCGTAAGACGGTTCAAAAAGCGGAGCTTCAAGTTTGGCAGGGCAATGTTGGGATAATCACCTGTAGGCGTGAACATTGGGAACGTTTGAATATGAATATCTGGAATGTTCATTTCACGAGCCAGGGTATGCGCCCCAACGGCATGCGTAAACGTATGAATGATCAGATCTGCCGATGCGCAAGCTTCTTCAGTTTGATGTGCGACCTCCGCACCGATCTGAACAGCATGCTTGAACAATTCTCGCAGCAATTTGACAAAGTCATAGCCTGCATCGTTCAAGCGCCGACTCAACTCCTCCGGGTCACCTGCCAATGGGACAAATGAAATGCCATAGCCCTCAACCAGGTCCTTGAAACGGCCGGGAGCGGCTAATTTGACGAAATGCCCGCGTTTCAGTAACCCCAAAGAGAGCGGCAGAAATGGCTGAACATCACCGCGCGAACCATAGGTAAGGATGGTTATATTCATAAATAATTCAGGGGCGAGATTTTTCTCGCCCCTGCGGGTTAGTTCATTTCCTGTCTTCCAGACAGCGCACGCAACAACGTGTTTTGATCGGCATACTCCAGATCGCCACCCATGGGCAGCCCGCGAGCCAGACGCGTGACATGCACCCCAAATTGTCTTAGCTGATTTTGCAAATACAGGGCGGTGGCATCCCCCTCCATGCTGGGATTGGTGGCAATGATGATCTCCTTCACCCCCCCACCAGCGACGCGTGCCAGTAACTGCTTGATCTTCAGGTCATCAGGGCCAACGCCTTCGATCGGTGACAACACACCCTGCAACACATGATATTTCCCTTGAAAACCGCCGGTGCGCTCCAGTGCAAGGACATCCAGCGCTTCTTCGACCACGCAAATGACTCCAATATCGCGCTTGGGTGACTCGCAAATCTCGCAACGCTCGCGCCCTGCATCGGTAATATTGAAGCACTCCTGACAGAACGCTGTGTTCTTTTTGAGGTGTGCCAAAGCCAGCGCCAGGTCATCCGAGACGTCATCGGTGGCACGCAGGAGGTAGAAGGCCAGCCGCGAAGCGGATTTGGGGCCAATACCGGGCAGGCGCTCAAGACTGTTAATAAGGGATTGAATGGATTCGGGTAAAAGCATAAGGCCTGGAAGGTTCTCAAGTTGGCAGGTTGACAGGTTTTAACCTTTAAACTTTCCAACCTGCGACTTGCATCTCAGAATGGGAGCCCGCCCGCCAACGGACCCATCAACTTCTGCTGGAGTTCACGTGATTGGTCGAGCGCCATGTTCACAGCAGACAAAACCATATCCTGCAGCATTTCAGCATCGGCATCTTTCATGAAATCAGGTGAGATTTCAACAGATTTGCATTTCTGGTCACCTGTCATTGTGACCTTGATCGCGCCGCCGCCTGCAGTGACCGTAACGGTCTCCTCGGCGAGTTTGGCCTGAGCATCTTCCATTTGCTTTTGCAGGCGTTGCAGTTGCTGCATCATGCCCCCCTGCCCCATTTGTGGTCCTTTGTTGAATCCTTTAGCCATTAATCGTCTCCTCGTCTTATAGTCCTACAGTCTCTTGGCTGAATGTAAACCAGTCAGACCAATCGACTAATCTTGCATATCCACGATCTCGCCGCCGTGTTGGATGGCGGTGGCCACCATGCCGTCCTGCGCCACGTTCGGCGGAATCTTGCCTTTGGTATTTGTCACCATACAGCGGACGGTCATATCCACGCCAAAGTGGTCTTTGATCAGCTTCTGAATGGCTTCGAGCTGGTCGGGTTTATCGATCTTGGAGACCAGCACATCGCTGGCCAGGCCCAGGATCAATGTAC
>CAZJMZ010000308.1:0-3478 GCA_964547115.1 uncultured Anaerolinea sp. | reverse complement strand
CTGTATCTGGAAACACAACGCAACGCCTTTCAGATGGCTACCATCGCCAGTGTGGGACGCGAACTTTCCGCCACGCTGGACCTGGACCTGGTCACCCGGACCGTGGTGGAAAATGTGCATACGCTCTTCGCGGCCCGCGATACCATCTTACGGCTGGTAGAGCCGGATGGAAAGACGCTTCAGACCGCCCTGGCACTGGGGATGTATGCCGAAGAAAATTCAGCCGACCCGCTCCTCTTGGGCGAGGGCATTACCGGCAGTATCGCCCAATCGGGTATTGCTGAAGTGATCGATAATGTGGAACTTGATCCGCGCGGCGTGCATGTGGCGGGCACACCCGATCAGGAAGACACGCCCGAGACCATGATGGTGGCGCCGCTGATCGCCAGCAACCGCACCATCGGCGTGCTGTCGGTTTACAAAGATCGCACTGCGGGTTCATTCTCACAAGTGGATCTGGATTTCCTCATCGGTCTGGGTCGCCAGGCGGCGATCGCGATCGAGAACTCGCGGTTGTTCGATGAAGCCCAAACCGCCAAAGCCGCCGCCGAGCAAGCCAACGAAGCCAAGAGTTCCTTCCTCGCCACGATGAGTCACGAGATCCGCACGCCGATGAATGCCGTGATCGGCATGAGCGGTCTGCTGATGGATACCGAACTCAATAAAGAACAACGCGATTACGCCGAGACCATCCGCAACTCGGGCGATGCCCTGCTGGCCATCATCAACGATATTCTCGACTTCAGCAAGATCGAAGCCGGTAAGATGGACGTGGAATTCCAACCCTTCGATCTGCGCGAGTGTGTCGAATCCGCGCTGGACCTGACAGCCGGGCGCGCCATCGAAAAAGGACTCGACATCGCCTATATCATGGACGACGATGTGCCCGCGGGCATCAAGAGCGATGTCACCCGCCTGCGCCAGATCCTCATCAACCTGCTCAGCAACGCCGTCAAATTTACCGAAAAGGGCGAAGTGGTGCTCACGGTCAAGAAAGGCAAGGCCAGCAACGAGTTGCAATTCGCCGTGCGCGATACGGGCATTGGCTTATCGGCCGAGGGCATGGGGCGGCTGTTCCAATCCTTCTCGCAAGCCGATTCGTCCACCACGCGCAAATTCGGCGGCACCGGGCTGGGCCTGGCCATCAGCAAACGACTCGCTGAAATGATGGGCGGCCAAATGTATGCCGAGAGTGCAGGCATCGGCCATGGCGCCAGGTTCGTGTTCACGATCACAGCAGACCCCGTGGAGGTGCCCGAGCGCAAGACTCGCGATATCATCGGCATTCAATCCATTCTGCAAAACAAGCGTGTTCTGATCGTGGATGACAATGCCACCAACCGCCGCATTCTCAAATTGCAAACCGAAAAATGGGGCATGACCTCACGCGATACCGAGCATCCTCGCGAAGCCCTGGCATGGCTCCAAAACCACGAGGCCTTCGACCTCATCATCACCGATATGCACATGCCCGAGTTGGATGGCCTGATGCTGACACGCGAAGTGCGCAAACTGCATGACGAAAAGTCCCTCCCCATCATTCTGCTAACGTCCTTGGGCAGGCGGGAACTGGGAGCCGATGAATTGAACTTTTCAGCCTACCTGACCAAACCCATTAAGCCCTCGGCTCTGTACGACGCCGTAGCTGGCCTCTTCGCCCAAAACCTGGTCTCCCCCTCCAAAGCAGACCCTGCCAAACCCAGCATGGATAGAGAAATGGCTACCCGGCATCCCTTGCGCATTCTGCTCGCCGAAGATAACGCCGTCAACCAGAAACTGGCGTTGCGCATTCTCGAGCAAATGGGCTACCGTGCCGATGTTGCCTCCAACGGCCTGGAAGCGGTAGAATCCATCGAACGCCAGTTATACGACGTCATCCTGATGGATGTACAAATGCCCGAAATGGATGGCCTGGACGCCACCCGCAACATCCGCAAATTGGCCCAAGTCACACAGCCGCGCATCATCGCCATGACCGCCAATGCCATGGAAGGCGACCGTGAAATGTGTCTTGCCGCCGGTATGGATGATTACATCAGCAAGCCCATCCGTGTACATGAACTGGTGGAAGCCTTGTTGAAAGCGGAGCGAAAGTAGGCAGGAAAACAGGCATAATCGTTTCTCTTGCCGGTATACTTGTCTCAGTAAGTGCCAGTTCGCCATCATCATAAAACAAAATGGAGCCTACATGCCTGTAATCGACAGCGTCACCTTTAATGAACTCAAGCAGATGTCTGGGGATGATTTCATCAACGAATTGATCGATACCTTTCTCGAAGATGCGCCCAAAATGATCGCCGAGCTGCAAACTTCCCATGCGGCGAACGAAGCCGAAGGGTTCCGGCGCGCAGCCCACTCGATGAAATCCAATGCCAACACGTTTGGGGCCGGTGCCCTGGCCACGCTGGCCAAGGAGTTGGAAATGCTCGGGAAGGAACAAAAGCTCTCGGAAGCCGGTAGCAAACTCAAAGCGTTGGAAGAAGCGTGCGCGTCCGCTTGTGAAGAGCTCAAAAGGCTGAAGTCATGAAATCATCGCATGAGCCCGGTCAATTGCTCGTCGTGGACGATAACCGTGTCAACCGGTTATTGCTCACCCGTGCGCTCGAGCAGAACGGGCACAAAGTGGCCAATGCCGAGAACGGCCGGGTGGCGCTCGAAATGCTGCACTACAAGCCCTACGATGTGCTGCTGCTCGATATCGACATGCCTGAGCTGAACGGCTTTGAAGTGCTCGAAGCCCTGCTGCAGGATGAAGACCTGCGCGACCTGCCTGTGATCATGACCTCCGCTTCTGATGAGATCGACCGTGTGGTCAAGTGCATCGAGATGGGCGCGGAGGATTACCTCGTCAAGCCGTTGAACCCGGTGTTGTTACGCGCGCGTGTGAACGCCACCCTCGAGAAAAAACGTCTGCGCGATGAGCAGAAAAAACTCTTCCGCACTTTCGCCACACCGCAGGTGGCGGAACAACTGATGCGCGATGGCTTTTCACTCGGCGGCAAGTACGTGACCGCCTCGATCATGTTCGCCGATATCCGCTCGTTCACCACGCTCAGTGAAAAATCGGAGCCTTCCGACATCATCGAGCTGCTCAACGATTATTTTGCCTTGATGTTCGACGCCATCACCGCCAATAACGGCACCGTGAACCAGATGCAAGGCGACGGCCTGATGGCGATCTTTGGCGCCCCCGCCCAGGATGATGAACACCGGCAGAACGCCGTCAATGCGGCGCTTGAAATGGTCGAACTGCTGAAGGCTTTCAACGAACAGCGCGCCATTCAGGGCAAAAACGAAGTGCGCATCGGCATTGGCATTGCCACCGGAACAGTCATTGCCGGTTACACCGGCACCACCCATCGCGCCACCTATACCTGCGTGGGTGATACGGTCAACCTGGCAGCGCGTATCGAGGGTCACACCAAAGTGGCGGGCGTGCCGATCCTGATCGATCAATATACCCGCGAGGGCCTGTCCG
>CAZJMZ010000307.1:0-3485 GCA_964547115.1 uncultured Anaerolinea sp. | reverse complement strand
TCCACGCTATCCACGGTGAAGAATTTGACCTGCCCCGCTTCGATGTACTCTGCCACCGCCCCGGCCATGCCCACATCCTCGAACTCGAAAAAACGACTCGCCTGCGCCGGAAAGACCAGCGCAGGCTTGCCATAATAACCGTAGACCTTGAGTTCCATCTCCTGCCCCAGGTTGGGGCTGTACCACTTGTGGTATTCGATCTGCATATGCGCCTCTACTGAGCCTGAATGAAGTCTGCGATCGCGACGATCTCATCGAAATCAGGCGAACGGAAGATGAAGCCCTGGTTGCCCAGCGCCATGCTGAACACCCCGCTGATGGATTCGAGCAGGCAGAACTTATCGCCGTATTTCGCCAGGATCTCCTCCACGCTGTGAGCAAAGGCACGATTGTCCTTGCGGCTGGCGTAGCAACAGTAATATTTCTGGGTGTAGCCCATGTACGGGAACTCACGCCCTGCCAGCAGGCAGGCCCAGGCATGATACACGTCGATATCGCAGGCGTAATTGAACATGTCGGTGGTGAGTCCGCCGGGTGGACGCATATTCACTTCGAGGGCAATGAGTTCGTCTGTGCCGGTTTGGCGGAAGAACTCAAAGTGGAAGAAACGCTCACGTACATCGAAGGCCCGCAGAATGCGCCGCCCGAGCGCATCCACATCGGGCGGAATCTCGCGTTGGGTGTAGTAGTAGACCAGTTCGTCACCGAGCACGATCTCCATGATGCCGCGGCTGTAGGCCAGCGAGTTGGTGAAGACCGGCACACCATCCTTGTCGGTCAGGCCGTCAAAGGTGACGATCTGGCCGTCCACGAATTCTTCGAGCATGTAATCCACGGGCGGTTTGGAGGCGATGAAGTTTTTCAGTTCATCTTCGTTGTGAATTTTGTACGTGGCCGCTGCGCCTACACCGATATCGGGTTTCGCCACCAACGGATACCCCGTCTGCGCGACCAGGGCTTGAGCTTCCTCTAAATTTCGCACCACGCCCCCACGCGCCGATTTGACCCCCGCCTGCTGAAAGGTTTCCTTCATCTTTGATTTGCGTTTGATGCGGTCGATCTGGTCCATGCGCACGCCGGTGATGTTGAAGTCGGTGCGCAGGCGGGCTTCGGTCTCGAGCCAGTATTCGTTGTGCGAATCGAGCCGGTCCAGTTTGCCGTAGCGGTGCGTGAAATATCCCAACGCGCGGACCAGTTCATCATAATTATGCAGGTCACTGATGCGATAGTACTCCGTGAGCCCGGCTTTGAGTTCGGGGGCCAGAGAGTCGTAATCAGCATCGGCAATGCCCAGCACGTTGACGCCGAGATTCTTCAACGCAACGGCAAAACGAGCATAATTGGGTGGGAAATGCGGGGATAGAAAAACGAAATTCATGGAACTCTGCCTCCGAAAAAGTTGGTCAACTATACCAAATTTTGACGGAGGTGGAATTCAAAAGTCCGGGGACCATTAACCGATCAACACCTGACCTTCGGGGTATTCGATGACTTCGCGACGGGATGTGCCCGCCAGCGCCACGACCACGGTCAACGCGCCGAGCCGCCCCCAGAACATCACGAACATGATGACGAGTTGACCGAAGAGATTCAACTGCCCGGTGAAGGCGAGCGAGAAGCCGCAGGTGGCGAACGCGGAGATGACTTCGAACAGCACCTGGTCGAGCGTGGCTTGCGGATGCGTGAGCAGGATGAGCCAGGTGGCATTGAAGACGACGAAGAGCGACAGCGTCAGCACGGCGGTGGCCCTTCGGACGGTATCAGGCTGAATGGTCCGGGCGAGCAGCGTGACCGAGTCACGGCGGCGGATGTAGCTCCAGAACGTCAGGGCCAGCACAACGAACGTGCCGGTGGTGATG
The DNA here is from genome assembly GCA_964547115.1 of uncultured Anaerolinea sp. GTDB lineage: Bacteria > Chloroflexota > Anaerolineae > Anaerolineales > Villigracilaceae > Defluviilinea. The sequence goes on along the minus strand of CAZJMZ010000307.1, from coordinate 1,626 downwards.
CCTCCACCCATTGAAGCGGGGGCGCTGCCCACGAACATCAAGCCGATCTTGATGAGCTGCCCCGCAGGCGAGAGAGTCTCGAAATCGTTGATGCCGCTCAAGCCCGCAGTGCGGGTGGCGACCGATTGAAAGAGTGCCAGCCCCAGGCGTGGCAGGAACGGTTCGTCCCGCAAGGCGCCTGCCGCTGAAGACTCGCTCAGGAACAATCCGAACGCGCCCAGCGCCACGAGCAAGGTCACCACCAGCAGGGTGAGGCGCGTGTTGAACGAAAGCCGCCGCGCTTCGGGGTAATCCCACAGGTCCATCAACACGGGCATGCCGAGGCTGCCCAGAAAGATCAGACCGCCCAGAATAGTGAGCGTTGCGCCGTCGTTGGGGATGCTGGTGAAACCATCCACGCCTGCAAAGAGATCGAAGCCCGCATTACAAAAAGCCGAGACCGCATGGAAGAGGGCATAGAACGCCGCGCGCCCATTCCCCAACAACTCGCGCCAATTCAGCCACAAGAACCACGCGCCGATCAATTCGATCACCCCGACCATCACCAGCAAGCGCCGCGTGAACAGCAGAATGGCGCGTGTATCGATCAAGCCCAGCGAGTCGCGTAATGCGATACGGTCGAGATAGGTGATGCGCCGCCCGACCAGCCGAAAGATGACGACCGTCATCACCATGAACCCCACACCCCCCGCTTGAATGAGCAACATCAAAATAAATTGACCGAAGAGCGTGAGATCGCGCCCCGGCAGGATGAGCGACAAGCCGGTGACGCTCAACGCGGACACCGCCGTGAACGCCGCTTCGGACCACGATAACGGCCTGCCACTCGAGACCCCGGGCAGATGCATCAACCCGGTGCCCAGCGCCACAAGCACGAGCAGACCCAAGGCCAGCCGCGCGGCGGGCGGAATATTACGCCAGCGGATCACAGACTAGTCCCAATCGTTCATCGCGAAGACGTTCTCGTTCGTGCCAATGACCACGAGCAGGTCGCCCCGCGCCAGCACATAATCGGCAGGCGGCGCGACCGTAACCGACTCGCCACGCTTCACCGCCACCACGGTCACGCCGTAGCGGCTGCGCAATTCGGCTTGCTGCAGGGTGCTGCCTGCCGCAGCATCGGGCACGGAGAGTTCGACCACGGCGTGTTCGCGCCCGAGCGGAATACGGTCGAGCAGGTTGGGGTTCGCCAACTCCAGCGCGAGCCGTTGACCCGCCTCCGACTCGGGCAGCACGACCTTATCCGCGCCCACGCGCAGAAGAATGGTCTTTTGCCGCTCGGTGAGCGCCTTGCAGATGATACGATTCACACCGACAGCCTTCAACGCGACCGTGGCCATCAGGTTCGCTTCAAAATCGGCGCCGATCGCCACGATGACCGTGTCGAACGAGGCGATATCCACCGCGCGCAGAGCGTTCTCGTCGGTGGCATCGAAGGCCAGGGTTTGAGTCAAGTCGTCGGCCAGGGACTGTACAAGTTTTGGGTCGCGGTCCACGCCCACCACGCTGAAGCCCTGGCGGGCCAACGTCAGCGCCACTGAGGCACCGAAGCGCCCCAGCCCAATGACGGCCATGTCTGTTTTTGTACGATTGTTTGCCATAACACCTCAGGCGGGAGGGTATCAT
>CAZJMZ010000306.1:0-3523 GCA_964547115.1 uncultured Anaerolinea sp. | reverse complement strand
ACCGCATACATGGTAAAGAAAAAGCGTGCCGCGGCTTCCTCCCGCTTGAAAACCAATTCAGGAAAGTGATAAGCGAACGGCACCAGACCGAACATGACCCATAACAACGGCACGGTTTCGGCCGGGTCGAGGTAATCGGTAAAGGGGGGCAGCATGGCATCGGTCACCAACAGGATCACATTGAAAGCCGTTGCTCCGGCAAAGGTGATGCCCAGCAGGCGGGCCGTTTGCGATCTCCCCCGAAAGAGGATCACCATGATGACCGTGCTCAGCACCAGGCGTGTGAGCCCGGCCACCGTGCTTGAATTGAAGAAAAATTCCAGAGACATCTTTAAATTATATTCCTGTAAAAATATAAGCTGACTGACGATTTCGTTTCATTCGCCACGCGAACGTTTTTTCATGGAGGCATATCGTGAGATCAAATGCACCCACCACGGCGAAGCCTTGGCCCTGGGCACACCCCGGCCGACGACCTGCCGCAACTGCTCCGCACCCGCAAACTGCTCCACCACAAGGAAACTTCTCCCCACTTCGACCAGTCCGTGCGCATCCGAACCGACCGTGCCTGGAATACCATGCCGCTCGGCGAAGGCTTTCGCCGCCGCGTTGTATGCCGGCGAAAGACAACGGGAATTGAAGACTTCGATGGCATCCACCAGCGGCGCGATCTCGAGCAGGTCATCCTCCTGCCAGGCGCCTTTCCGCACCCGGTCAAAGGGATGCGACACGCTGATGAACGCGCCCTGGTCACGCAGGCGTTTGATGGCTTCGAGCGGCGTCAGGTGTGCCGGCACCTCTTCGGTGACGAAGGCGCATAACAACTCCCCACGGGTGGTCAGGATCTCCTCGCCTACGATGACCAGTTCCGGGTCGAGAGCTTGAGCCGCCTGCGCCCCCCGAATCGTGTTGTGGTCGGTGACCACGAGGCGGTCCAGGCCTTTGCGGCGGGCGGTCCGCACCAGGTCAGCCGGGCGCGTCAGGGAATCCCCGGAAGCTTCGGTATGGCAGTGAAATTCCACGCGGAGCATGCTCATCATTGTACCTGACGATTGGTTGGCGCAATGGATACTTTTGTTATAAAATTCAGCCTACATGGACGAAACCCCCATTTATCGAAGACCCTGGTTCTACATTGCCGGGTGGCTGTTCTTTCTGGTGGCGATCTACGGCTGGCAGGTATACCGGCTGTGGGACGAACAGACCGAACTGCTGAATGTCCTGTTCGAGTTGGTGTGCTTGTTTCCCATTCTGTTGCTCGTCTGGGTGGCTTTCTTCTCACAATTCGTCCTGCCGGTACAGACCTTTGCACAACGCCAAAAGATCTTTGACCGCCTGCTAGCCTACCTTTCGGGATTTCACGGCCCGGCACTCTTCATCAAGAACAGCATCATTACCGAACACGCCGGGGAACGCCTGAAAAAAGGACCCGGCGTCGTGTGGCTGGATTCTGCCAGCGCCGCACTCACCCGCACCCCCATCAAGATCAAACAAACCCTCGGACCCGGCGTGCATTTTCTCGATAGCGGCGAATACATTTCCGCCACTCTCGACCTGCACGTCCAGGCCCAGGGCCTGGGCCTGCGGGATACAGACGACCCCTTCGCGCCCGGCGACACCGACGATCCCGCGTACCGCGAGGTGCAGGACCGCCGTCGCCAGGTCAGCGCATGGACGCGGGATGGCATTGAGGTCATCCCCGGCATTTCCGTCAGCTTCCGCGTGGATACGGGTATGCCCGAACCCGGCAAGCCCGGTTCGCGCTTTGGGTATCGCACCGGCATCACCAAGGAAGACCGCGAGAACCAAAAGCAGGATCTGGAAGCCATCAAGAAGGCACTGCTTGGCGAAGGCATCAACCCCAATATCAGCACCGACTCGCCCCGGCACAAAGTGGCCTGGAACCAACTCCCTGCCCAACTGGCTGTGGATGTGTGGCGTGAATACGCTGCCAAATTCACCCTCGATGAATTCTTCACAGCCACACAGGAAGTGCCCCCCCCGCCTCCAACTCCCCCTCAGCCGACTCCCTCCGAGATCGCCCTACTCCAAGACCCAACCCAGTTCCCCGCCCAACAAAACCGCTTCGAAGAGGCACTGACCGCCATGCTGCGCGAGATCAACCGGCTGATGGAACGCATCATCCGCTGGTTGGACGGTCAAAGCCAGATCGAGCCATCCGCACCACCTGCGCCATCCGCTCCGGCTGCCGCAGCCGGCAAACCATCCACTGAGATCCAGAGAAAGACCGCCCTGCAAGTCATCAACGAACTGGTCACAGCGCGATTGACCAAACCCGAAGTGCCTGTGCTTGATAAGAACGGCAAACGTCTCGCTGAAACCATGCCCAGCCGCGAATATGCACTCTTGAAAGACCGCGGCCTCAAAGTGCTCAGTGTTGGCATTGGCAGCCCGCGCCTGCACTCCACCATTAATCAAGCCCGGATCGATCGCTGGAAGGCCAGTTGGTACAACACCGTGGAGGAAGAGAAAAAGCAGATCATCAGCCGCAAGGCGGTCCGCATCACGGCCGGGCACGATCAAGCCTTGCGCAAGTACGCTGAAAAGCTCAGCACCGAAGTGGTACGCAAGCAACCCAAAGGTTATGCAGAAACCCTCAAGACCCTGGTCATGCGCTCCCGCTCCATCATTCTCGAAGATGAGCAACTGCGCCAGCAAATGGCCGATCAGCAGGGCGTCTTTGAAGAGATCATCAAGTGGATCGACCCGGACATCAAATGACCCAAGCCGCCCCTCCCCCGGTTGAGACCGCCTATCAAAAGGAAAAGCGCCGCTACGGTGAACTGTTCGACCGCCTGGTCAACTCCACACTGAATTGGCTTTTTGACCTGCGGCCCGAACGCGCACAACGCCGCGCCCGCAACCTGACATTGTTATTCCTTTTGACGGGCTTCCTCATCACGATCTATTACCACCCGCTGGGGATCTGGGCGCGTTACCTGCAGGATATCTTCCTGTATGTATTGAACTCAGCCTATGCAGCGGGGTATCAAGGCGACCCTTTCCTTAATTTCACCAACTTTCTGATCACGGTCGCGACCGATGCGCGCATCCTGCAATATCTGCCGATCTTTGTGGCCCCGTTCTTCATTGCCCAGCAACTGGCGGCCTACTATCTGGCCGACATTTTCGAACTTGAAGATATCACTGCGGCCCGCCTGTTCATTTCAGAAGTAGCGCTCACCGGCAGCGACGATACCATCCGCATCTCACAAGGCAAGATCAAGGAAGAGGACGAACACAGCCCCAACTACGTCATTGGCGGCCCCGGGAAAGTGATCGTGGACCTGGACTCGGTGGCACTGTTTGAGCGCGCCGATGGCACGCCGCACGTCATCGGGCCCACCGGCAAGGAGCCTGGCGGCAAAGCCACCATCGATGGGTTTGAGCGCTTCCGCGAAGCCATCGATATTCGCACTCACCATGTCGAACTGCGCGACCAGGACCCCAAATCGGCTTCGGTGACCAGCCGCAGCAAAGATGGCATGCCCATCTCGGCCAC
>CAZJMZ010000305.1:0-3528 GCA_964547115.1 uncultured Anaerolinea sp. | reverse complement strand
GTCATCATCATCGCCGCCACCAACCGCCCTGACATTCTCGACCCGGCCTTGCTGCGCCCCGGTCGCTTTGACCGCCGCGTCACCCTTGACCGCCCCGATATGAAGGGCCGCGAAGCCATCTTGAAAGTACACGTCAAAGGCAAACCCTTGGAACCCGCTGTGGATCTTGGCTCTTTGGCCCGCGGCACACCTGGTTTTGTCGGTGCTGACTTGGAAAACCTTGTTAACGAAGCTGCCATTTTGGCCGCCCGCCGCAACAAGAAATCCATTGGCCAACCTGAAATGGAAGAGGCCATTGAGCGTGTGGTCATGGGTCCTGAACGCAAATCCCGTCTGATCTCAGACGAAGAGAAGCGCATCATCGCCTACCATGAAGCTGGTCATGCCATCGCCATGAATGCCGTCCCCGAAGCCGACCCTGTCCAAAAGATCACCATCGTCGGCCGCGGACAGGCTGGCGGCCTCACCTGGTATCGCCCTGAAGATGACCGCATTCTCACCTCCCGCAAGAAGATGAACGCCGCGTTGATCGGTCTGCTTGGCGGGCGCGTGGCTGAGGAATTGGTCTTCGACGATATCACTTCCGGTGCTTCCAACGACATTGAGCGCGTCACCCAGATGGCTCGCATGATGGTCACCCGGCTCGGCATGTCCAATGAACTGGGTACCATGGTCTATGGCCAAAAGGAGGAGTTGATCTTCCTGGGTCGCGAGATCTCGGAACAACGCGATTACTCTGAAGCCGTCGCTGAGAAGATCGATGCCGAAGTCCGCAAACTGGTGGATGAAGCCTATAAGGTCACCAAGAAGCTGCTTACCAAGTACCGCAAGGAACTGGATGCAGTGGCGCAGAAACTCCTCGAAGCGGAATCGATCACCCGTGAAGAATTCGAAGCGATCTTCCCTCCGCCGTTCCCCAAGAAGAGCGGTACTCCCCAGGTTGCATGAGTGAAGCGAGAAAACAAATGAAAAAAGAGCCTCCCAAACTTCTGGGAGGCTCTTTTTTGTCTATTTCCTTCCTGTCTACTTCGCGCCTTCTTTGTGTTGCCGCACCAACTCGCGCCGCAGGATCTTGCCGACGGTGGTCTTGGGCAGTTCTGTGCGGAATTCCACATGCGACGGGACTTTATACGGCGCCAGGTGTTCCTTGCAGTGTGCTTTGAGTTCGTCCACGGTCATGGTCTCGCCTGGTTTCAGCACCACCCAGGCTTTTACGGCTTCACCGCGATTGGCATCCGGGATGCCTGCCACGCCCACCTCCAAAACCTTCGGGTGCGAGGCGATGGCCTCTTCTACATCGCGCGGCCACACCTGAAAGCCGCCCGGTTTGATGAGTTCCTTCTTGCGGTCTACGATAAAGAAATACCCGTCTTCGTCCATGCGGGCAATATCGCCGGTGAACAACCAGACTTTACCATCCTTCATGGTCCGCAACGAATTGGCCGTCTCGGTGGGCATATTGTGATAGCCCTTCATCACTTGCGGACCGCGCACCACGATCTCGCCGACTTCACCTTGCGGCTTTTCGGTCTCGCCGTCGTCCAGGTCCACGATCTTGATATCCACATCAGGCAGCGGCATGCCGATCGAGCCGATCTTGTTAACACCCAGCAATGGATTGCAGTGGGTGGCGGTCGGCGTTTCGGACATACCGTAGCCTTCGAATACCTTGCCGCCTGTCAGGCGCTCGAACTCTTCCTTCGTTTCGCGCATCAACGCTGCCGAGCCGGAAATGCATGCTTTGATGGATGACAGATTGTATTTCCCTGCTTTGACATCCGGGTGATTGTTGATGGCGTTGTATAGCAACGGCACGCCGGGGAACAGCGTTGCTTTGAATTTGCTGATATTGTCCAGCACATCTTTCAAGTCGCGGGCGTTGGGAACCATGACCAAACTCGCCCCGATCGTCATCCCAAAGTTCATCCCAGCCACCATGCCGTATACATGGAACAGAGGAATGCCCATCAGCACTACTTCTTTTCCTTCTTCAGCGGTAATGAACCACGCCTTCATTTGGAGCGTATTGGCGACCACATTGCGGTGCATGGCCACCGCGCCTTTCGGTACGCCGGTTGTCCCGCCAGAATACTGGAACAAGGCCGTGTCGTCCGGGTCGATTTGGATGTTTGGCTTTGGCGAGTTCTTGTGCTTTTTCAGTAGGTCTTGCATCCACACATCGCCGTTTTCCAATTGTTCGATGCGGTCACCTTCCTTTTTCTCTTTCGCGAGCGTGAACAGGATCCGCAGTACGGGTGGCAGAGTCTCCTTGATGTTGGTGACTATGATCCGCTTGAGCTTGGAGCGTTTGCGTACTTCCGTCAATTTGCCATAGAAGCGGCTTAATGTGAACATCACTTCGATGCCTGCATCGTTGACCGGCGTGAGGATCTCATCCACCGGGTATGTCGGGTTGACAGCCACGACCGCGCCGCCTGCCTTGAGAATGCCGTAATACGCGATCACGAACTGCGGCGTGTTTGGCATGAAGATGCCCACCCGGTCACCCTTCTTCACGCCCATCTCCACGAGCGCCGCTGCCATTTGGTCGGTCAGCGCGTTCATCTCGCGATAAGAAATGACCGCGCCCTTAAAGATCGTGCAGGCGCGGTCGGGGAATTTGCGTGCGGCATCCTCCAGAAAACGAAACAGAGGTTGATTCGGGTATTCGATCGTATGTGGAACCCCCTTGTCGTAATGCGCGAGCCAGGGCTTTGCGGTCATAATGTCTCCTCTTTTTCTTGATGATGTTTCCAGTATATACAATGAAAAATCAAAAGTCAACCAATCAGTGGAAGTTTTCATCAACTCCTAAGACAGGCAATCGCGAATATAGGTCTCCACCTGCCTGGAGACTTCCTCTTCGACCTTGAACCAGCGAATCGCCGGGTCGGATTCTTTGAACCAATTTGCCTGTCTGCGGACAAAGACCCGCGTCACCCGACCGATGGCCTGCTTCGCTTCCTCAAGTTTCATCCTGCCCTCGAGCACGGCCACGCATTCCCGATACCCAATGGCCGACATGGTCGGCAGGGCGGGGGAGTAGCCCTTTTCGAGCAAGCCTTTCACCTCATCGAGAAAACCATTCGCAAACATGGCCTCAATACGTGCATCCACCCGCGCATACAACTCCGGCCGTGGACGTGCCAGACCGATTGTGATCAGCCGATATGGCGCATCCGATTGCCCGCGCTGTTTGGAAAATTTTTTCCCCGTCGTGAGAATAACCTCCAATGCACGAATGGTGCGGCGATAATTCCGGGCATCGATTTTGCCAGCCGCCTCCTCATCGAGTGCTTTGAGTTTGTCGTGTAGCCAATAGATACCGTGAGCATCTTTTTCAGCTTCCAACTCATTCCGTAGCTGTTCGTTCGGTACCACTTCGGGCGGGGTCCAGCCCTCGGTCACAGCGCGGATGTATTGTCCCGTTCCGCCGACCAGCAGTGGTAATTTGTTGCGCGCATGGATCTGGGCAATGACCGCATGCGCCTTTTGCTGAAAGACCGCCAGGCTGAGAATTTCATCCGG
>CAZJMZ010000304.1:0-3532 GCA_964547115.1 uncultured Anaerolinea sp. | reverse complement strand
CCTTGGTGCGATCTACGAGCAGGACTTCATCGGGTTCAGCTACGGGTTCAGGCCGAGGCGAAGCGCGCACGACGCGCTGGACGCGGTGGCCGTGGGCGTGACGGCAAGGAAAGTGAACTGGATTCTCGATGCGGACATCGCCAAGTTCTTGGATCGGTCTGCATATTGCCCCCTGGTTCATGACGCCTCGTCGAATAGGGTGGGTTGATCGTCCAACACCTTGATGCGCAAGCCCTTTTGCCGGCCGCGGCAGACGAGCACGGCGTCGAGCTCGCCGCGTTGGACACGGTGCAACACGGTCTGGCGGGTGACGCCCAGGCGCTTGGTCGCTTCCTGCATCACGGCGTAGCCCTCGGGGGCGTCTTGCACGAGGCGGCGCTTCAGCGCGTCGTTGACGCGGATGCGCCATGGCGCACCGGGCGTAAGCTGCTCGCCGGCGATGAAGCCGTCATTGAGCCAGCGATGGATGGTCGAGGCGGCCAGTCCGAGTTCGCGAGCGGCCTGGCGCACGCTCATCAGCTCGCCGGTGACGGGTTCGGCGGGGGTCGCGCGCCGGGGAATGTTCCAGTGACGGCGCAGATTGCCGACCAGGTTCTGCGTGAAGCGCAGGCCGCGCGCCGTGGTGCGCTCCTGCTTGTTGAGGATGCCCGCGATGGTGGCGTCGTCGTGGTGTTCGGCCAGACGCCGTACCAGGCCGATCGTGTCTTCGTCGGTGCGCACCGTGGCCGGGCGCGAGCGCGGCAGGCTCACGTCGAACTCGCCGAGGGCGCCGCCGCGCCAGCGCAGCTTCACCAGCGCGCGGTACTGCTCGCGGTACACGCTGATGCCGACCTCCTCGAGCAGCGTGCGCAGCAGCTCCTTCCTGTCGCGCGACGTGGTCGAGGCGGCGTGCCACACGCGCGACAGGTCCTCGCCCATGCCGAGCAGACGGCGGCGCGCGTCGTCGGTCAGTGGATGCGGGCGCTGCTGCTGGCGTTGCGCGAGTTCGGCCTGCGCCTGCTCGAGGACACGCAGACTCTGCTCCCATTGCGCCTCGAGCCCGCGTGCGACCAGACGGTTGTCCGGGTCCACCGCGCGATAGCGGCGCTCGGCCTTGTCGGCGTCGTACTGCGCGCGCTGCACCGCCAGTCGCCACTGGCCCAGGGCCCCATCATGGTCGGCCTGCAGCTGCTCGGCCGCACGGACGGCGGCGCTCGAGCCTGCGGGGGTGATCGCGGCGAGGAAGGCCTTGGCCACGGCCTCGTCGATCTGCACGCCGCCGACGTTCAGGCAGTACACGCCACGCCCGCCGACGACGCTCTTGTTGGCGCAGTGGTACCCCGGCGCCTGTTGCCGGCCTCGGTAGTGCGTGCGTAGCTTGCGTCCGCAATGGCCGCAGGTGGCCAGGCCCTGCAGCAGCGCCGCACCTTCTCTCAACGCGCCTCCCGGCTTGTGGGGCTGCGGCCGCGTGTTGGTGCCCAGGCGCTGCTGGTTGGCCTCGAACGTCGGCCAGTCGATGTAGCCTTCGTGATGCCCGGGGATGAGCACGGCCCACTGGCCGCGCGGCAGCATGCGGATGCGCTTGCGAACGAGGCCCTGTTCATCGACGAACTGCTCGGTGCGCGACTTGCCGAAGGCGTAGGCCCCAGCATAGACGGGATTGCTCAGCACGGCGTGGATCGCGGTGTAGGCGGGGGCGACCCAGCGCATCGGCGCGCGCGCGTGCGTCTGCAGGGGAAACGACAGGGCCTCGCTGCGGAACCACAGCCACACGCGGCGCGCCGAGCCGAACTCGGCGAAGTGATCGAAGACCGCGCGCACGGCGCCGCTGACGGCGGCGTCGGGGTGCACCAGAACCTCGCCGTCGGCCTCGCCCCAGACGAAGCCTACCGGCAGGCCACGGCGCAGTTCGCCGCGCGCGGCCTTGTTGCGGATGCCCCCGTCCAGCCGGGCGCGCAGTACGTGCAGCTCGGCTTCGCTCATCGTGCCCTTCAGGCCGAGCAGCAGCCGATCGTTGAACAGCGACGGGTGGTACACGCCGTCGGCGTCGCCGATAAGCGTGTCGGTCATCGAGCACAGATCGAGCAGCCGATACCAGTCGGCGTTGTTGCGCGCCATGCGCGACACCTCCAGCCCGAGGATGAGGCCCACGTGCGACAACGCCACTTCGGCGGTCATGCGTGCGAAGCCGCTGCGCTGATGGGTCGTGGCGCCGGACAGGCCGAGATCGTCATCGATCACGCTGACCCGATCGGTGCTCCAGCCCAGCGCCGCGGCGCGCTGGGTCAACGCGTACTGGCGCGCGGTGGACTCGCGGTTGTGCTCGACCTGCGCGGCCGACGATTGCCGCACGTAGACGATCGCGATGCGACTCAGATGCGACGGCTTGATCTTGGTGTGCTCACTCATCGCCATGCTCCTCAGCGTGCGCTGGCGCGACGGCGGCCTTGGCGATGAGCAGGGCCAGGCGCTGAATGAGCGCTTCCTGTCGAGCCGGGTCGAATTGCTCCCACAGCGCCTGGGCGGCTTCGGGCGGAGCCTCCAGGACCAGTTCGAGTTGCATCGTCGATCTCCTGTGCGCCGGCCATGCGGCCGAGCAGAGAGTCGACGACGATGCGTGCGTTGAACAAGTCGTTGATCGTGGCCAGCAGCGCCGGCGCCGCAGGAGGCGCCTCCTGCGGCGCGGCTCCCGTGCGCAGCCGCAGGTCGGTCCAGCTGGCCGGGATGAGTGAGCGCGAATCGCATGGCAGGATCAGCAGCAGATGCAGTTGGCCAGCGCGCTGGCAGCGGTCGAGCACCGCGAGTTCTTGCCCTTCGAGGGCATGACCGCGCCGGACGATGCGAACGGCCGGCGGAAGGTCTTCGAGATGGGTAGTGTGTCGGGTGTTCCTTCGACACCATCGATCAGGCTTGGTTGATCAAGTTCGTCGAGCATCGCGTGGCCGATGCGCGCGTGATCCGGCTGCTCAGAAAGTGGCTGCACGCGGGCGTGCTGGAAGACGGGCAGATCACGCGCAGTGAGTTGGGGACGGTGCAGGGCGGGAGCATCAGCCCGCTGCTGGCCAACATCTACCTGCACTACGCGTTTGACCTGTGGGTTGAGCAGTGGCGGCGGCGCCACGCCAAGGGCCAGATGATCATCGTGCGCTATGCCGATGACTGGGTGGCCGGGTTCGAGCACCGCTGGGACGCCGAGCGCTTCAAGCGCGACGTGGCCCAGCGGCTGAAGAACTTCGGGCTGGCGCTGCACGAGAACAAGACGCGGCTGATCGAGTTCGGGCGCTTCGCGCGCGAGAACCGCAGCCGACGCGGACAAGGCAAACCCGAGACCTTCGACTTCCTGGGCTTCACGCATTGCTGCGGCAAGACCCAAAAGGGAAAGTTCATGGTCCTGAGACTGACCAGTGCCAAGCGGCTGCAGGCCAAGCTGCACGCGGTCAAGGACGAGTTGCGACGGCGCATGCACCGCCCCATTGCCGAGCAGGGCCAGTACCTGCACGCGGTGGTCAGCGGGCACGGTCGCTACTTCGCCGTGCCCTGCAACGGGGCACGG
>CAZJMZ010000303.1:0-3542 GCA_964547115.1 uncultured Anaerolinea sp. | reverse complement strand
GAAGCCGCCGCCATCGGCCTGCCGCATGAAGTGAAGGGCCAGGGCATCCACACCTTTGTGTTGCTCCGTGCAGGCTTCACCGGCACCGCCGAACTCGCTGAAGAACTGCGCCAGCATGTGGCCAAACACATGGGTCCCATTGCCCGCCCTGAAGATGTGAAGTTCCTCGACAAACTCCCCAAGACCCGCTCCGGCAAGATCATGCGCCGTGTGTTGAAGGCCCGCGCGCAAGGGTTGCCTGAAGGCGATATCAGTACATTGGAAGAGTGATTTGCGTTAGAGAGTGAAGACCTCCGGGTTCTTGAAGAATCCGGAGGTCTTGTGTTAGGTATAATCTAAACCATGGCATCGAAAAAAGACACCGAATACGAGAACAAGGTCCTGGCGTGGCGGGCCGAGAGATACGACGGGCTGGTCAAAGAGAATGGCTGGGTGGCGCTGGCCGGGTTATATTGGCTCAACGAAGGCCGCAACCTCATGGGCGCCAACCCCATGTGTGAGGTCATTCTGCCCGACCGGGCGCCTACGTTCCTGGGCGTGGTCTATTGGGAGGGCAAAACCTTCCGGTTGACGGTGGCAGAAGGGGTGCGGGCGAAGGTCAATGGCAAATTGGCGCAGAAGGCAGTTCTAAAGTCCAATAAAGAGGCGAAGCCCAGCTTCATCACCTGGAACGACGACCTGCGGCTCGTCCTGCACATCCACGATGACAAGCCCGCCATCCGCATTTGGGATAACCAGCGCAAAGAGCGCTTCAACCTGCCGCCTTTGAAATGGTTCCCCCTCAACAAGGATTTCCGCATCCCCGCCAAATACACGCGCTACCCGGAAACACAACAAACCAAGAGCGCCGATACGTTTGGCGAACAGGTCGAAGACCGCCTCGATGGGTACGTCACGTTCAAGTTCGAAGGCGAGAAATACAAACTCGATGTGACCGAAACCGCCGATAAAAAACTCTACATCAAGTTCCGCGATCTCACCAGCGGCAAAGAGACCTACCCGCCCAGCCGCTATTACTACACCGAGCCGGTCGGCGAAGATGGCAAGGTGTTGCTCGATTTCAATTTCGCCTACAGCCCGCCCTGCGCCTTCACCGACTACGCCACCTGCATCTTCGCGCCGCCGCAGAACTTCCTGCCTTTCCGCATAGAGGCGGGCGAGATCTACAAGTAAGTCGTAACTTTTTTGTAAAGCCACAAATCTTGCACGTGGATATAATCGAACCATGACAAACGAAGCATATCTCAAGAGCATCGAAAAATGGCGGCAGGAGATGGACACCAACCTGCGCCGCGAGAACGGCTGGCTGGCCCTGGCCGGGCTGTTCTGGCTGCGCAAAGGCGAGAACCTCATCGGCTCGGCCGAGGATTGCGATATCCGCCTGCCTGCCCGCGCCCCGGCCCGCATCGGCACCTTTGAGTTCGATGGCAACAATGTGACCCTGAACGTCACCTCTGACCTGCCGGTGGAAGTGAACGGCGTGGTCGCCCAGTCTGCACTGCTCGATGCCGACCAGGAGGATGTGCCTTCTTTCATCACCTTTGACGATATGCGCATGGTGGTCGTCCGCCGTTCGAAGGGTGTAGGCATCCGTGTATGGGATAACACCCGCGAAGAGCGCCGCCTCTTCCCCAGCCGACAATGGTTCCCGGTCAACGAAGCCTATCGCATCCCGGCCACTTATACGCGCTACGACACCCCGCGCGTGGTCAAAATGCCTGATATTCTCGGCGCCATCCTCGACGAACGCATGGAAGGCTTCCTGACCTTCGAGATCAACGGCCAGCAACACGAACTGATCGTGAGCGAACTGCCCGATGGCCGCCTGTGGGTCCAATTCATGGACGAGAGCAACGGGGATCCATCCTACCCCTCCGGCCGTTATCACTACACCGACGCCCACGACAACGGCAAGGTCTTCATCGATTTCAACAAGGCCTACAGCCCGCCCTGCGCCTTCACCGACTACGCCACCTGCACCTTCCCCCCGCAGGAGAACCACCTGAAGGTACGCATCGAAGCCGGGGAGATCTTCCCGGGGCACAACCACTAACAAAAAACTCCGCCGTCAACCAACCGGCGGAGTTTTTATTTCGCTACAGATACTCTTCTACCCACCCACCATACGGATCAACGCTTCAGGCACCCAAAACCTGCCATACCCCATGGCCCCCAAGGCAATGGAACTTACCAGCACCGCCACCCCGAACCCGATCAAAATACGATCGTGTATATGACGCTCAAGCACATCGATCCACGTGCGCGGACCAACGCCAAACGCCCGCAGGTCCATGGCATCGATAATGTCTTCGCTGCCAATGATGGCGTGGATGGTGACCGGCACGAAGATGGGGCCCAGTTTCCGCACCTGCTCGATCAAGCCGCCGCTGAGTTTTTCCAGTTCATAGCCGCGCGCCCGCTGGGCGTCCACGGTCAGTTGGAAGTCGCGGCCAAAGGTGGGGATGAAGCGCATGGTCAGGTCCATGGCGTAGGCGAACTTATCGTTGAGCCCCAGCCCCTTGAAGGTAATTCCATACAACGCCGGGTTGAGCGAGTAGGGGATCAAAATGGTCATGACAGCCAGGCTCATCACCCGCACCAGTTGCGTCAGGGCATAAAAAGAGCGCTCCACTGTAACCTGCAGTGTGGGGGTCCAACCCAGGATCGAGAAGGAAGCCTTGAACTCACGGATCAAATGTTCCTCCGTGTATAGTTCTGCGCCACCGCGCCCGGTGAGAAAGGTCAAAATGGCATAAAAAATAATAAAGCCAATGATGAACAAAAAGGCGCGCCGCACCTCATGCCACTTCACCCCCGAAGTGAAAAGCACCAGCATGGCAATGCCAAAGAAAAAGGACAGGAAACGAACATCCCAAAACGTCAGCACCGAGACCAAAAAACAACCGTAGAACGTGAGCCAGGCGCGCGGGTCGAACCATTGGATCAGGGATTTGCGTTTGCGATACTTCCAGGCAACTAACATGGTTTTCCTTGCAAGACCCTAAGGGTTTTAAAAACCCTTAGGGTCTTCTGTAAATTTATCTACCCGACTGGCGCTGCACCGAAGCATATGCGCCCACGAGCATGGGCACAAGGATCGCTGCGAAGATCAGGTTGGGGCCAGCCGCCGGCAGGAACTGACCGACGATGGTGGCGGGCAGGCTCAAGCCGTTGATGAAAATGTCGGAGAGGGAGGCAAACAGCAGGCCCAGGATATTACCGAGCATGCCCCACATCACCGCGGTGGCCACATTCTCATTGGAGGCAAAGCCAAAGCGCACAGCCAGCACCAGGATGAAACCAACGACGATCGAAAGACCGGCAAAGGCCGAGATACCCGCATCGCCGAAGATGCCGTTATCCACATCAAAGAATAGCATGTTGGGCAGGTTGCGATTCAGGAAGTACAGGATCGCCGTCAAAGCCACCAGGGCGCCACCCACATACATCACGGTGTTCATGCTCTGCTTGCGGTCACGGAACAGCATCCAGCAGCCTGAGATAAAACCAATCAGGCCGTTGCCGATGCTCCATTGCGGAGA
>CAZJMZ010000302.1:0-3567 GCA_964547115.1 uncultured Anaerolinea sp. | reverse complement strand
CGAAGGCGACTCCGTCGCCAAGATGTACATCGGCAACTGGTCCGATTACGAAACCATGATGCAAGAGAAATTCGGGCAAGACCTCACCCCGCATCGGGTGAAATACCGCACGCTGAAACGGTAATGTCCCGTAGGGGCGCAGCATTGCTGCGCCCCTACTTCATCTTCAACATCTGGGCACTAAAACGCCGCTCCTGCAAACCAAATGGGAAGGCAACTCCATGAGATCGTTCATCCGCTCAAACCGAATCCTGATTGGCAGCCTCCTTTTGCTTGGCATTGCCACTCTCACCATCATTCTGCAAAATACCCAAAAGAACTCATCACAACCAGATGGCACCCCCATCCACATTGCCATTGTCATCCCTAAAAAAGGTGCCGATTCCTTCCCCGAGCAAAAGAATGTCGGTGACCTGTTCATGGAGCAGGTCAATGCCGCGGGTGGTGTGAACGGCCATCCCGTTCAAGTGGACTACTACTATGACGGCTCCGACTCCCCGGAGGAAGCTGTGCCGCAGGCGCAAAAGGTCGTAAGCGATAACCGGGCGCTGGTGGTGATCGGTCACCGCAACAGCAATTCGAGCATGGCAGCCGCCCCCATCTATGATGAAGCGGGCCTGCCATCCATCAACGTTGGAGCATCCGCGCCTGAGATCACGATCGATCGCCCCTGGGCATTCCGCCTCATCAACAACACCACCGACCTGGGCAAATATGCCGCGTTATACGCGCACGATGTACTGGGGTATGAAAACGCCAGCATCGTGTATGAAGAAAACAATTTCGGGAAAACACTGACCGAGTCGTTCGCCAGAACCTTTGCTGAACGCGGCGGAACCATCGTCTACCAACAACCCATCGCAGGGATCCCCGAGATCAACGCCGATGGGTTGCAGGTGGCAAAAGACGTCATTCGAACCATCACCCCGGTCAACGGTGAGAAACCCGGCTTGGTATTTCTGGCAGTCACGCTCAACGCCGCCCACGAAATGGTATTGGCAAATCACGATCTGAACAACCGCCTTACCATGCTTGCCTCCTACGCCATGGGCGATAACCACTTTGCGCAACGTTTCGATCACCCCTCCGTGCTGGATGGGTTCTACGCCATGTCGCTGTTGAATTACGAAGTGGCAGGCGAAGCCGCGCAAAACTTCTATAACGATTATGTTGAAACCTACGGCGCTACACCTTCCTGGCACAGTGGCACCACCTATGATGCATTTCAGGTGGCTTTGCAAGCGCTTCTTGCCACTCAAGCCACCGGCGCTTCCGTGACCCTGAAAGACGAGCGTGAAAGAATTCGGGACTATCTGGAATCTCTGAATACGCCTGAGGAAGCGCTCGACGGTGTTCGCGGTCAGATCTATTTCGATCCCAGTCATAACTTCTCACCGCCGCCCACGTTCGGCATGTTTCAACAGGGCAACTTCATCCCCGCCCCCATCCAACTGCGCCCGGTGCAGAACAAAAACCTGGTGGACGTGCGCTCCGATGATATCGTTGTGGATGGCGATACTTACTTGTACAAGACCCATGTGGCGTACACCGGTATCCGCCTCAATGAGATCACAAATATCGATGTGGACAGGGCACATACGTTCACCGCTGATTTTTATATCTGGTTCCGTTATCAGGGCGACCTCGATATCGAATCGATCGAATTTCTCAGCGCAGCAGAGCCCATCACCCTGGACCCGCCGGTATCGAGCAGTTCACAAAATGGGATCAACTACCGTTTGTACCGTGTCCGCGCCCCGTTCCGCACCACATTTGAACTCAAGGATTACCCCTTCGACAAACAGGAATTGGTGATCCAGTTCCGCCACCGCGCCCTGACCAACGAAAAATTGATCTATGTGGAGGATGCCTTGGGCATGGACCAGATCACCCACGGCGCTGACCTGCTTGCCCGCCTCCGCTTCGACGGGGTGTTTGACTCTGCCTCCGATTGGCTTCTATCCAACCCTCGCATTTTTATCGACGTGCATAGCGATAGGTCATCCTTTGGCAATCCTGCGCTCATCGGGAGTCAGAAAAATGTGGAGAGCTCGACCTTCAACATGAAGCTCGATATCCAGCGCAACTATCCGCGGTTTATATTGAAGAACCTGCTGGCATTGTTCTGTATCGTCGGGCTGGCATATGTAAGCCTGTTCCTGCCGGAGTACAACTTTGAGTCAGCCATCAGCGTCATGACGGGCAGCTTGTTAAGCATTGTTTTCTTTCACGTCAATCTTTCGGGTAATTTAAATGTAGGGTACAACGTTGCATTGGATTACGTTTTTTATGCCACCTATATCCTGTTCATACTGGAACTGATCACGATCGTGCTGGCATGGCACCGGAATAAAAAAGACGAAAATCTTGCGCATGGATACATGGTCTTTGCGAGAATTCTTTATCCATCCTACCTGCTGATCGGCATCCTGTTCTTCTTGTGGTTCTACGTCTTTGCGCGCGGGCTGTAAATCTGTTGTGAAAACCGCTGGCCCATCGACTGCCTCAGCCTCACCTTGTCACCTGTGAAGGCAACTTCATCGCCAGGATGTGGTCAACTGGTCCGATTACGAAACCGCGCTGATGGAAAATTCGGCAAGGATTTAACTCCGTACCGGGTGAAATACAGAACGTTGAAACGGTAATGTCCCGTAGGGGCAGGGTCTCCCTGCCCTTTTATTTGGCCCTAACCTTCGCTGGCGACGCTGCGTAGTCGCCCTTGCTTTCGATTACCAAACCATGCTGAGGGAAAAGTTTGGCTCTGCATTGAAAGCAATACAAATATTGGATTTTCTGCAACGACACAAGGGTACAATATCGATTATTCAATGCTGTTCATCAATAGGAGAGATTCATGACAAAGAAACGAGTAGTGGTGCTGGGCGCCGGGTTTGGCGGATTGGAACTAAGTACGCTCCTGTCCGATGCACTGGGTGACGAGCTGGACCTGACATTGATCGACAGGAATAATTCTTTTTATTTTGGTTTTTCAAAGTTCGATGTGATGTTCGGCAACAAAACACCCGATGGGGTACGTATCGCATATCGCAACATCAACAAACGCGGCGTGACCTTTAAGCAGGAAACGGTCGCAGCTATTGACCCTGTAACGCGGCGCGTGACGACGGATAAAGCAACATACGAAGCCGATGTGCTGGTCATCGCTTTGGGCGCCGATTACGATATTGCCCACACACCCGGCCTCACAGAAGCGGGCAATGAGTTCTATTCAATGGCAGGGGTGGAACGTTTGCGCGGCGTTCTTCCTGCGTTCAACAAAGGACGCGTCCTGGTGGGTATTACCTCAACACCATTCAAGTGTCCACCTGCGCCGAGCGAAGCCGCACTATTGATGCATGACTACTTGACGGAACGGGGCATCCGTGAGAAATGCGAGATCAGCCTGGTAATGCCGTTCGGCATTCCGATACCGCCCTCGCCCGAAACGTCCGCGGCGCTGTTGGATGCGTTCAAGGAGCGTGCCATCAGCTTCGTTCCGAACCGTCTCGTCCGCGCCTTGGATGGCGCCCGGCGCATGGCCATTCTCGATAACGGGGATGAAATGCC
>CAZJMZ010000301.1:2242-3584 GCA_964547115.1 uncultured Anaerolinea sp. | reverse complement strand
CGATCGATTTGGCGGTCAGCATCAGGAGGCGGATGCCGATGGAGGCGAGAAAGTCCACGCCGGAGAGGTCCACCGCCAGGCGCACCCCGTCACCAGCCGAATAGCCTGCGAATTTGGTCTCGATCTCGCCAGTGCCGATAATATCCAGCCTGCCGCTGAGTTTGATGATGCGAAGGCCGCTGCCTTGTTCACTGTAATGGATTTCCATGATTGTCACCTGTAGGATGAGAGTAGAAGCATTATATTAAAGTTCATGGGATCTGTTGTTAACAAATGGTTATGGTTTTGCCGGTCATCGCCCGCCAGCGTTCTGTGGAACCTTCATGGTTCCAGCCTTCTGGTTTGTCACTCCAAAGCCGTGACTTCCTATACTGACCAGGCTGGCCCGCTATGTTTATACTCGCGGGGTAATTTATTTCAATTTCGGAGACGACACAAATGAATCCATTGGCAGTGATCGTGATCAATCTGGCGTTGTTGTTCTATACCATCGGCGTGTGGGGCGAACGGCTGCAGGGGCGGCTAAAGGTCTGGCACACGGCCTTCTTCTGGCTCGGGCTGGTCTGTGATACGTGGGGCACGGGCATGATGTTTGAGTTCGTAGGCGGCATGAGTTTTGACATCCATGGCATTTCAGGGTTGTTGGCGATCATCCTGATGTTGGTTCATGCGGTGTGGGCCACGGTGGTGCTGGTGCGCCAGGATGAGCGCCTCATTCTCAATTTCCACAAGTTCAGCATCTTTGTCTGGCTGGTGTGGCTGGTGCCATATCTCAGCCCGATGTTCCTGCGCATGTTCGAGTAACCGCCATTCACATAGCCTGTAAACGTTTATACTTGCGGGCTATGACCCAATTCCTTACCTCCATTCATCACGACGGCTCGGCGCGCTACGTCCGCTCAACTACAGGACCGGACTTGCGCCTCGGCGACACCGTGGAGTTGCGACTCCGCACCGGGCTGGAGGCGCCCATCGAGCGTGTCCTCCTGCGCCTCTGCCCCGACGGGGAGCAGTTCTTCATCGAAATGCAGTTGGAGGCGGCTGAGGCCACGTCCGCGTGCCGGTGGTGGCGGGCCAGCCTCAAGCTGAGCATGCCCGTCACGTCCTATCGCTTTTTGTTGTTCACGGCCGAGGGGGTGTGGTGGTACAACGGCTCGGGCGCGCACGAGCATGTCCCCACCGATGCCGAGGACTTCCGTCTGCTGGCCGATTACGCCGCCCCGGCCTGGGTGCGCGAGAGCGTGTTCTATCAGATCTTCCCAGACCGCTTTGCCGATGGCGACCCGGCCAGCAACGTGCAGACGGGCGAATATGAATATCACGGCGTGCAGTCACAGGCCAG
>CAZJMZ010000301.1:0-2142 GCA_964547115.1 uncultured Anaerolinea sp. | reverse complement strand
GGCATGCGCTTTATTGTGGATATTGTGCCGAACCACTGCGGCGTCGATCATCCGTGGTTTCAGGCGGCCCTGCGCGATCCCTCCGCACCGACGGCTGAATACTTCACCTTTCACGCTCACCCCACTGACTATGAATGCTGGCTGGGTGTGCGCAGCCTGCCGAAATTGAACTATCGCAGTCAGGCCGTGCGAGATGTGATCTACGGCGGAGAGCAGGCAGTCTTCCGCTATTGGCTGCGTCCACCTTATGCTGTGGATGGTTGGCGCGTGGATGTGGCGAACATGCTGGCGCGGCACGGCAAAGACCAGTTGGAGTATGAAGTGTGGCTGGGCATTCGGCAGGCGGTGAAGGAGGCGAACCCGGAGGCGTATTTGTTGGGGGAAAACTTCTTCGATGGCTCGCCGCAATTACAAGGTGATAGTCTAGATGCCACCATGAACTATGCCGGGTTTGCCAACCCGGTGGGCTACTGGCTCGATCAATTTCAAGTGGGGCAGCACGCCGAACCCCGGCATGTGAAATCGGCGGCGCGTTGGTCTACGCAGGCGCTGGTGGATTCGTGGCAGGCCAGCCGTGCGGCGATCCCCTGGGTGATCGCACGCCAGCAGTTCAACCTGCTGGGCTCGCATGATACGCCGCGCATCCTCACTATTTTGGGTGGCGACCAGGCTCGCAATCGGCTGGCCGTCACGTTGTTGATGACGTATGTGGGTGTGCCTTGCATCTATTACGGCAACGAGATCGGCATGGCAGGCGAGTCTCGTGATTGCATGGTCTGGGATGAAACGCAGTGGAACCATGAGTTGCGCACGTTCCATCGCACCCTGATCCATCTGCGACGCACAGCCCCGGCTCTCATCGAAGGCGGTTTTCAAGCGCTGCTGGCCGAAGACCATGTACTGGCGTATCTGCGTGACACCGACGAACAACAGATCATCGTGGTCGGCAATCGGGGTCCGCACGAGCGCCCAGCGGGGACGGTGCCTGTGCAGCAGGGCGCGATTCCTAATGGCGTTACCTTCCGTGAATTGTTCACCGGTCAAACCAGCACGGTCGTCCACGGTGAGTTGCCGGTCCCTGCTTTGCCGGTGGGGGCGCAGGTGTGGGTGAGTGAGAGGTAGTTGGTTGGCGTGGAAGCCACAGAGTTCACAGAGAATTTGAGCTTTTTCTCGGTGTGCTTTGGGGTAAAGATTTAATGTCGCCCCTCTTTTGACCGCTGACGGCAGACTGCGGTCTGCCGTCAGCGGTCGTTGTTTATCTACCCCATTTCAGTGTGTCTTGTTTGAACGAGGCAATGGCGCGGCCAGTCGGCAGGTCACCCAGCAGAAGCGGGGGCATTGTCAGATCAGCCAGACTCAGCACCAACACTTGTTTTTGGGCGTTGATGTATGCCAGGCATTGACCATCCGGCGAGAAGGCCGGGGTGTGAGCCGCATTGAGCAGGGGCGTTAGCCCGGAACCATCAGCCTGCATCAGGTAGATGGCGCGTTGTGCTTGATCCCGCCCAAATTCAAAAGCGATGCGGGTCCCATCTGCTGACCAGACGAGGTTGGCAACTTCAGGCAGCGATGAGCCCGAGCCGGTGGGGATGGGCAACGTGCCGAGCGTGGTCTGCTCGTTAGTGGCCAGGTCTTCGCGAATGAGTTTCATCTCGCCCGTCGTGCGGTCTTTGGCCGCAAAGACCAGCAACTTGCCATCCGGCGAGACCGCGAACCCACCTGAGTCCTCCACGCGCGTGCTGACCACCCGAGTGTTCCCCGTTTTCAGATTGAATTCGAACAGCCCGGCGGTGGTCGCATCGGCGCCTTTGAAGATGAGGGTTTGGTCATTGAGTCCGAATTGCGGTGTGGCGAGGAGCTGCTGTTCCAATTCGAGCGTGTTCAGGCCGGTGCCATCGCGGTTGAAGAGCGTAACTGCGGTGAAGTTCTGTGAAGACCAGGCTACCAGCTGCGTCCCATCGTGCGACCAATTCACGTCCATCAAGTAGCCCATGGAGCCTGCTTCCAGAACTTGGGTCAGGGTTTGGGCCGTTGCATCGGTCAGGAAAACGTTCCCGCCTCCGCCGGTATTGCTGGTCACTGCCAGGGTCTTTCCATCGGGCGACCAGGTGAACGAGCGTAGTTCGAAGATGGCCTGTTCGG
>CAZJMZ010000300.1:0-3584 GCA_964547115.1 uncultured Anaerolinea sp. | reverse complement strand
ACGATCATGGCGGCCAACACACCGATCCACGGGTTGCCCGTGGCAATGGTTGTACTGAAGGCGGTCATGGCGCCGATCAGCATCATGCCTTCCACGCCGAGGTTCAAAACTCCCGAGCGTTCGGCAAAGACCTCGCCCAGTGTGGCGAAGAGTAATACGGTGCCGGAGGCCACGCCCGCCTGAAGAATAATGATCGGGTCCATGTTATGCCTCCTCGCCGCGCACGAGGCGCACACGATACCGCAGGAGGAAATCACTGGCAATGAGACACACCAGAATGATGCCCTGGATCATCTTCGGGATGCCCGAAGGCTGGATCTCGCGCCCCGCCAGGATCAACGCACCGAACAACAACGAAGCCAGAATGATCACCAGCGGGTTCAACTTCGCCAGCCAGGCCACAATGATGCCGGTGAAGCCGTAACCGGCGGCAATGGGCGAGGTCTGCAAACGGCGCACCACTCCCGCCACTTCGCTCATGCCACCCAACCCGGCCAACGCGCCCGAAAGCGCCATGACCAGAATGGTATTCTTCACAATGCTGATGCCCGCATATTTGGCCGCCTGCGGATTATCACCGATCAGGCGGATCTCATAACCCCAGCGGCTGCGGTACACGATGAACCACAGAATGACTGCCGCAATAATGCCGAAGATCAATCCGCCATGGGTGGTCAACCCGCGGAAGAACGGAATGCTGGAGGCGTATTCAGACAAACGCGGCAACGAAGCCCCCTCGGGGAACTTCGGGCTCATTTGAAAACCGCCTTCGCTCCACACACCGAAGATCCAGAAGTTCACCCACGAGACCGCGATGTAATTCAACATCAACGAACTGATGATCTCGTTCACGTTGAACTTCGCTTTGAGATACCCGGGGATCAAGCCCCACAGCGCCCCCATGCCCATCCCGGCCAACGCCATAGCCGGGATGAAAACCCAGCGAGAAGACTCAGCCGCCACCACCGGGGCCAGCACCACCGCGCTCGCGCCCCACGCGCCCATGATGAACTGTCCCTCCGCACCGATGTTCCACAACTTCATGCGGAACGCGATCGAACACGCCAGCGCCGTCAGGATGATGGGCGTGGCCTTGACGATGGTATCAGAAAGTACACCGATATTCCCAAACGACGCGCGCGCAATATAGGCATACGAAGCGAACGGGTTGCCCCCCACCACAGCGATCACAACGCCGCCCAGGATCAACGCCACCACCACCGCCCCCGCCGAAACCGCCGCCGGGAACCAGCCCGGCATCTCCTCCAGACGCGGCTCCAACTTGATGCGCCAGTTTCCGCGTGATTTTTTCAAAGTGGATTCAGCCATGCTTCGCGACTCCCTCGTGCTGGATTTGTTCCAATGGTGTGCCCGTCATCATCAAACCGATCGCCTCGATCAACCCCTCATCTGGTTCGCCACCCTGCACCTTGACCTCACCCATGATCTTCCCCTCGTAGATGACATAGATGCGGTCACTGAGCGCCAGCAGCTCCTCCAGTTCCTCTGAAATGAGCAGGATCGCCGAATCGGCCTCACGCTGGGTCAACAACAGGCGATGCACCCCTTCGATCGCGCCCACATCCAGACCACGGGTGGGTTGAACCGCCACCATAAAATTGGGGTGGCCCGAGATCTCGCGCGCCAGGATCACACGCTGCAAATTCCCGCCCGAGAGCAGGCGCACCGGCGTGTTGACGGTGGGCACGATGATATCGTAGGCTTCCTTGAGTTGCTGCGCGAACTTTGTCGCCGCGTTCATATCCAGCATGTTGCCCTTCGAGATGGGCGGCTTGCGATAATTCTTCATGATGACGTTATCGGTCACGCTCAAGTTGGGCGAACTGCCCACATGTGTACGGTCTTCTGGCACATACGACATGCCATGCTCGATGCCGTACAACGCATCACGGTTGCTGACCTTCTCCCCGTCCAGGGTCACTTCGCCCTTTTTGCATTTACGCATCCCGGCGATGACCTGCGAAAGTTCGATCTGCCCGTTGCCTGCCACCCCGGCAATGCCCACGATCTCCCCCGCCCGCACGTTGAGCGAAAGGCCGCGCAACGCAGGCAAACCCTTGTCATTCTCGGCATGCACTTCTTTCACATCGAGAACGGTCTTCCCGGCCTGCTTGGGTTTCTTATCCACGAACAGCACCACATCACGCCCCACCATCATGCTGGCCAGTTCCTGCTTGCTCACGCCTTTGGCCGGCACACCCGAAGCGGTGGCCACGCCGCGTCGCAGCACACTTACCCGGTCGGCAATGGCGGTGACCTCCTGCAATTTATGGCTGATGAAAATCACCGACTTGCCCTGCGCCACCATGGCGCGCAAGGTCTCGAATAAACCGTCGATCTCGGTCGGCGCCAGCACGGCGGTGGGCTCATCCATCACCAACACATCCGCGCCGCGATACAACATCTTCAATAATTCAACCCGCTGCTGTTCCCCCACTGAAAGCTGCCAGATTTTCGCGCGCGGGTCCACCTTCAGACCGTAGCGCTCGCCCAGGTCAGCGATCTTTTTGTCGTACTCGTTCAGACGCATGAAAAAGCGCGGCTCATCGAGCCCCAACAAAATGTTCTCGGTCACCGTTTGCGATGGGACCAGCATGAAATGCTGATGCACCATGCCGATGCCTGCCTTGATGGCATCGCGCGGCGACGAGAATTCCAACGTCCGGCCTTTGACCTTGATGCTACCTGCATCCTGTTTATACAAACCAGCCAGCACGTTCATCAGGGTGCTCTTACCGGCACCGTTCTCCCCCAACAAGGCATGGATCTCCCCGGCCCGCAGTTCAAAATCCACATGGTCATTGGCAAGCACGCCGGGGAACCGCTTGACAATGCCTTTCATTTCCACGATCAGGTTGGAGGATGTTGCTTCAGCCACGATGAACCTCCTGCACGATACAAAAATGGGGCAGAACCCCTGAGGGTCCTGCCCCGTACATTCAACAACACTTACTGCGGCAATTCGGCGGTAATGCCTTCAGCCCACCACTTCATACAAACGGCTACGCTGCACGGCAGACCGAATTCAGGGAACGCATCCAGGTCAACCTGCTGCAGGCTCTGGCCTTCCGCCAGCACCACATTGCCCTTGTTATCGTTGATCGGGCCGGTGAAGACATCAAAGCGGGTGAATTCACCAGCCAGCATCTTCGCCAACGTATCCTGTACTTCCTGGATCACTGCCGGGTCAAGGTCCTTCACGCCAGCGGTCAGTTCCTGGCCTTCCATGAAACCATACAAGCCCAACGCACCGGTATCAGCATCGAAGTACTGCCAGCCTGGTTTGTAAGTGCCGGCAATGGTCTGCTTGGCGATATCGGCATAGATCGGGCCCCAAACCCAGTACGGGGCTGTGAGACAACGTTCCACTTTGCAGGAACCGTACCAGTCATAGGTCACGCCCCATTTGCCTTTTTCCATGGCCACATCGGCCACGGCCGGAGTATCAGCACCAGTGAACACCACCTGCGCACCCGCGTCGAACAACGAAGCCGCGGCTTCCTTCTCGATCACCGGGTCATGCCAGGTGTTGATCCAGCGCACATCCATCGTACATTCGGGGC
>CAZJMZ010000299.1:0-3588 GCA_964547115.1 uncultured Anaerolinea sp. | reverse complement strand
GCCCGCTCGATCACATCTTCGATCGGCGGGTCGGCAATGGTGATATCGTGGATCGGCAGTTCAGCAAGCATCCGGGATGTGACCTGCGTCACCGCTTCGGCCGGAACCCGCACATAGGACTTCTCGGCATCTTCCTCATTTTGAACGGGTTCGCCGTACAAGGCCAAATCGTGGGCACTGGCATTATCCAGCCGCACACCGATCAGCTTGAACGGTGCGATGCGGCGTGAGAGTTCATTAATCCCGCCGTCGTATTTGAGCTGCCCGTGATGGATGATAATGATACGCTCGCACAGGGCGGTCACATCGGCCATGTAATGGCTGGTCAGCAAAATGGTGGCGCCGGTGCGTTTGTTGTATTCGCGCAGGAACTCACGGATGCGCGCCTGCCCGGTGATGTCGAGGCCGATGGTCGGCTCATCCAAAAACAACACCTTGGGGCGGTGCAATAAACCCGCTGCGATCTCGCACTTCATCCGCTCCCCCAGCGAAAGGTTGCGGACCGGCTTCTTCATCAACGGCTCCAGTTCGAGCAGTTCGTCCAGTTCCTTATACGTCGCCTTGTACTCGTCATCAGGAATACGGTAGATCGCCTGCGCCAGCAGGAACGAATCCGCGGCGGGAATATCCCAGGAGAGGCGGTTGCGCTGCCCCATCACCAGCGTCATCGTCCGCAAATAGTCGGGCTTCAACTCCCAGGGCGTAAAGCCCAGCACGTTCGCCGTCCCGCCGGTGGGATGCAACAACCCGGAAAGCATCTTGAGCGTGGTGGTCTTACCCGCCCCGTTCGGACCAAGAAAGCCCACGATCTCACCCTGCCCGATACTGAAACTCACCTGCTGAACGGCTTTCACATCCTTGTACTTGCGCTTGAAAAAACTCCGCACAGCCGCACCAAACCCGCCCTCACGTTCAGGCACCTGGTATGTTTTGCTGATCTGATTCACTTGAATGGTTGGGGACATAAAACAATCGCTCCTTGTTGGAGGAGCGATTGTAACATTTTTAGAACAGAAGTGCTAGTCAAAACTATTCGAACGCCGAGACTCGATACCAGATGTCCACGCTCACCGTCACAGTTTTGCTGTGCTGAATGTTCATATCCAGGCTGGGTTCAGAGGCAGCTTTTGCCTGGCCTCGATATGGCATGGCCTGCGCTGCAAACTGCGGGAAGGGCGCTTCCTCATCAAAGGCATTCTCGATCAAGTCATACACGCCCAACAACTTCACCCCCAGCGCAGACGCCACCTTTACAGCCTTCACCTTCGCTTTCTCCAGGGCCGTGGTCAACGCCTGTTCACGCGCAGCCTCTTCCGGGTACTTCCATTCCATGCGTTCAAGTGCCGCATTCTTTTGTGCAGCGATGATATCCAGCAACTCGGCCAACTGATCCAGTTTCTCGCAACGGACTTTGAGACGATACGTGGCACTGGATGATTTCAGCAGGACGCCACTGGCTGTCTCGATCTGGACTCCCTGCAACTGCACCGCTTCTTCCTTCACCCCGGCCTGTTCCAGCGCCTCGACCAGTTGATTCACCTCTTTGGCCTTCTTCAAGGCCTGGTCACCGCTGACCACCGACGAGCCTTTCACGGTTACGAACAGGTCCGCACGATCCGCGGATAGCTCCATCTTATGTGAAGCAGAAACTTTAATCGTATCGGGTTTGGATGTCATACAGGATTTCCTTTCGTCTGTTTTGCCAGCCAGCGTAACGCCAGCCAATGATGGGAATCTGGTCGGGCCCACGGATGATGTGTCCGCACCCGGCTCAAGGCCTCTTCTGCGCTCAAACCTTCCAACAGGATCAACACCCCGCAACAAACTGTCACCGAACGGTTCATCCCCGCCACGCAATGGACCAGCACCCGCTGGTCTTGGCGCAAACGTTCGATGACCCAACCAGCCTCTTCGCGGATCTGTGCGACAGTCATGCCTTGTGACCCTTCGCCATGTTCAACCGCACGGTCTCGTGGATCTAAAGCCACGCGCGGCTTTACCCAGCGACTGGAACTCTCACCCAGGTTCAACACCGCATCCACCTGTGGGCGCATGGCTGGCTGTATATCCACCCCACCGATGAACAAGCGTCGGTGAAAGACCCGGCCTGCCAACCGTATCGAGATCGGGTCACCGCCAAATTGACCGAGCAACGCTTTGCGCAAAGGCACCAGGCGTCCCGGCATGGGTGGGGCCGGAGAATAGGCCCGTTCCAGCGTAAATACCCGGCCAGCCTGCCCCTGCTCCCAGCGGATGCTGCGGGCAGTGAATTCGAGATCGGCATCTGCCTCACCGCGCAAACCAAATTTATGAAACACGCTAGCCGTTCCGGGCATGCGCCACGTCAGCATAAAGGCGATCTGCCGTGACGGATCATCCATGCGGTATTGCCCCAGGGAACGGAAGAAGGTGTGACTTTCATGTTTAACGACCCCGCCAAAGGTCAGTTTCAATGGCACATGGCGCGCACGAACTCGTTCCATCAGTCGCGCCTCTTGCTCAAAAACAACCGCCGAAAGGGTTTGGAACCCCTGCACACCCAACACAAGCTCATGTGCTGATTCTGCGTAGGTATCCAGGCGCGCCTCTTGCATGAGGGCCGCAAAGGGATGTTCGATGATGCGCGGGTGAACCCTGGCCAGCGGCATTAAGTCACCGCCAGTTTTTGCTGTGGATACTTCTCGTAATGCTTATCTGCCACCACGCGCCGGATTCGATCAAAGCCCTCACGAATTTCAGTAAAGGAGTTATAGAGCGGGGCAAAGCCCAGGCGCAGATTATCGGGCGCGCGGAAATCGGGGATGACGTTCAGCTCTTCGATGAGGGCGCGGTTGATGCGGTAGCCATCGGCGTGACGGATGGAAAGGTGTGAGCCGCGAATGGCAGAATCAAGCGGGGAGCCGAGCGAAAAGCCCAGGGGAGCGAGCCAGGTTTCGGTTAAGTAAGAGGCGTAGTCCGTCATCAAAATGGATTTGGCGCGCAGGGCGTCCATCCCCGCGTGGAGCATCGGTTCGAGGGCGGCTTCCATCGTCAATAACGAGATCATCGGCTGGGTGCCAACGGCAAAGCGTTGCACACCGGGTGCGGGTTCGTAGTCGAGACCGAAGCCAAAGGGGTCTTTTTGCCCCCACCAGCCCCAGATCGGTGAGTTGAGTTTTTCTTGAATGGCCTGATTGACGTATAAGAACGCGGGAGCGCCCGGACCACCATTGAGGTATTTGTAAGTGCAACCGATAGCCAAGTCGGCGTTGCAAGCATCGAGTTTGACCGGCACCGAACCGGCAGAGTGACTGAGATCCCACAACACAAGCGCCCCCTTGCTGTGGGCAAGTTCAGTAATGCGCTGCATATCATACATATACCCAGACTTGAAAACGACATGCGAGACCGTGACGAGCGCCGTGTTCTCATCGAGCGCGGCTTCGAGGGCGGCCAGATCAGGGGTGATATCGCCATCTTGTGAGCCAATGCGAATGATCTCGTGGCGATTGCCCAGCGTACGCTGTATGCCTTGCAAGATGTAGAGGTCGGAGGGAAAGTTGAACGTATCGGTGATGATGCGGGTACGCGCAGGTTGCAGGGTGAGCG
>CAZJMZ010000298.1:0-3605 GCA_964547115.1 uncultured Anaerolinea sp. | reverse complement strand
CCACCCACCGAAGGGATGGTCTTGCTGAGCGTGCCCATCTTGATGTCGATGACATCTGCCATGCCAAAGTGCTCTTCGATGCCGCGCCCGGTCTTGCCAAGCACACCGATCGAATGCGCCTCATCGATCATCAACCAGGCGTTGTACTTGCGGCTGATCTCCACGATCTTTGGCAGGTCGATGATGTCTCCGTCCATGCTGAAGACCGAGTCGGCGATCACCAATTTCGAGACGTCAGCCGGCGCCGCCTTCAACAGGCCTTCCAGATGTTCCATATCATTATGCCGGAACCGGCGGAACTCCGCGCCAGACATCAGACATCCATCCACAATGGAGGCATGGTTGATCTTGTCTGAGAACACGTAATCGCCACGCCCCATCATGGTGGAGATCACGGTCAGGTTGGTCACATACCCGGAGGTATAGGTAATGGCGGTCTCGGTGTTCTTGAAATTCGCAATGGTCTCTTCGAGCTCATTGTGCAGGGTCAGGGTGCCCGCCAGTGTGCGCACGCCGTTCGTGCCCGTGCCCCATTGATCCACAGCCTTCTTCGCGGCTTCATTGATGCGCGGATGCCCCACCAAACCCAGATAGGAATACGAAGCGTACATACCCATCACGCGCCCCCGCACGCGCACTTTCGCCCCGCCCATGATCTCTTCCACCGGTTGGTTATAGAAATACAGGTTATGTTCTTTCATTGTTTCAACGCGCTGCTTCAAAGCAGCCACGCGGCGGGTTGTATTGTTATCCAGGGTCTTAAAATCCATTGAGGAGCCTCCGAAAAAGAATGGCGCAAGTGTAGCCGAGGGATGCGGGATTGTCTAGTTACAGCCGGACGGCCGACCCCGTGCGGGCCGATTCGAGCAAAGCCACGATCGCCGCCACGTTGGCGCGGCTGTCATCCAGGGCAATGCGCGACTCCCGCCCCAACAGCACCACGTCGGCCATATCCTCCACTTCGCCCAGATACAGCTCCTGGGCCTTGGTCTTGAGCGTCTCGGTCTGGTCACCGCGTGTCAGGTAGAGCTTTTCATCCAGGCCGGGCTTGAACGGATGCGGGATGTTCAACGTCCCCTCGGTGCCCACGATCTCCATGAAAGAATGGAGCGGCGTGACGAAACTCGAGAAGAACTGCGCGTGGACTCCGCTCGCGAACAACATCTGCCCGCTAAAGGACAGATCGACTCCCGTCTCACCCGTGGCCTGCCACCCGAATACTTCAACCGGCTCCTCCCCGAGAACGGCCCGCGTGTAACTGATGGGATAACACCCCACATCCCACAGGCTACCCCCACCCCACGCCGGGTTCAAACGCACATCGCCCTCGCGTGACAGCACAAAACTGAACGCCCCGCGGATCACCCGAATGGTGCCCAAAGCCCCGCTGCGCACCAACTCCTGCACTTTGAGCGTCTGCGCGTGATGCCGGTACATGAAGGCCTCCGCCACCACCCGCCCATGCGTACGCGCCGCCGCCCGGATCGCATCCACTTCGGCCACGGTGAGTGCCAGCGGCTTTTCGCACAACACATGCTTGCCCGCCTCCACGGCTTTGATCGTCCACTCGGCGTGCAGGTGGTTCGGGAGCGGGTTATAGATCACATCGATCTCCGGGTCGGCCAGCAGGGCCTCATACGAGCCATACGCGCGCGCGATCTTCTGCTCTTTGGCATACGCCTCAGCGGTGGCTTGCAAGCGTGACCCCACCGCCAGCAGGTGATTACGCTTTGAAACCTGCAACGGCGGGATCAACGCCCGGTTGATACGCGCCGTGGAGAGCAGGCCCCAGTTGAGAGTTTGATTGGTCATGGGATTGTCCTTTTGGAAGGTGAAGGTCTTTGATATGACTGACACCTATATTATCATCCCCGCCCGCAAAACCGACAGCCCCGCCTCTCGGCCTCCACGATGGCCTGGTCGCTGGACCAAAAGAAATTTTTCTCCCCGATCGCCTCCAACAGGCCGCCGCGTACCATCATCTCCTTCGCATTCTCATGGACTCCGGCAAACATCAACGTGCCGCCTTGCTTCTCCAGGCGTTCATGCAGACGATGGATCGCCTCCAACCCGGCCGTATCGATCAACGAGACCCCACGCATCGAAAGGATCAGCGCATGCGTATCCTTCAGGTTCTGGAAGGCCTCATTGAACTGCCCCATGGCGGCGAAGAACAACGGCCCCGTCAAAAACGCCACGCGAACATGCTGGCAATTGCCCTGAGTCTCGATGCCGCGTTGCTTCAGGCGGTCCGTATCCACCTCCTGCACTTCGATATCGATGCTGGCGATCTTGTTGAGAAAGACCGCCGCTGCCAGAAAAGACCCGATCAGGATGGCTTCGGTCAGGTCGAGGAATACGGTTGCCAGCATGGTGACGGTGAAGGCGATCATATCGGTCTTGAAGCGTTTGCCAAAGACAAACTTGATCGCGTCCCATTCGCTCATGCGGACGGCAGTGACCATCAAGACACCCGCCAGCGCCGCGAGCGGAATCTGTGCCATGACGGGCGCCAGCAGGAACATGGAGAGCAACAACCCCACCGCGTGGATGATGCTGACAAGCCGCGTCTGTCCGCCAGACTTGATGCCGACACTGGTGCGGGCAATGGCGGCTGTGGCAGGCACACCGCCAAAGAATGGAATAAGCATGTTGCCGACGCCCTGCGCGATCAACTCTTGATTGGCCTGTAAACGGATGCCGGTCATGTTCGAGCCGACCGCACCGCACAACAACGATTCAACCGCGCCCAACGCGGTGATGGTGAGTGTGGGGGCGATGAAATCGGCCAGGGAATCGAAGGGGATGTTGGCGAGGCTGAGGCGTTGGTCGAGGAGCAAGGTTTGGGGGATGTCCCCGATCATTTTGACCGACCAGCCCAGGGCGAAGTTGAGAAGCGTGGCAAGGATGATCCCCAGCAAAGAGGCCGGGAAGCGCGCATTCCATTTGCCCGTCCAAAACAGCATCGTCAAAATAACGACCGCACCGAGCACCAAGGCATGCCAGTCGGGGGTGAAGGGCGTGGAAAAGTAGCCGATGAATTTGAGTGCGGCCGTATCGGCGCCGGGGGTTTTGATGCCGAGGAAGTTGTCGATCTGCCCGATGAAGATGATCAGCGCGATACCGGAGGTGAAGCCGCTGATGACGGCCGAGGGAATGAAAGCGATGAAACGCCCCAGCCGCAGGAGACCAATGAGCAACAACAGGATGCCCGAAAGCAAACCGGCCACCCAGATGCCCGTGAGCCCGTAGCGCTGCACCAATACGATCAGCACCGCCGACATCGCGCCGGTGGGCCCGCTGATCTGGAAGGGTGCGCCGGTGAGCAGGCCCATGATGAGACCGGCCAGGATGGCCGTGACCAACCCTGCGGCGGCGGTGGCACCCGAAGCGACTCCGAACGCGAGTGCGAGCGGCAACGCCACAGCGGCAACGGTGAGCCCGGCAAGCAGGTCCTGTTGAAATTTGGCGGGTGAATAGGCGGTGAACTCGTCCTTGTACAGGCGAGCAAGGCTTCTTCTGGGCATATGTTGTTCTCCAAAAAATAGAAATCACACAAAGGCTCACTGCTCCCCCAAGGCGTCCTTTGTGTCAGTGGCGGGATT
>CAZJMZ010000297.1:0-3645 GCA_964547115.1 uncultured Anaerolinea sp. | reverse complement strand
TCAGCGCGTTTTTGGCGGGAAACGATCTCGGCCAGTTCGCCACTGGTGATGGCATTTTGCACGCGGGCATCGCCATCCAGCAGACGGATCGCGAGCCAGCGGGCATTGGGGATGCCGGGTGCCATTTGCTCGATCATGGGCACCAGTTCATTGACAGCTTTTTGAAATTCGGGGGTGCCTTCCACCCGGCGGGGCTTGACGGTGATATCGCCGTTGATCAGATCGGCCACGGTGGCGAGCAGGGTGTGGATGCCCTCGCCAGTGCGGGCAGTGACCGGCACCGCCGGGATGCCCAGGTCACGGGAAAGGCTGCGCGCATCCACTTCGATGCCTTTGCGACGGGCTTCGTCCATCAAGTTGATGGCCACCACCACGCGGTCAGTGATTTCCATCACCTGTATGACCAGATTGAGATTGCGCTCGAGGGCAGTCGCATCGGTCACCACGATCGTGCAATCGGGTTGCCCGAACAGGATAAAGTCACGCGCCACTTCTTCATCCTGTGAAGCCGAGAGCAGCGAATAGGTGCCGGGCAGGTCCACAAGTTTGTACTTCACGCTGTTGAATTGATAACCGCCTTCGGCGCGCGTGACGGTCTTGCCGGGCCAGTTGCCGGTGTGCTGCTTGAGGCCGGTCAGTGAGTTGAACAAAGTTGACTTGCCGGTGTTCGGGTTGCCGGCCAGTGCCACAACCCGGTCGAAATCACCGACCTTGATGCCCATCTGTTCCAGCCGGTAAAATGCCGGGCAGTCTTCACAATGTTCGGTGGGAAGGTCAAGTTTTTTATTCGTGGTCGTCATGGTTTCCTCTTTTGCTGTTGCCTAATTGGAAAGTGGCTTTACCCAGATCTGCGAAGCCTGGTCTTTACGCAAGGCGATCAATGTGCCGCGCACGCGATAAGCGCGTGGGTCACCGAAGAAATTTCCAAGCTCGGGGTAGATCCGGGTTCCCGGGGTCAGGCCCAGGTCCAGAAAGCGGCGGCGGGTGAAGCCTTGAACAGCCTCGTCCAATGTCACGATCTCAGCGGGTTGTTCGTCCCTCAGTTCGGCCAGCGAGATCGCCTCGCGTTTGAGCGTTTCACTTTCGGGCAGCGCCGCCACATGCACGTTAGATGCCACCGCGGGCGCGAGGCGGTATTCATTCTCGCCATCGCTCAGCACATAGCGGTTCTGATTCTTTTCGATGATGCGGATCTCCTGTCCCAGACGGAGTCCAACCGCCAGGATCTGTTGATACGCCAAGGCTGGCTCATCCTCCAGATGCACGATCCGGGCCGGACTGTGGGCCTGCCACGCCGTAAGCGGCTGACTCTGCGCCTGCGACATTTTCCCCTCCCGGGTGGGGATGGGGTCGCCGTGTGGGTCGTGGGTCGGGTGACCGAGCGCGGCTTCCAATTCATTGAGTTGTGCTTCGGTGAACGTGTGCTCGCGTTTCTGCGCCTCATCGTGGATCTTGTTCAGCGGCATGCGTGCCTCATCGGCGAGATACCGCTCCCACAGCCGGTGCGCACGGACAACATGCATGGCCCAGCGCTCGCCTTCGGCGGTCAGGTGCAACTCGGCCCCTTGTGATTCAAGCAGGCCTTGCGCTTCCATATCTGCAACGATATTCATCGCAGCCCCGCGCGGCAGATCGAGCGTGCCTGCCAGTGACTCGAGCGAAGCATGCCGCCCGTGGCCTTCCCGGTCGAGCAAATGCTTGAGCGCATCCTCCACCCGTTCCCGCCTTTGGTTCTCAAGATAACTGCGATAGATCGCCAGCAACCCGAAGCGGGGGAGGAAGATGGCTAATCCTAGAGCAAGCACTGCAATGGTGTAATACATACGCTTATTCCTTGTCTATTTGTCTACTTCAACCGCGGCAAAAAGCGCCCTGTTCGCTGCATGTATTCGCGATACTCATCCCCGAACTTTTCGATGAGATTCGCTTCTTCCTTCGGCGTGCGGATGGCCATGACGATGAACGCCAAAACACCTGCCAGAGCGATAAACCAGTTATCCGCCATCAGCCCCAGGGCGATGAACAGGGACGAACCGAACGTATACAGCGGATGCCGGATGTAGCGATAGATCCCGTGTGTGACAAGTTTGTGTTCCCTGCGGGTGGCGCTGACCGGGGTGATACCGGTACCGATGCTGCTGAACAGCCAATACACGCCGCCAACACACAGCAGGCCCAAAGCTACGCCTGCCCAGCGGACAGGGTCTGGCAGCCCGATCTTTGACCACGCCATCCAGCCGGGGTTGATCAGGTAGGCCAGCGGGCTGAACCACAGCACCAGCCCAAAGATGCGAATGACCATCATCATGGCCGTGCCGTCCGCTTTGCGCGAAACGGCCTCGCCGGAGTCGCGATCCGCTTTGCGGCGGTGATAACCAGAGATGCCGATGCTCGTGAATAAGATCACAGCGGCAAGAATGCGGAAGATGTTTTCGTTCATGATTACCTTTTGTCAGTCACGTCCTGGTGTGACTATGTTTCCTCAACAAATACTTTGTTCGTAATATTCAACCCAAGCACACTGACCTTCCTGCCAACTGCCACGGTCAGATTATGGTCAAACGAGGAATAGTCCTTCACTTCGATCTTTGCGCCGGGGACAAGACCTAAACTTTCAAGATGCCTCAGCAATTCACTGTCACCTTTGACGCATTGCACCACGCCTTTGGCAGTGGGGCGCAGGGCTGAGAGCGGAGTCGACTGCTCCAGTGGCATCTTCAGGTCGGCGGTGGGGATCAACTCTCCATGGGGGTCGCGAAGCGGGTTGCCCATCGCCGCGGCGATGCGGCGTTCGAAGTCCTCTGAGATCACATGTTCAAGTCGTTCTGCCTCTTCGTGCACTTCATCCCAGGTGTAGCCAAGAGTTTGCACCAGCCAGGCCTCCAGCAGGCGGTGGTGACGGATCACTTCCAGTGCGGCTCGTTTGCCGTCTTTGGTCAGGGTTACGCCCTGATGCTTTTGATACTCCACCAGCGGCGGCTTTTCGTTGGCCAGTTTTTGGATCATGCCCGTAACCGATGGTGCGCTGACCTTGAGTTTTTTGGCAATGGCATTCGTGCTGGCGCTTGCGCCGTTCTCAGTGAGTTCGTAGATGTTTTTGAGATAATCCTGTGTGGATTGCGTGGTGGTTTGTTTTTTCATGGTTGAAATATGAAATTTAGGATTGCCTAAATTTTAGGCTTGTGGGGGAGTTTTGTCAAGAGGCTGCCGCGCGAACGAAGCGGGTGTTCGTGTGCCAGGGTCGGGCATGCTGCCTGTGAAAAGCCCTTGCGTGTTTTGAGTTCAGTAAAAACTTTAATATTCACAACCATTGCCTTTCACCCCGTTTGTTGATTTAATGATTTCAAATTTACCCTTGAGGTGTTTCATGCGGATCTGTGTGTTGTCTGACGAAGAACCCAAAGACTTTGATGTATCGCCTTACTTGAAAGGTTTTGACTATGAGTTCGTTACGGTGAAGAGTCCGGTGAAGGCGCAATTGCAGGCCTTGAAGGACCGCAACGAGTTCGATGTATTTCTCAATGTCTGCGAAGGCTATGAGCCGGATGACGAAGATGAAA
Source organism: uncultured Anaerolinea sp. (assembly GCA_964547115.1). Classification (GTDB taxonomy): domain Bacteria; phylum Chloroflexota; class Anaerolineae; order Anaerolineales; family Villigracilaceae; genus Defluviilinea. The sequence continues at coordinate 85 of CAZJMZ010000297.1, read as the reverse complement.
ACGGCTACGAAGGCCTTGAGGTTGTGCAGGCTTTGGAGGAATTAAATCTGCCGTTCACCGGCGCGGTATCGGCTCTCTTTGACCC
>CAZJMZ010000296.1:0-3668 GCA_964547115.1 uncultured Anaerolinea sp. | reverse complement strand
ACCAGTAAGGCCACTAACAAGGCCGCCACCAAGGCCACCGGGCGCATCGTCTTTGACCCGAACGCTGAGGAATACAAGCTCTCTGAATAATTCAGCCTGCCCTGCCTCGTCAAGTGGATTTTCTGCAGTACCGATATTGTAGAAAATCCACTTTTGCATATATACTCAGGCCAACCCCACAGCACTACATCCTTCCCATCCCTTCAGCAGACGGCAGGTTTTATGGAACCGAACAAACCCATCGACGAAGCGAAACTTTCCGAGCAACTCCAACGCTTGCTACTATCCATCGAAGCCAGCGGACGGGCCATCCTGCCCAAATCCAACGATATCCTGCTGAAGTCGATTGTGGAGGCGGCGGCCCGGATCTTTGGCGCGGCCGCGGCTTCGATCCTGCTGGTCAACGAGGAACAGGAGGCGCTTGAGTTCAAGGTCTCCACCGGCGAAGCGGACCACGACCTGGTCGGCACCATGTTCCCCTACGACAAAGGCATCGCCGGGTATGTGTTCATGACCGGCATGCCCATCGCCACCTCCAATGTGCGGGAGGATAAACGCTTCAACCAGGACTTTGCCAAAAGCACCGGCTACGTGCCCAACTCCATCCTCGCCACGCCGCTCATCTCCTCCGATGACCGGGTGATGGGCGTCATGGAAGTGCTGGATAAGATCGACGCCAAGTCCTTCGACATGCGCGATATGGACCTGATGGGCCTGTTCGCCCAGCAGGCCGCCATGGCCATCGAACAATCGCAACAGATCGACGAGATCCAGGACGCCCTCGTGCGCGCCCTGAAACGTCTTGCCAAAACCGACCGTTCAACCCCCTCTCCCGAACTGATCAGCGCCCTCGATCTCTCACTGGAAAAGCAGGCGGAAAAAGCCGACCTGCTCACTCTGGCCGACCTGTTCAACCAGATCAGCGCCCTCGGCGAAGAAGAACGCCATGCCTGCATCCAAATCCTGGAAGTCTTCGCCAACCTCCGCAAGAAAGACAATTCCCCCTTCAGGTTCAGATAATGTCCGAAGAATCGTTACGACCCGCCTGGTCGCAGGATTTCACGCCCGAAGCCATTCGGGAACTACTGGCACAAGGGCCGTTCGCCAAAATGGACCCTGCCTGGGCCTGGGGCGAAAGCACCGGCAAAGGGGTGCGCGTGGCCGTGGTGGATAGCGGCGTCGAACACGACCACCCCGCCCTCGAAGGCTGCGTGCGCGGCGGCGTGATCGTCGAATACGACGCGCGTGCCAAAAATCAATACCGCATCCGCAACGACGACCAGCCCACCGATGTCTCCGGTCACGGCACTGCCTGCGCCGGCATCATCCATTCCATTGCCCCCGAAGCCGAGATCTACAGCGTGCGCGTGCTGGGCCGCAACATGGGCGGGCGCGCCATCCAATTCGCCGCCGGGCTCGATTGGGCCATCGAGAACGACATGCAGGTTGTCAACCTCAGCCTGAGCACCTCGCTCGAAGAATACTTTGGCCTCTTCCACGATCTCACCGACCAGGCCTACTTCAAGAACATGAACGTGGTCTCGGCGGTCAACAACATCCCCGAACCCAGTTATCCCTCGCTGTATTCATCCGTCATCTCGGTGGCAGCCCACGAAGGCAAAGACCCGTTCACCTACTACTACAACCCCAACCCGCCCGTCGAATTCGGCGCGCCCGGCATCGATGTGGAAGTAGCCTGGAACAAGGGCCAGTACCTCATCTGCACCGGCAACAGTTTTGCCGCGCCGCACATTGCAGGCATCACCGCTCTCATCCGCGCCAAACACCCCAGCCTCACCCCCTTTCAACTCAAGACCGTGCTGCTCGCCTGCGCCGCCAACACCAAACGCAAATGAATCACCGGGACGTTCGCCCACCAGCCTGACCCTGCGCCCCATCCCAATCTCTCCGAGGAACCCGCCCATGACGACCAGCCCCGCCTCCATCTCCCCGTTCGCTGTTTTCAAAAACCGGAACTTTTCCCTACTCTGGACCGGTCAACTGGTCTCGACCATGGGCAGCGCCCTGACCTCTCTGGCTGCCTCGATCTACATCTACCGGCTCACTGGCTCAGCCCTGAGCGTGGGCCTCATGCTCATGGCCACCGCTGCGCCCAGCCTGGTGGTCGGTTTATTCGCCGGGGTTTTTGTAGACCGGTACGACCGTAAGAGCATCATGCTCCTCTCCGATTTTCTGCGCGCGGTGCTCATCGTGTTGGTTCCGCTCCTGGCCCCTTTGAACGTAGCCTGGTTGTATGTGATCGTGGCCCTCACCAGCGCCATCGGGCAGTTCTACGACCCCGCCCACGAAAGCGTATTGCCTGAAGTGGCCTCAGAAGATGACCTGGCCGCCGCCAACTCGCTGATCGCCATCAGCCAGTTCGGGTCCACGGCGGTGGGCTTTGCAGCGGCCGGGCTCATTGCTTCAGCTGCCAGCCTCGATTGGGCCTTCTATTTCGATGCCGCCACCTTCCTCTTCTCAGCAACGTGCGCCTATCTCATCCGCGTCAAGCCCATCCAGGCCGAGGAGGAGACCAGCGCACGCGTGGTCATTCAAAACCTGAAGGCGGGCGTGCGGCAATTGTTCGGCACACCGGTGCTGCGTTCGTTGTTCTCGGTACAGGTGGTGGTGCTGATCTCCTTCGGGCTCTCGAATACGTTGTTGCTGCCGTTCGCCTTGAAGGCCTTGAAGGCCACCGAGTTCGAATACGGCTTGCAGGAAGGCCTGACCTCCATCGGCTTTGTGATCGCCAGTTTGATGATGGCCAAAATTTTCGACCGCCTGCAGCCGGGGGCATGGCTGGCCATCAGTTTCATCGGCATGGGTGTGATCGAGATCGCTTATTCGTTCGTTGGGTCTGTGCCGCTGGCCATCGCATTGATCGCCTTTTCAGGCTTTTTGAACGCGCCTTCGTCCATCGGGCGGCGGGTGATCGTGCAGCGTAATACGCCCGCTGAAATGCGCGGACGGGTGAGCAGTGTGTTCTTTGTGGCACGCGATATGTTATTTCTGGTGGGCATGAGCGCGGCTGGCCTCGCCGACTTGATGGACATCCGCCTGCTGTTCTTGATCGGGGCAGTGCTGCTAACAGGCGCAGGGGTGTTGCTGTTGTTCATGCCCGGGCTGGGACCCACCGCCGCAGAGTGGAAGCGTACCTTCGCCCTGCTGAGGGGCGTCGAGGCGGCACCCCGGCTGGGGATGGGCCGGGCAGCCACACTGGGAGAAGTGGAGCGGTTCATCGGTCGCATGCCGCAGTTGGCGGGCATGAGCGCCAAAGAGCGCGCCCAGTTGGCGTCTGATACGCTGGTCGCTGAAGCGGGAGGCGGGCAGGTCATCACCTATCGCGGCGAGGAGAGCGATGCGGCGTATTTCATCCTGAAGGGCAGTGTGGGGGCCGGGCGGTTGAAGGATGACGAATACGAGATCCTGCGCTATTTGCAGGAGGGCGACCTGTTCGGCGAGGTGGCCGCCATGACCGGCATGACGCGCACGGCCAACGTGATCACCGAAGAGGCTTGTGAGTTTCTGATCATCCCGGCGCGGGTGCTGAAACGCCTGGCCCGCTCATACCCGGATTTGAACGTGGTGCTGCACACCACCATTGGCGAACGCCTGAGCCTGACCGAACTGCCGCGCGGCACCGGGTTCGACCAGCAATTGCTGCGCGA
>CAZJMZ010000295.1:0-3699 GCA_964547115.1 uncultured Anaerolinea sp. | reverse complement strand
TGGCGGGCAATCAAAATGCAATAGTAAATTGGGGAGATTGTAAAGTGCCGGGACTTCCAAAGTCTGTTAGACTTTGGAAGTCCCGTTTTTTTATTATATGAATCGCGCGCAACTCCTGTACCTGGCTCCATATCTCCTATCGCTGGCGTTATCATTAGGCGTCTTCTATTACGTTTGGAGGCGGCGCTCCGCGAAAGGTGCCGCCGTATTCGCCGTGTATATTGCCGGGCAGGCTTTGTGGATCATCGGCTTCATCTTCGAACTTGTCACGCCCCGCCTGCCGGGCAAGATCATTTGGGATGCATTCCAATGGCTTGCAGGCATCGTTATCCTGACAGCCTTCCCTGTTTTTGCGGTGCAGTATACAGAATACAAGTTCTCCAATGCGCGCCGCATGTTCCTGCTGTCGTTGCTCGTGCCCGCAACCTTCCTGCTCCTGCTGTTGACCGACCCCCTGCATCATCTTTATTATCCCAACCCCAGCCTGACAACCTCTCAACCCTTTTCAGAACTGAATTACGACTTCACTGGCATCGTCATCGCTTACGCTTTCTACAGCTACCTCACGGGATTTTTCGGAGTCGCCCTCCTGATCCGCCGCTTCTTTCGCACCCACAGCCTGTATCGCACCCAGGTGGCGATCATCACCGTGGGCTTTCTCATTCCGATCTTTGGCACGATCCTGACCCTGCTTGGGATTCAAGTCACCCCGCAACGCGACCCCGCCCCGTTGACCAACGCCATCGCCAACCTGGTCGTAGCCTGGGGATTTTTCCGCTTTCGGTTGTTCGAGGTCGTGCCTGTAGGCCGTGACCGCCTGTTCGAATCGATGGTCGACCCGGTGGTCATTCTTGATAACCAGAATTTGGTGGTCGATATCAACACCGCCATGCTCAACCTGCTCGACAAAGACCCGATCGACGTGATTGGCAACCCCGCCCGCGATGTATTCGATAAATTCCCCATTCCCATCAAACGCTTCACCCACGTCTCCTACGCGCGCGATGAAACGGTCTTCGAGATCGGCGGGCGCAGTGTCTATTATGAGCTGACCGTCTGGCCGCTGTTCGACAGCAACAAAAAGATGACCGGCCGCATCTACATCTCACACGATATCACCGCCCTCAAGGATCTCGAGCACGAACTGCGCGAACTCAACCTTGATCTGGAGAACCGCGTCCGCGCGCGCACGCAGGAACTGGCCGAGGCCTACGATACCACTCTCGAAGGCTGGGCCAAAGCCCTCGAGCTGCGGGACAAGGAAACAGAGGGGCATTCGCGCCGGGTGACAGAAACAACTGTCGCTGTGGCACGAGCGATGGGCATCCCGCCCGACGAATTGGAGCACATCAGACGCGGGGCCATCCTGCATGATATCGGCAAAATGGGCGTCCCGGACCAGATCTTGCGCAAGGAAGGCGCACTCACGGCTGAGGAGCGCAGCATCATCCTGAAACACCCTGAGACAGCCTATGAACTGCTCAGGCAAATTCCCTTTTTAGAGAAGGCGCTTGAAATCCCCTACTGTCATCACGAAAAATGGGATGGTTCCGGCTACCCACGCGGGCTCAAAGGCCGCGAGATTCCCCTGCCCGCGCGCATCTTTGCCGTGGTGGATGTGTGGGATGCGCTGACCTCCGACCGCCCCTATCGCCACGCCTGGAGCCGGACCGATGTGGTGCAATACATCATCAATGAGACTGGCAAACACTTTGACCCGCGGGTGGCCAATGTATTTCTGGGCCTGGTCGAAAAAGGCGAGATATAATCACTCCATGGCCAACAAAATCTATGTCATCGGACACATCAATCCAGATACCGACTCGATCGCCTCGGCGATGGGGTATGCATGGCTGCTGCGCGAACGTGATGGCGCCGATACGGTCGCCGCACGGGCCGGGGCGCTCAACCCGCAATCGGCCTGGGTGCTCAAGACCCTGAACCTCGAGCCACCCGTGCTGCTTACCGATGCATCCCCGCGCTTCGATTCGGTCATGGTACGGCTCGACAGCCTGCGCCCCAACTCGCCCCTCGGCATGGCCTGGACGCTCGCCAGCAAGACCGGCGGCATTGCCCCGATCGTCAGCGATGACGGCAAACCCTTCGGCATCATCAGCGGCCTGAGCCTGTTCAAGTACTTCACGCAAACCCTCGGTCCGCGCCCGGGCGATACCACGGTGCGCGAGATGATGTCGGTGCAATGCAGCGACGCTGCCGATACCAGCGTGCCGAAATACGCCGCCAACGCACACATCCGCGATATGCTCAACCGCCTGCTGCGCGATGAATACAACGATTACTGGGTGGTGGACGAGAACGGCCTGTATCTGGGCATCGCGCATCAGCGTGATGTATTGAACCCGCCACGTCTCAAGATCATCCTGGTCGATCACAACGAGCCACGGCAGGCCATCGCTGCGCTCGAGGAAGCCGAACTGCTGGAGATCCTCGACCATCACCGCCTCGGCAACCCGTACACGCACCAGCCCATCCGCTTCACTGTGGATGTGGTCGGATCGACCTCGACTCTCGTCTCAGAGCTGACCGCCGATGCGGGCCTCGCCATGCCCCCCAGCCTGGCCGGTGCGCTTCTCGCCGGACTGTTGTCTGATACGCTGATCCTGACATCTCCCACCACCACCCAGCGTGACAAGGTCGCCGCCGAGCGGCTCTCGCGCTGGGCTTTTGTGGGCGGCAGCCCCTTGCGTGGCGAAACCATCGAAACCTACGGCAAGGCCGTGCTCAGCGCCGGGGCGGGACTTTCGAACCGCAAGCCCGAAGAAGTGGTCAGCACCGATATTAAACCCTTCGAAGCCGGTGGATTCAAATTCGCTGTGGCCCAGGCTGAAGTGACCGACCTGATGCAATTGAGCGAGCATCTCGGTCCCCTGACACAGGCCCTGGATGCGCTCAAGAACCAGCGCGGCCTCGATTTTGCGCTCCTGCTCATCACCGATGTGGTCAGCGGCAACAGCCGCCTGCTGATCACCACCCATGCGCCCCCCGTCCTCGACGAACTCCCCTATCCCCCACTCCCTGACGGCACCCGCGATGCACACGGGGTGGTCTCGCGCAAGAAGCAATTGCTCCCGGCCGTGCTGGGTCTGCTGGAATAGCGCATGGAACTTGAAAAGATCATCCATCGCGCCATGAGCCTGCGCCGCCAGTACGAAGCCAAAGAGACCTCCCTGTACGGCTCTCCGTCCACCAATCTGGATCTGGCCCAGGGCTTCGCCGGGGATGCGCGCAACCTGGTGAAACTCATCGAAGCGGAAGATGGTCGGCGCGAGATCGCCAACAGCCGCGAAAAACTGGAAGCGCAACTGGCGCATTGTTTATGGTCTGTTGTGGTGCTGGCCGAAGTACACAATATCAAACTGGATGCTGCTTTCTTTGAAGCCATGGATCGGCTGGAAGCACATCTCTTAGAGGCGCAGGAATAATGTCTGTTAATATTTACCAGGCGCTTGCTGAACTCGAAAAGAATAATGGCTCTGCCGCGCTGTGTACCGTGGTGAAGAGCGAAGGCTCCACGCCGCGGCATGTAGGCAGCAAGATGCTCGTCTACCCTGATGGGACTTTTATTGGCACCGTTGGCGGCGGGGATATGGAACATCGTGTGCTCGATGAAGCCTGGATGGCGCTCAGTGATGGTCAGCCCCGCACCCTGAAATACAGCATGGTGGACCCCAGCCGCGG
>CAZJMZ010000294.1:0-3717 GCA_964547115.1 uncultured Anaerolinea sp. | reverse complement strand
CCCGCCAAAAAGCCCTCACCCGGCTGGCAGAGATCCTCTTCGAATACACCACCGACGAAGGCCCCTCCGTCCAGGCCCGCAAAGGCCTCAGCGCCCTCATGCGCGGCACCGGCCAACTCAACCTGCAACAGAACGAACAATCCAAAGTGGTTCTGCACCTCGGCGCCGCCATCGACGCCCAAAGCAAGGGCAAAGATCCCCAGGCCGCCGACGAACTCGAACACGCCCTCGAAGCCGGTTTCACCCACCCCGCCCTGTATTTCGACCTCGGCCTGCTCCGCTCCACCACCGACCGGCGCGAGACTTCCCTGCGCCACCTGGCCCACGCTGTCAAACACAACGACTTTGGCCTCGCCGCCCGTCTGCTCATGGGCCAGATCAACCAAAGGTTGGGCCGTTTTCAAGCCGCCTCCATCGAATACCTCGAAGCCCTCAAACTGGCCGATTCGGCCCTGGTAGCCGAAGAACACTCCGATGAGATCCGCCAGATGTATGAGCCGCTCATCGAAGCCCAGGCCACCCAAACCGACGAAGCCGCCCTCAAGCGCATTTGCGACAACATCAACAGCATGCTCATGCGCAAAGACTGGCGCGACCATCTCTACCGTTCCCGCGAACAAATGCAAAAACAGCAGGACAGCGACATGCTCATGCCGCTTGCCGATATCATCCTGCAGGCCCAATCCAGCCAGGTACTCGAATCCATCAACACCATCAACCAACTGGCCCGCGCCGGTAAATTCCGCACCGCCATGGACGAAGCCTTCCACGCCATCGTCTTCGCCCCCACCTACCTGCCCCTGCACGCCCTCATGGGCGACCTGCTCGTGCGCGAGAATCACATCAACGAAGCCATCGCCAAATTCACGGCCGTTGCCGCCGCCTACAGCGTGCGCGGCGAATCGGCCCAATCGGCCAAGATCCTCAAACGTGTCGTCCAACTCGCCCCCATGGACATGACCGTCCGCTCCAAACTCATCGACCAACTCGTCGCCCGCGGCCAGGTTGAAGATGCCATCCGCGAATACATCGAACTCGCCGATATCTACTACCGCCTCGCCGAACTTGACATGGCGCGCAAAACCTATACCACCGCCTTGCGCGTCGTCCAGCAATTCAACGCCGACCGGCAATGGAACGTCCACATCCTCCAGCGCATGGCCGATATTGACATGCAACGTCTCGATTGGAAGCAGGCCCTGCGCGTCTACGAACAGATCCGCACCCTGCGCCCCGATGACGAAGCCTCCCGCAAACAACTCATCGAACTCAACCTGCGCATGGGCCAGACCGCCCAGGCCAGCGCCGAACTTGAAAGCTACCTCGCCTACCTGCAGACCAGCAACAACCGCGCCCAGGCCGTGCCCTTCATCGAAGAACTGCTCACCGAACGTCCCAACGACCCCACCCTGCAGCGCGCCCTGGCCCAGGCCTATCACCAGGCGGGCCGCCTCGAAGACGCCATCAAGACCCTCGATGGCATCGCCGAAAGCCTGCTCGATATTGGCAAAAAAGAGGAAGCCATGGTCGTCATCAACCAGATCCTCCTCATGAACCCGCCCAACGCCGACCAATACCGGCAACTGCTCCAACAACTACAACAAGGCTGACGCATAAAAATCCCGCCCCCACCGGCGGGATTTTTTCACCCGCACAGACTCCAGATGCGACCAACGCATCCCCATCACCCCCGGCCTGCTACTGCTTAATCAGCCTCTCACCCGCTGGTGCTATAATCCCGCGCGTTTCGCAAACTTCCATCCCGTCTGCCAATCAAACGTTCCACCACCCCTCCCGTCTGGAGTTCTTCATGCCTCAAATCTCAAACCGCGCCGTAATGAATTGGCTTTACACCTTCGCCGCCATCGTGGCCTTCCTCGTTGTCTTTGGCGGCTTCGTCCGCCTCACCCGTTCCGGCCTCTCCATCGTCGAATGGAACCCCATCTCCGGGTCCATGCCCCCCATCGGACAGCAAGCCTGGGAGGTGGAGTTCGCCAAATACCAGCAGACCCCCGAGTTCATCAAAGTGAACTCGACCATGACCCTGGATGAATACAAATACATCTTCTACATGGAATGGATCCATCGCAATATCGCCCGCCTGGCCGGTCTGGTATACGCCATTCCCGTTTTCTACTTTCTCTTTACCAAAAAGATTCCTCTCAAGGAATTCGGCATCTACTTCCTCATGGGCATGCTCTTCATCTCACAAGCCGTAGCCGGGTGGCTCATGGTCGCCAGCGGACTGGTTGACCGCCCCGCCGTCAGTCACTTCAACCTCACCATCCATTTGCTGCTGGCCCTCACCCTGCTCGGCCTCGCCCTGTGGACCGCGTTCGGTCACCAGTTCGGCTTCCCGGCCAAACCCGCCCCCTGGTCCACCTCCTCAAAGCTGACTCTGGGCTTCTTCGCCGTACTCCTCGTCCAGATCACCTACGGCGGTTTCACCGCCGGGCTCAAGGCCGGGCACGTCTCTGATACCTGGCCGCTCATGTTCGGAATGTGGGTTCCGCCCAACCTCTTCAACTCCCTCCTCAACTTCTTTGAAGCGCCCGTCACCATCGTCTTCATCCACCGCTGGTTTGCCTTCGCCGTGCTGGCCATGGTCGTCTACGTCTATGTTGCAGTGCGCCGCCACAACCAACCAGACTTGCTCCGGGGCTTCAGCGGATTGGTGGCCGTTGTCGCACTACAGATCGTCCTTGGCATTCTCACCGTGCTCTCCTACGTCAACATCGTCATCGCCCTGCTGCACCAAGCCACCGCCATCGCTCTCTTCGCCATCACCATCTACCTGCTCCATCGCTTCCGCGCATTGGATGCGAAGAGCACAGCATAGCTCAACCGCCTGTCCACCCAGGCATAAAGGCGTTACATGGATACCGATGTATATTTTGGGGATTCCACGCAGTTGGTGTACTTGATCGGTAAGGCAATCCGCCCCGGTATGGGGGCTTGCGAATACATAGCAATGGCTGACATCGCAGTATAATTAGTCGAAATGGTGCAAAGAAAGTTGAATGTCACTATGCAAATATCTTTTTCCCTTCCTGAAGGCCAGTTTGTGACCGAGTCACTTGAAGAAGCGACCCGCAAAATCCGTATGTTCGCCGCGCTGGGGTTGTATCAGGCAGGTGAAGTATCGGTCGGCGCGGCAAGTGAGTTGGCCGGGTTGGATCGATATGATTTCCTGGAGTTCTGTAAACGAGAGGGTGTTGTCTTGCGAACACAAACACCCGCTGAGCTGGAAAAGGAAGTTAAGAAATTTGGTGTGGGGAAATAACCCATGCTGATTGTTGCTGACAGTTCCGCTTTGATCGCCCTTGCGGCTTGCGATGGGCTGGAAGTCATTTTACAAGTCTATGACAACCTCAAAATACCCGAAGCAGTATATTTGGAGGTTGTTGCGCCTGAAAAACCGTATTCTGACGTACTGGGTGGATTTTTGGCAGACCGGGTGGTAACGGTGGATATCAATCGCTGGGTTGTCGCCGCTGGTGGGCTGGGACGGGGTGAGATCGAAGCGATGGCTCTCTACAAACAACTCTCGGCGGACGCCCTGCTGATCGACGATCAACGTGCCCGCGTGATTGCCGAACACAATCACATCGAATGCATCGGTGCGCTGGGGTTACTTTTGGTTGCAAAACAACGCGGGAAATTAAGTGCGGTGAGTCCCTACATTCATAAGCTTCGCCAATCTTCCATCTTCTATAG